>NZ_JBEXSR010000015.1:0-178173 GCF_040613735.1 Streptomyces sp. NPDC006235
GACAAGCGCGACTACATCTTCAACGGCACCCTGACCGTCACCGCGATCGTGATCTGGCTCCGCGACACCGTCCAAGAGCCATCAGAAACGGCCTAGTGTCCTGCGCCATTAATTCGTCGTTAGTTCTTGGCGCCCCTAGTGCTGCCGAGTACTCACAGGCCGGGGCCGGACGAGCAGCTGCCCCCCCCGGCCGGGCAAGACGGGGATCTACCGACGAACTTCGGGCGCAGGACACTAGTAGGACTCCGTTAGGTTGCTCTGGTTCTTGGGTTGTGCCTGGTGGGGGTTGTTCTGGGTAAGGGGCGGTGGCAGGTGGTGCAGGTGCCGGTCCAGCAGTTCAGCAGGTCCTCGATGGCGTCGAGCATCTGGTAGAGGGTGAGTTGGCTGTATCGGCTTTTGGGGCCAGGCGCTGTTCGGTGAGGAACGCGCGGGCGGCGGTGACCAGGGTGACGTGATGATGCCAGCCGTTCCAAGAGCGGCCCTCGAAGTGGTCCAGGCCGAGGCCGTGTTTGAGTGCATCGGTCCGCGGGAGCCTTCCCGCCAGGTCACCTCGGTGAAGGCCTGCCGTCCGTGGTCGGCCGCGAGTGCGGCGACCGCGGACGGCTTGTCGCGGTAGGGGGCTGCGGCCTGTGGCCGTTGCCCGACCACTACGGGGCGGTGGGCTGCGCGTCGTGCGGGTGGACGGTCACGTCCGTCGGTTCCGCCTTCGGAACGACGGCACCTCCTTGACGCCGCCGAGCTCCACGGCGCAAGCGCCCCCCTGTCGTCGATCATCTGCTGGACACCGGGCGCATCCCCAAGGCGGGCGAGGAGACCGACCTCCTGCACGAGGCGGCTGCGTAGCGGGACGATCCGGGAGTCGTGCAGCGCCAGTATCCGTATGGTTTCGTCGGCGGCACGGCACACACCGCTGGTTGCCTCGGCCGGTTCGGCGGGAGGCCGCGCGGAACAGGACCTGCTACGGCAGACACCTCGCCCTCGCGGCCGACCCAACTTCCTGGCTCTACGGCTTCCGCCGTCTACGGATCCGATGGGAGCGACGCGACGACATCCACGAGGCCCTCCTCGGACTCGCCGTTTGCCTGATCACGCGTTGACACGTCCGTAGGCTTGTCAGGGCCAGTTGACGGACGTATCTCTGCGCACCCTCGGGCGGCGAG
The DNA here is from genome assembly GCF_040613735.1 of Streptomyces sp. NPDC006235. NCBI lineage: Bacteria > Bacillati > Actinomycetota > Actinomycetes > Kitasatosporales > Streptomycetaceae > Streptomyces > Streptomyces sp. NPDC006235. The sequence goes on from NZ_JBEXSR010000015.1 coordinate 1,161, forward strand.
CGTGCAGACTGCACACCCCTTGGTCAGTCGCGAAGGACTATCGGCGCCATGTCGGGACACCGCCCGCCCTGTTGCCCGAGCGGTGCCCCGACACGTTCCGGTCAGACGCGGCGGCGGGTGAAGCGCTGGTTGGGGTTGCCGGTGTAGGTCCACTGGGAGATGCGGGCGCCGTCGGCGGTCGAGTACTCCCAGACATCCATCGCCAGGCCGGACTCCCGGTTGACGAGGCTGATCACGCCACCACCGTGATCGACAACGCGCCACTGCTGGCTGGTGGCGCTGGCGTCGGCCTGTTGGACGACGTCTGCTCCGGTCGCGGTGGCAGTGGGCTGGAGGAACAGGCCACTGTGCAGTGCCTTGACGCGGACGTGGCCGTCGCCGGCGTCGACGAACTCGAATTGCTGGTTGGGGCGACTGTTGGTGGTCCGCTGGACGAGTTGTGCGCCGGCGGCGGTGGAGGCCCCGTTGATCTCGGCGGCCTTGCCGCTGTGCTGGGCCAGCAGGGTGTAGAGGCCCGGACCGCCGGTGGAGTCGCCCAGCTGGGCTTCCCACCTGGTGTTGGACCCGGACGCGTCAGCCGGAAGGCGGTCCCGTGCGGCGGTGTCGCCGTACATGGTCCAGCGAGCCCAGTCGACGACGGTCCTCGGGAAGCGCTGATCGCTCCAGAAGCTGGTGTGGCTGCCGCCGACGAAGGTGAGGAACGCCTTGGGCCAGGTGATCTCCGAGTACGCCTGCCGGGCCGAGGAGTACTGCGTGGTCGAGTCCCGGTCGCCGTGGACGAACAGGACCTTGGCCGAGACCGAGCTGGACGGGTTGCCCATGTCCACGCAGGACTGGGGGTTGGCGGAGATGATCCGGCTGTCGGGCCAGGAGGTCAGCAGACCGTGGGTGACCATGCCGCCCAGGGAGTGGCCCGAGACGCCGACGCCGATGCCGGTGTTGATGTGCCCGGCCAGCGGTCCGCTCGCGTTGAGCGCGAGGGTGTTGGTGAGGATCTGCGAGACGTCCTTGGAGGTGTTGCCGTTGTTGACGTCGGTGAAGTTGTGGTTGAAGTGCGGGGCGGGGACGATGAAGCCCGCCGAGGCCAGGGCCCGGATGATGAACAGGGAGTTCTGCGGGCTGCTTCCGTAGCCGTGGGTCATGTTGTAGACGGGGAAGACCCCGCCCGCGACCGGGGCGTCCGTCACCGGGTTGCCGCCGGCGGTGCCGGTGGCCGGGTAGTAGACGTAGGTGGTGCACGGGCGGCTGCCGCGGGTCCAGTTGTACCGGCGCACGCCGACCGCGAACGGCGTGGTCGGCGCGGTGTCCAGTGGCCCGGCGGCGGCCGGTGCCTGTCCTGCCCCGAGCAGGGACAGGCCCACGCCCGTCGCTCCGGCCGCGCTCATGCTGAGGAAGGTCCGTCGTCGCAGGGTCATGGTGACTCCTTGGGTGCGGGGATGGGTGGAGGGTTTGGCGTTCGGCTGGTCCCCGTTGCCGGGTGCGTCCCGTCGGCGACAGAGGCCAACAGGTCGACGGGGCGCACGGCGCAACAGCGGGTGTGGGTGCTCCTGCCACCCGCGAGGAGCGGCGTGCGGTTGGTCGGGCGCACCGGATGTCGGGGTGAGTGTGGCCGTTCCGGTCGAACACGGCCTGGTTCTCCCAGGCGCTGCCGCAGTTGTTGCTGTCGGCCACCGAGTGAGCGGAGCACTGCTGTGAAAGCAGTGATGATGTCGCCGGTGCCGTCGTGGTCTCGGCGGTGCGACGTCGGTGAAGCAGGCTATGAGGTGGTCAAGTCGTGTTCGCCCGGCTGGGCACGACGTCGATGACCGCCGTGACCGGTCCTGTGCCGGTCGTCCCGGTGACTGTCACCTCACCCGGCCTGTCGGTCGCGCCAGGTGGCAACGGCTGCCAGCGGACGGGGACAGTGGTGATCTTGTTGTTGGCGGTGGTGAGCATGCGGATGGAGGAGGGCAGCTTCGGGGCGGCCCTCACCATGGTGCCGATGTAGATGGTGTCCTGGAGGATGTGCTTGGCGCGGCTGGCGTTGAAGACGTTGATGGACGCGTGCGGCTCCCATGTGTTCGCCAGTCCGGGCACGGCCCGGAACATCGGCTGGTAGCCGGCCGGCTCCCACACCAGGACACCTGAACCTCGGTTGCCGACCACGTCGTTGGCGGCCTGGAACACCCTCCGGATCGCGTCCGCCTGCCCCTGAATGGTTCGCGGGTACGGCGAGTTGGGCAACGGCGAGCCATCGCCGCCCGACGCGGGGTAGGCGGTTTCGGCGATGTCGATTTCGTAGCCGGGATAGGTGGTGGCCATGGTGTTCAGGTTGAGATCCAGTGCCTCGGGCGTACCGTGCCATTCCGGGTAGTACGAGATGGCCAGCACATCGGGGTTCTGGCCCTTTGCCTTCACCCGGGTGAGGAACTGGTGCCAGAACTCCATGGTCTTGGCGAGCTTGTCCTTGTCGACGATCACGTGTATCTCGACCTTGGATGTCGGTGACGCGTCGCGGACGGCCTTGATCCCGGCCGCGGCCAGGGTGGTGAACCGGTCCCACGACTGGTCGTAGAGCTGCTGCTCCACGGGGTCGGTTGACCGCCAGTACTTCCACAGCAGGCCACCGCCGGGCTTGGACTGGTAGATATCGGCCTGGTCGGCGAAGTACGGCGGATTCGTCGTGCCGATGTGGGCCGCCTCGCTGCCGTACATGAAGCCATTGATGATCTCGTTGCCGACGGCCACCTTCTCCGGCGTGGTGCCCTGCCGGATCAACCGCTTCAGATAGTCGGCGGTGAAGTCGTACACGGCCTGGGAGAGGTCCGCGAACTCCAGCTCGGCCCAGGCGCGTGGTTTTGGTTGCTTGCTCGGGTCCGCCCACGAGTCCGCGTAGTGGAAGTCGATCCCCAGGCCCATGCCCCGCTGCTTGATCCACTTGGCTGAGGCCAGTGAGCGCTCCGGGCCCTGGCGCGGTATCGGCGTCGGTTGGCCGGTGCTCTCGCTGCGCGGCTCGTTCCATATCCGCAGCCGGCTGTACTTGATGCCACGGTCCTTGGCCACGTCGAGCAGGTGTGGCCCGGCGCCGCGGTCTTCGGCCAGGGGGTCGACCCAGTATTGCTGGTCCTGGACGTCGTCCATCCAGGACAGATCGGCGCCGAGGGTGAGGTCGTCGCGCAGGTAGTTGAAGACCTGGAGTTCGCTGACACCAGCCCGGGCACGGTCCTGCCCACCTGTGAACACCAGCCGGACGAAGCGCGTTCCCGGCCGGGTGAACAGGTGCACTTCCCCTCGCGACACGGCTCGGTTGTGGGACCTGTCGGCGATGGTCTTCCACCGGCGACCGTCGGATGAAGCCTCGACGACGTACCGGTGGGCCACGCCACGGTCCGGGAAGAGCACCTTGACCTTGCGCAGGTTGTCGTAGGTTCCACCGAGGTCGACGGTGAGCCACTGCCGGGCGCCGGCACTACCGGGTTGCCAGGACGTCGTCGGGTCGCCGTCGATGGCCAGACGGGCGTTGGACGAGCCGGTCGCGGCCGTCGCCGAGGCCCAGGGCTTGGCAGCGATATTGCTTTCGATCGGCTTGATGTCCGCGGTTCCGAAGGTCGCGTGGGCCGGCGCGGGCACCATGAGTAAGGTCGCGGACACCATGGTGACCAACGTCGTGGTGCCCGCGATGACGCGGGGCAGACGCTTGCTGCTCATGTCCTTCTCCTGACGGTGTGACTTACTTGCGGCGGGTGCTGTTTCCCACGCGTTCGGCCGTCGTCCTCAATGGCACCGGACGTGACCCTGCACGCTCTGCCGGTCGAAGAGACCGGCAGAGCGTGGGATGTCAGCCAGTGGCGGCACCGACATCGAGGTAGTCGACGTTGGGTAGTCCGGCTGCCGTGGTCGGATCCAATCGGATGGTGTTGCTGCCGGCGTTCAGCGGGACGGTCACGGTCTTGGTCGTCCACGTCGTCCACGCACCGGTGGACTCGAACGAAACGGTCCCCACCGTGGATCCGTTGACGATCAGGTTCGCCGGCCTCGTACCGCTACTGGAGCCATTGGCGAACCGGACCGCCACCGTCGCCGTACCAGCGGTCGCCGGGGTCACCGTGAACTGCGCGAAGGCCCCCGCAGCGGCACTGCCGTTGCAGAACCCGCTACCGGAAAAGCCCGCTTGGTTCGAGTCGATCGTGCCCTGGCACACCGCCGGTGCGGTCTCCGCCTCGTATCGCTGTCCCGATGGCGCGTCGGCAGAGGTCTTGACCAGTGAGAGTTGGTCGACGGTGACGCCGCCCGAACCCGACGCCCGCACGGTGACGGTGGCGGCCCCGCCGGGCAGCGCGATGCCGGTGAGCTCGCGCTTGGCCCAGCCGCTCGACGACGGGATGCTAAGGGTGCGTTGGCTGCCGTTGGCGCCGGTGATCACGACCTGTCCGGCGCTACCCCGAGCGTGCAGGGACAGGGTGTAGGTGCCTGCGGGCACCGACTCGATCCGCTGCTCGACGCCGCCGCTGTTGCTCACCTGGAGGGCGAAGCGAGACCCGTTCACACCACCGTTGACGTTGGTCACCGAACCGCCGAGGTTCCGCCATCCCCGCACACTGGAGACGATAATGCGGTCAGCCTGGATGTCCGGGTTGAGGATGTAGTTGTTCGCCTGCCCGACACGCCACTCTCCGGTCGTGACGTTGAACTGCCACTGGCTCACCGAGTGGAACTGCGGCCTCGCGCCGGTCTTGGTGATCGGCACCCACTGGTTGTACCCGATGCCGTTCCAGGCGAAGTCGGCCCAGCGGTCGCCGGCGTAGATCACCGTGTTCTGCTTGGTGCCCTTGACCGTCACGAAGAACCCGGTCTGGGTCACGTGACTGTAGTCCATCTCGGTGCCGGCAAGGACGTACTCGCTGCTGTACGAGCCCTGAACGTTGCTGCTGGTCGACTCATTGACGTAGTTGACCGAGGTGTTCCAGCCGTGCAGGTCCGACGCCGCGTGGTAGTACTTGCCGTCGAGCTTGAACATGGCGTTGCCCTCGCGACCGTCGCCGCGGCGGATCTCCACGCCTGGCTCGATCCGCAGCGAGTCGGACTCCCGGAACTTGGCCACGAAGCCGCGCGACCGTCCTTCGCGGTTGGAGAAGATCAGGTAGTCCTTGCCGTTGTCGTCGGTGAAGACGGTCTGATCCCCGGTGCCGGTCGTGGGCGAGTTGGTGATCTGGGTCTGGAAGTAGCCGTAGTCGAAGGTGTCGGTGGGTGAGTCGCCCTGCAGCAGCAGAACGCCGTGCCCGCCCCTGCCCGTGTGCCACATCTGCACGGCGAGCACGTACTTGCCGGTGTTCTCGTTGTACGAGACGCCGAGGCGCCCGACCCAGCCCGCACCCCCCAGGTTGGCGCCACTGCCCACGCCGGTGGAACGCGTCGCGACCCGGTTCTCGAACTTCCAGTTCACCAGGTCCTTGGACGAGTACACGGGGATCGAGACGAAGCTGACGTTGCCGTCGTACTTCCTCGTCGGATTGGCCCGGTAGAGCTCGGCGCCGGTGTAGTGCACGCCGTACCAGTAGTAGGTGTCGCCGAACTTGAAGACCCCACCGCCCTGCGAATAAATGGGGTTGCCGCTGGTGTCGTTCCAGAAGGTGTTGTTCGTGATGGTCTGGAACGTGCCTTCGTCGGCGGCCTTCAGATCGGCGGCGGCGGTCATCAGTGCCGTCTTCGCGGCGGCGACCTCCGACGTGGTGGCCGATGTGTCGCCCGCGACATCGGCCGCGGCGGTCAACGCCTTGGCGAAGGGCTTCCAGGAGTCAGCCGTGTACTTCGACGGAGTGCGTGTCCGGTAGTCGGACACCAGGTACTTGAGGCCGCGATCCACCACCGGTGCGGCGGCGGCACCCTGGTCCTGGAGCGCCGTTGCCGATGTCTTCGTCGCCGGTGTCTTCGTCGCAGGTGTCCCCGCCGCAGCGGTTCCCGCCGAGAGCGGTGCCGCTAACGCCACGGACAACAGTGCGGCGGCGGCCACCTTCCAGTACTTCGAAACGACACGCGATCTTTGCTTCACGATGTCACCTTCCATCGTTCTCAAAGGCGCCGAGATCCGGCGCACTTCCGTTGAAGGGCAGTCCCACGGCGGTGCCCTTGTCGATCAGGGCGCTGTTCGCCGCGAGACGGAGGTGGGGCAGTACGGGCAGGCTCCCGTCGGTCTGGCGGGGCGCGTCCCAGCCGGACGTCGACACACTGTGGAACTGGGAGTCGGCCAGGGGGACGCCGAGGTTCCAGGAGTTGTACGCGGCGTTCGTGCCGGTCATGTACGACGTCGGCGTTCCGGTGTAGGCGAGGTTGTTGCGCAGGTTGCCCCGGCCGACGGCGGCGCCGCTCGAGTCGACGCCACGCATGTTGAAGTTGGGGTGGTTTCCGTAGCCGGTGTTGTTGAAGAAGTCGTTGGCCACCGGGTGGTGGTTGGCGTAGAAGCCGGCCGCCTTGTTGAGGAACGCCACCGAGGAGCGGACGGTGTGCTTGGGCGCGTTGGCTTCGTAGTCGCCGCCGTAGCCGCCCGACTTGAAGCCGGCTCCGTTGCCGGAGGGCGTCGTCGTCCCCGGCACGTACCCGTTGCGCCAGGCCCACGAGTTCTCGATGATCACGGGCGAATAGGTGGAGATGAGGTCGAACCCGTCATCGGCGTTCCACCACGATCGGCAACCCCGGAACACGTTCGCGGGGCGGCCGGCCGGCGTGTAGTGCGAACCGAACCCGTCGGCGTTCTCGCCGGGCCCGTCGTTGCTGCGCAGGTCGTAGTTGTCATGTGCGTCCGAGTTGAGGACGAGGTTGCCGCCCCCGCCGTTGATGAACAGGCCGGTGCCCATGTGGTGGTGGGTGTTGATCTGCTCGAAGATGTTGTTGCTGCCGGAGACCCAGATCCCCCAGGACTCGGCGTTGCGGTTGTTGTTCTGCGGAACGCCCTTGACTTCCAGTCCTTTGAGGTGGATCCAGCTGCCGGTGACGTTGAAGCCCTTGATGCGGCAGTTGTCCGTCATCCGCGAGAAGTCGAAGACCGGTTTCTCGCCCGGCTGGGCCAGGTACCGGATCGGGTTGCCCGAGCTGCCGCTCTTGTTCAGGGTGATCGCGTCGACTCTGGCGGTCTGGCTCGGACAGGCGCTGTTCGCGCGGGTGTAGGCGTAGGTGCCGCCCCGGAAGTAGACCGTGTCGCCTGCCTTGGCGACGGCCTGTGCACGGGCGATCGATGCCCACGGGGCGGCCTGCGTACCTGCTGCGCCGTCGTTCCCGTTCGGGGCGACGTAGTAGGTGTTTCCGGCCGCCGCGGCGCTCGCGGACGCCGAGCCGGGGGCCATGGCGACGGAACTCGCCGTGACCACCGAGAGCAGGAGGGCAGGGGTGCCGAACTTCGCGGTTCTCACAGCGTCATCTCCCGAGTCAGGTGTTTTTTCCCGTGTGGCAGTAGGACTCGTGCCTGTCTGAAGAACTCAGCGCAGGTGCGCAAGCTGTTTTTCGAAGGGCGGGACCACGCGCGTGCTTCTTCAGAACTTCATGGCGCCGGCGGCCAGGTTGGCGATGAAGTGGCGCGAGCCGATCAGGAAGACCCCGATCAGCGGGATCACGGACGTGAGCGCTCCGGCGATGACCATCGACTGGTCGGTGGTGTAGACGCCGTTCAGCTGCTGCACGACCACTTGCACCCAGGCAGCCCAGCCCGGGCCCGAAGCGGCGACCTGGCGGGCGTCCTGTGCGTGCCCGGGCTGCGTTGGCCGTCGGGTGGGTGGTGGAGTACGGCGCGCACGTCGTGTCCACCGGCACCGCGCGGATGCCGGGCTCCAGTTCCTCGCTGTGCAGTTGGCCGCCGAGGGCTCCGACTCGCACGCTGGTCCGGAACCACCGCAACTGTCGAGCCGACCAGCCGTGACTCACCCATGGAGAGGCCTCCTGTCACCACCGATGCGGAGGTTGCCTCGCCGGTCGTACCCGCGGCCTCCGCCTTCGTCGCACGCCGCGGCCCGGTCGGAGCCAAGCCGCTTCCGCACGCCACCGTCAGGTAGGGACGACTACGTCCTCGGTCTGCGGCACCGCCGTCATTGAGGCCACCCGCGAACCGACCGGCCTCGGTTCGCGCCCACCGCCGCGTGCTACCTGAGATACGCGGCGAGCGGGAGGTTCTGGCGGCGCACGTCACCGGCGACGAGCCCTGCGACCCGCTGGGCGCCGTAGGTGTCGAAGTGGGTGTGGTCGTTGCAGAAGAAGGTGCCCAGGGGACCGCTGCCTCCGTAGTCGCCGTTGTTCGGGCAGAAGCGCAGACTGTTGTAGAGCGAGACGCTGAGCGTCTGTAGGTCGATGACGGGGGCCCTGGTGGCGGATCCGGCGGCGAAGGTCTCGTTGACGAAGCCGCGGTTCTTGGTCGCTGTGCCGCCGGAGCAGGTGATGGCGGCCACCGGGGTGAGCAGCACCGGGTGCGCGCCCCGGGCCAGGGCGGCCTGCGCCATCATGGTCATCAGCTGCTGGTACCGGGCCGGGCCGACGTGTCGTGGGCAGGTCGAGGAGGAGTCGTTGATGCCGAACTGGATGAACAGGTAGTCACCGGCCTTCATTCCGGTGCTCGCGTTCAGCATCGCCTGCCAGCGTGACGAGTACGTGGTGGACGTGAGGCGGCACTCACCGTCCGAGCCCTTGGTGGTGCTCACGTTCCCCTCGTACAGCCAGGTCTGGATGCTGCGGCCTCCGACGGCCTGGTTCTTGACGGTCACGTCGCTGTTGAACAGGGCGTCGAACTGGCTGCCCCAGCCGACCGGACAACGGCCGGAACTCGGGTTGGCCATGGTGGAGTCGCCGGCCAGCCACACGGTGACCGGCGCGGCGACCGCCCGTGTGGCCGGCGCCTGGGGGCGGGAGGCACTGGTGCAGTTCGTGGCGACGCGGTCCGCCGCGGATGCGGCGCCGACACCGAGGCTCGACAAGGCGATCAAGAGCGTGGTCGTGATGAGAATCCGTAAGTTCCTCAACGGGTCCCTCCTTGGGACTGGCGCCGGGCGTCGGTCAGCGCAGGTACGCGGCCAGGGGCAGGCGCTGCTCGCGGATGCTCTGGAGCACCAGCCCGCCCATCTGGCTCGCGCCGTACCGCGAGAAGTGGGTGTTGTCCGTGACACCGTCGACGGATGAGCGCAGGAAGAGCTGTGCGGAGGCGGACGGGCCGAGGGACTCGACCAGCGTCCGGCTCTTGGTGGTCAGATCGATCACCGGCACGTTCTGCTCGGTGCCGACCGAGCGCATCTCGGCGGGCAGGTTCACTCCGAGGCCGTTGACGTGCAGTGCTGTGGGCGTGAGCCGGCTGCCGTTGAACTGCCGGCGGACCGGCGGGGTCACCAGAACGGGGACGCCGCCCTTCGCGCGGACCTGCGTGATCATGGAGGTGAGGTTGCTGCGGAAGGCTGACGCGCTGGTCTGCTTGTCGTTGTGGCCGAACTGGATGAAGACCGCGTCGTGTGTCTTGACCTTCGCCAGCAGCGCCGGGAAGAGCGCCGAGTTCCTCAGGAAGCTTCCCGAACTCTCCCCCGAGTCGGCGTAGTTGGCGACGGACGCTCCGGGACCCACCGCCGGCGTGATCATCTGGCCCCATCCCGTGTACGGGGCCACGGGCTGGTCGCACACGGTCGAGTCACCGGCCAGGTAGGCGACCAGCGGCTGGGGCGCGGGTTTCACGGAGACGGCCGACACCTGCGGGTTGCTCCCCGCGAACCGGATGTCCAGACCGGGGTTTCCGGTGCCGCCCTGGCCGGTCGGCTGCCCCTCCGGCTGCCGCACGTTGACCGTGAACGAGTACGTGGCGGCGGCGCCGGCGGCCGTCTTCGTCGCCGGCAGCATCAGACGCCGGGCCTCCACCCACATGTCGGTCTCGGCGGCAGCGGCACCACCGATGGAGACCGTCACGTCGTAGTTGCCGGGGGAGACCGCGTAGTGACACTTGATCGGCGCAGTGCCGGAACAACCGGCCGGCAGCGCCCGCGTGGCGGCATCGGCATGCGCCGCACCGGTGCCGACCAGCGTCGCGAGGGTCAGCAGACCCACTGCTCCCAGCCTGGTCCCGTACCCTTCGAGACCTAATGTCATGCCCATTACAATCACCAATCCCCATCCTTGACCGGAGAGTTGTCCGGGTTGAGGTCCGTGGCCCGTCGCTCAGGCCTGGGTGAAGCCGTTCATGATGACGGTGGGCCGCTGCGTGGCGGAGTCCCAGGCGCCCATGTTGTAACCGGTGAACGGGGACATGCACTCCGGTTCCCAGTAGAAGATGCCCTGCCCGCCGTTGGCCTTGAGGGCCTTGATGTAGGCGACCAGCGCGGCCTGGGTGGACGAGGCGCGCTCCACCCGACCACCGAACTCGCTGTGCAGGAACGGCTTGCCGTAGGCGTCGGAGATCCTCTTCATGTTCCCCACGATCCCGGCCGCGACGTCGGCGCTGCCGTAGGAGGAGAACACCGACATGTCCCACTTGCCGCCGTTCGCGGCGAAGCGACTGAAGAACGTGGTCATCACGTCGTACTTCTGTGGCTGGGCCAGGTGCACGCAGACGGTCGAGTTCGGTGACGCCGCCTTGACCTGGTCGTATGCGGCGTTGAGCAGTCCGGTCATCTGCGCCGGGCTGGAGACGCTGCCGACTGGGCGGCAGATCCCGCTGTTGATCTCGTTGCCGATCTGCACCCAGGTCGGGAGCACGTCGTTGTTCTTCATGACCGTCATGGTCTGGTTCACGTACGTGCCCATCGCGGTGCGCATCTGGCTGTAGCTCATGTTCCTCCAGGCGGCGGGCGGGTTCTGCACGCCGACGGAGTTCCAGGTATCGCCGAACATGTAGTCGAGCATGATCGACATTCCGGCGGCCTTGACCCGCCTGGCGAAGGCGGCCACCGCGTTGATGCCGCAGTGCCCGTCGGCCGGGTCGTTGGAAGGGTTGACGAACGTGCGCAGGCGTACGGCGGTGATGCCGTATCCCTTGAGGATGGTCAGCAGGTCCTGGGTCTGTCCGCCGGCGTTCTTCCAGGAGTAACCGCGCGCCTCCATCTGAGGTGCCCAGCTGATGTCGACGCCCTTGACGAAGCTCGCCGCGGCCTCGGCAGGCGTCTCGAGTTCGGCGAAGGCGGCGGCGGTGGCGAGCGCTCCAGCGGTGGCGGTGGTGGCCTTGAGCAGGGTTCGCCGGCTCATGCGTCCGGCAACTGGTGTGGGGGGTCGCGGGGACATGGTCGGTCCTTTCCTTCCGTCGGCCGCGAGTGAGCCATCGCGGTCGACGGAGAGGAGGGTGGTGAGGAAGAGATTTCGAGGAGCGAGGCGGATGGGTGGAGCAACTGCCTCTCAGACTCGCGGAGTTGGTGTGGCCGCGTGCGATCCAGCCGATGCGCCTCCCTCGGTGGGGCAACAACTGTGGCAGGAGTGCTTACGAGTGGCACGTGTTGAAGGGGGCGGCCTGGACGTGCCCAGGGACGTCCTCCAGGTTGGACCTGTGAGCGATCACAGGGGGGTGCGACGGAGGTACGCAATCGCATCACAACGAACTTCAGGTGCATCACGCAGCTTCTCGATCGGGCAGGAAGCTGTCAACCATTGCTCCACAATCCATGGAAGAAGCAGTGCGATCCTGTGGACCGGAGGCTCGCCGCGCCTCGGCCGTGAGCTTTCTGGAACGGCCGGGAGTCGGCCCAGTTCAAGTGCCCTTCCAGAAGGAATGCGGCGACAGGGACGAGGCTGCGCACGGGACATCTCGTCGGCTCGCATCCGAACACGCTCGAACAGAAAAGGCCAACAGGATGCTTGACGGGCTATCAGTGAATTTCTACCCTCGCAGCGAATGGGAGCGTTCCCACATCTGTGGTCGGACCGCCGTCTCCGCGATCTTCATACCACCCCCACATCGGAGGTCATAGTGACCGACCCGCACCGGCATCCGCGCACCGCATCGCGCCCATGGCGACTCCGAAGCCGGTCCAGCAGTCGGCTGTTCGGCGGCCTGACGGCCGCCACCGCACTGGCCCTCTCCGCACTCACCGGACTGCCGCAGACCGCGCACGCCGCGACCGCACGGCAGGTGGAACGCCTCGATCGGGGTCTGACCAGCGTCCACACCGGCGGCGGGAACCTGGTGTCGTGGCGGTGGCTGGCCACTGACCCGAACGACGTGGCCTTCAACGTCTACCGTGGCGGCACCAGACTCAACTCCTCGCCCCTGACCACCTCGACGAACTACTTGGACGCCGGCGCCCCGGACTCGGCGGACTACACGGTGCGCGCGGTGGTGAACGGCATCGAGCAGGCGCCGTCCGAGCACGCGCTCCAGTTCCGCACGGGGTACAAGGACGTGCCGATCTCCCCGCCGTCCGGGGGCACTTCACCGGGCAACTCGCCGTACACCTACGAGGCCAACGACGCCTCCGTCGGCGACCTCGACGGCGATGGTGCCCTGGACATCGTTCTGAAGTGGCAGCCGACGAACGCCAAGGACAACTCCCAGTCCGGCTACACCGGCAACACGATCGTCGACGGGATCAAGCTCGACGGCACTCGCCTGTGGCGTATCGACCTGGGCCGCAACATCCGCTCCGGTGCCCACTACACACAGTTCCAGGTGTACGACTACGACGGCGACGGCAAGGCCGAGGTCGCCATGAAGACCGCCGACGGCACGAAGGACGGAACCGGCGCGGTCATAGGCAGTTCCTCGGCCGATCACCGCAACTCCTCGGGCTACGTGCTGTCCGGCCCCGAGTACCTGACGATGTTCAACGGGCAGACGGGCAAGGCCATGCAGTCCGTCGACTACGTCCCAGCCCGAGGCACGGTGTCGTCCTGGGGGGACTCCTACGGCAACCGCGTGGACCGGTTCCTGGCGGGCACGGCCTACCTGGACGGTTCCCGACCCTCGGTGATCATGGCTCGTGGCTACTACACCCGCGCGGTGATCGCGGCCTGGGACTGGCGGAACGGGCAGTTCACCCGCCGGTGGACCTTCGACTCCAACGCCAACAGCGGCTACGCCGGCCAGGGCAACCACCAGTTGTCGGTCGCGGACGTGGACGGGGACGGCAAGGACGAGGTCGTCTACGGCGCGATGGCCGTCGACGACAACGGCAACGGCCTGTGGACGACGCGGAACGGCCACGGGGACGCGATGCACGTGGGCGACCTCGACCCGTCCCGACCGGGTCTGGAGGAGTTCAAGGTCGACGAGGACAGCTCCAAGCCGTCCTCCTGGATGGCGAACGCGAGGACCGGCCAGATCCTCTGGTCCACCCCGGCCGGCGGTGACAACGGCCGGGGGGTGTCCGGTGACATCTGGTCCGGCAGCGCGGGCGCCGAGTCGTGGTCGTCGCTCGTGAGTGGCGTCCGCAACCCCAAGGGCGCGGTGGTGGCCAGTCGTAAGCCCGGGTCCAGCAACTTCCTGGCGTGGTGGGACGGCGACACCACGCGCGAACTCCTCGACGGCACCCACATCGACAAGTACGGCACCTCCGGCGACACCCGCCTGCTCACCGGCTCGGGAGTCCACTCGAACAACGGCACCAAGTCGACGCCGTCCTTGTCCGGCGACCTCCTCGGCGACTGGCGCGAGGAGGTCATCTGGCCGACGTCCAACAACACGGCCCTGCGGATCTACTCCACGCCGTACCAGGCCAATACGCGGATCACGACCCTCCTCCACGACACCCAGTACCGCACGGCCCTGGCCTGGCAGAACACTGCCTACAACCAGCCCCCGCACCCCAGCTTCTTCATCGGCGGCAACATGCCTACACCACCCCGCCCCACCGTCGCGCTACCGAGCAGCCTCTGAGCTGGACAGCCGACTTCCCTGATGCTTGAGCGAGTTCAAGCATCAGGGAAGGGGCGTTCGTCGAACGAGTGGGACCTGGCATGGGTAACGGAGCACCGGCAGTGGTGCACGCGCCCCGCTGAGGGTGTTCTTGGGGTACAGGACCTGCCGGAGGCGGTCGCACGGACCAGGCTGAAGTGTGACTCCCGCGGAACCTGACCTCCCGCAGAGGTACGGTCACGGAAACCAGCTCCAGGACGACGCCCACTACTGGGCCCATGCCGCCGAAGCCGACGACGGCGGAGTCCTGGCCAGGGGCTTGTCGGCGACGGCACCGGAACCGTGCGCGCCGGCGTCCTGCCCATCACCTGGATTCCGTTCCGCCACCGGACCACTGCGGCCGTACGCGAACGAGGCGGCCGCCACCCGGCGGGACTGCTCACCCGCAACAGCCGTCCACCTCCCAGATGCGAAGCAGCGTAGGTAGCTTCTCCGGCTGGTCGGCGCGCAGTTGAGATCGCACACCGTGTGGCATCGCCACCCGGCCCAACTGCGCGCCCTCGAGGTATGTAGAGGTATGTACCCGTTGCCGCGACTCGGGGTCCTGCTACGTGCCGGACGGAAGGCCAGAGCCGGCAACACCGCCGCTAACGCCGGTCATGATGGCGTTGATGATGCCCTGCTGGGTGACCGTGAGGGAGCGCCGGTTGAACAGCCCGAACCCGTACCGATCGGTTGCACCGTTGTCCCAGTAGACGGTGGCCGCGCCGTATTTCTTCGCGGTGGCCGCGACGGCCCGTGCAAAGTCCGCGCGATACCTGTTGTTTGACGAATCGAACGATGACTTGTCGATGGCGCCGTATTCGCCGACAACTACCGGATACCCCTTCGCGACGAATGTGTCGTACATTTTTTTCAGCTGCGAGTCCAGATAGTCTTCCTGTCCCCAGGTGGACGTCCTCGATGGGTTGGTCGCCGCTCGTCCCCATTGTGTGATGGTGCCGCTTTCCTCTCCGGCGAAATCCCACGGGCTGTAGTGATGAACGGAGATCATGATTCGCCGTTCATTGGCGGGAATGGAGGGGGAGCGGTACTGGTCGGACGGAACCGTGAAGCCGTAGTTCCCCGCCGTGTAATCGATGTTTGTGTTCCAGCCGGGAACGAGCAGCCACCTTGAGCTGTTATTTCCGCCGGTTTTGCGCACGGTATCGACGAAAATCTGGTTGTAACTGTTGATGTTTGAGTAGCACGGTTGGGTCGGGTTGCCGTACTGCCCGTCGAACTCCTCGTTCATGGATTCCAGGATCAGGCGCTGGTCGTAGTTCTTGAACCTGTTTGCGATTTGCTGCCAAGTTTTCTGGTACTTGGCCTTGATCGCTGTTTGGGAGGGTGAATCACAGATCAGCCAGGAGCCGTTGATGGTCTTGTAGCCGTCACCGTGCATGTTGATCATCACATGCAGGCCCCTGTTGTAGGCGTAGTTGACGACTTCTTGGATTCTGTTCAGCCAGGACGGGTTTATCGTGTAATCCGGGCCGGGCCCTATGTGTCCCAGATAGGAGACCGGGATACGGATGGTTTTGAACCCGGCCGCCCTTACTTTGTCGATGAGGGCTTGTGTTACGGCCGGCTGTCCCCATGCCGTTTCGTTGGGGTATCCGTTGGCATTGGCTTCCAGCTGGTTCCCCAGATTCCATCCCGCGCCCATGTCGGCCACGATCTGCGAAGCGCTCGACTGTGCCACGGTATCGGCCGATGCCTGATGCGCCGCGCCGTACACAGAGGCGGCAACTGCCAACAGGACGGCAAGGCAAATGACTCTGATCTTCCCTGCTAGTGAAACCATGAGCTTTCCTCTCTTGCCTCCTTGAGGGTGTCGGACCCCCAAGTGGATCTGTCTGTGCGAGTGGGAGCGGCCGGAGCAGCCTGCTGTTCGGGCGGTGGTGTCCACGCCGGCCGGGAAACGAACACAGTCGATTGCGCGGCGGCTGACCTCGCGGGCGTCCGTGGGCGGCCACGCACCCTGCGCGGCCCGGATGCGCGGCGATCACGGCAGACGCGCGCACCCGGGCCGCGCGTGGTTGCTCCTCAGCTCAGGAGGGATTCCCAGGTGGTGGTGGAGGAAGTGGCGTCGGCGCGAAGGCGGTCGCGGGCCCCGGTGTCGCCGTAGAGGCTCCACCGCGAACGCCTTGGCGGCGGGCAGTTCCCCATACGCCTGACGAGCGGAGGAGATCGGGCACGTTCCGTCCCGGTCGCCGTGGATGAAGAGGGCCTTGGCGCGGACCGACGGGCTCGGGTTGCCCATGTCCACACAGGACATGGGGATCGCGGCGGTGATCCGCGCGTCCGGCCAGGCCGTGAGCAGGCCGTGGGTGGTCATGCCGCCCATCGAGTGGCCGGAGACGCCGACTCCGAGTGCTGTGTTGATGTGGCCGGCCAGCGGGGTCGCCGGCCGTGTTGAGGGCGAGGGTCCTGGTGATGACCTCGGAGACGTCCTTGGACTGGTTGCCGTTGTGGACGTCTTGGCCACTGAGGTTGGCGAAGTGGGGGGCGGGGACGATAAACCCGGCCTCGGCCAGGGGACGGATCACCGCCAGGGAATTCTGCGGGCTGCTGCTGAAGCCGTGCATGAACTCGCAGACCGGAAAGACGCCCTGGGCAACGGGGGCGTTGGCGACCGGGGAGCCACCGGGGGCGCCGGTGGCGGGGTAATAGACGTAGTTGGTCCACCGGCGGCTGCCGCGACTCCAGGCGTACTGGCGCACGCCGACCGCGAACCGCTGGGTCGGAGCTCCGGCCCTTGCGGCGGCACCTGCTGGTCCCGTGCCGAGCAGGGACATACCTACGCCCGCAGCTCCGGCTGCGCTCAGCGTCAGCAAACTACGCCGTTGCATGGTCATGAGGACTCCTGGTGTGGGGGGTGTGCGGAGCGCTGCTCGGTCAGGTGTCGCGCAGAGGCATTGGTGAAGCCGCGGCGGTGAGGCTGACCGAGGTGGTGGGGGAGTGGCCGTGGGGGGGCAGGACGGCGAATCACGCATGGGGGAGGACGTTCCGGGCCTGCCCGTGGTGGTCATCGGCGTGGTGTGGCCTTGCCGTCAGTGGCGCGGCGAGCCGCTGAATATGGGCCGAACCGTGACTCGTTGAGGGAGAAGCCCTTCGCACCCACCTGCCCACCTGCCCGCCTGTCTGACGGGGATGTTGATTCTGCGGGAGCGGCGCAGGGGGTGCCTCTCCTTCCGCTCATCGTGTGCTGCGCCTGGGAGCGTTCCCACTTGTCTTGCAACAGGTAGATTCCCGATCGGGTGCCGATCTGTCAATCATTGGCGACCAACTCTGTTGCATTCGAAACGAATTCGATGGATCGCAGGGGCCGGGAGGTGCTGTGTGGTGTCTCCGCGGACCGCTCGATCACACTCGCGGCGGGCCGTCAGCCGTGGCCGATACCTGCGCTCATGCCGGCGATCGTGTGAGCCCTGATGTCGGGGTGTGGTCCCTCCGCGAATCGGGTCACCACGGCGCGGACATGATCCTGAGCCGGCTGGAGCAGGCCGTCGTACACCGCGACGCAGACTTCCCGCGCCCGTGACCGGGGCCAGCCGGGCGGCAACAGCCCGATGGGGAGCAGCGGGTCCAGGATGGGGAAGTGCCGGTAGGCGTGCATGACCTCGGTCCGTGCGCGCACCGCGTCGGCACCGGTGACGAGGTCGGTGCTGATGTGCGGAAGCAGGCCGCTCCAACGGTCGATGAAAGCCTGGTAGTGCTCAGCGATGCCGGGCAGGTCCCACGCCTCGACCGGGTTGCGGTCGACCTCCGTGTCCAGTTCCTCCTGCCGCGCGCGGAACACCGTCACCGCTCCCCGCGCCAGGTCGGCCACCTCGATCCGCCCCTTGGGGGTCAGGGGGTGCGGCGACACCCAGAGCGCGTCGTACAGCGGCGCGAACCCCCGCCAGCGCAGCGCGGTGCGCAGTGCGCGCCGCCGCGTGCTCTCCTGTTCCGGGACGGAGAAGGCGATCAGTGTCCACCGACCGTCCCATGAGTCGGGCTGGGTGGTGAAGGTGGCGATCGAGCTGGCGCCGCTCCACAAATCGACGGCGGCCCGCGACGTCAGCCGGTAGGAGCTGTACCTCCCTTGCCGGCTGCCCTCGAGCACCCCACGGCGCATCAGCCTGCTGATCGTCGTACGGGCGGCGCCCGCGGTCACTTGGAACTCCCCGAGCAATGCCACGATCGCCGCAGACGGCAACCACGCCCGGTCGGGGAACGTGTAGTCGGCGATCAATGTCACCGTGAGACCCTGCGGCGACACGTTGCTTTGCCAGCCGGGCGACCGCACGGGGCCGACGGCGCCGTCACCCTCGTCGGAGAAGATCTCCTCGAGGTTGGACAGGTTCGGCAAGGTCGGCTCCGGCGCGATGGACAGGGTCGGCATCACTGTAACGGTTGTGGAATCGCCGGGTGTAGCTCCGCCGCGATTGCTCCACCAGGCGGGATCCTCGCGCGCAGGTGAAGGCGCCCCAACAGTGCCCAGGTGTGTTACACCGGTGTACTTGGAGGGTGACGGAGCGAACAGTCACCCTTGACACCGTGCTTGAGGGGGGACACGGCGCGTTGGGCGATGTGGGCGTTCGTCATCGTCAATGTGGTGGTCGTCGAGGTGCTGTTCCTCAGCGCCGGGTCGGGCAAGAACGAGGTGCTGGCCGTCGCCCTTCGTGACGACTCGCCACTACGCACATGCGGATGCACTCCACGCCGCCGCATCGCTTGCCCGTCCTGACGAACCCCCGCGCCCACGACCGTGGCGGCGGGCTCAGCCCGTTGTGCGCCGGGTCGCTCTGTCCTGGGCGAGGAAGCGCCTCGTGAGGCATAGCCTGGATAGGAGTGAGTCCGTCACGGGACGGTGTCACGCGAGCTGTTCGGTGAACCGGACCCGGCGGACAAGGACCTCCCGAGACTCGGTCCACAGGCCGACCAAGCGCCCGGTGAACCCGCCCGCCACTTCGGTGGAGAGATAGCGTCCGTCCAGGCGGGCGAGGACATCGGTGCCGGTTCCGTCACCGATGCCCAGTTCGATGTCGTCCGGTCCGTTCCAGGTCGGCGGCGTGGATCGGATGCGGAGGCTGACAGGGGAGTCGGGCAGCGGGCCGGAGCCGAGAGCCGTCTGGATCTGTCCGATCCGTGCGACGGCCGTGACTTCGCCGTCGGCGACGCGCAGCCCGTACCAATGAGCACCATCGAGCCGTAGCGCGACGGTGAACACACCCTCCCCTGGATCGACGAGGAAGTCGGCCTCCCAGTGGTCTCCGCCGACCCGGGTGAACAGGCCCGAAGGCCCGCCGGTCTCGCTCGGCGTGTGACGCACGACCACCCCTTCCGGCACGCTGCGGACGAACCGGTCGGGACGCTCCCCTGGCGAGACCCACCTGAGATGCGGGCCGGGCGCGGAGAAGTCGTCCTCGAAGTCCCGCTGCCCGGTGGGGACGCCTGCGCTCGCCGGCTTGAAGTGTGGCCAGTCCTCCACCCATGAGACGTCGGCGAGGAACGTCTCACGCCCGTTGACGTGGAAGCGCGGACTGCGGCCGCGCGGCCGTGTACCGAGATACACCGCTGCCCACGCCCCGTCGGGGCGCTCCACCAGATCGGCGTGACCGACGTTCTGGACGGGATGAGCCGTGCTGCGGTGGCTGAAGACGGGATTGTGCGGGGCTGCCTCGAACGGCCCGCGGGGACTGCGTGAGCGTGCGACCGACACCACGTGGCCCCGGTCGGTGCCGCCTTCGGCGATGACCAGGTACCACCAGTCGCCGCGCCGGTAAAGGTGCGGCCCCTCGGAATGGGCCAGGCCGGTGCCGTGCCAGATCCATCGCGGCTTCTCGAGGACCACGCCCTGCTCCGGATCGACCGCGACCTGCCTGATGCCGATCTCGGTCTCGGACCACGAGCAGTAGGTGACCAGGCACGTTCCCTCGTCGTCCCAGACCAGGTCCGGGTCGATGCCGTCGAGTTCGGTCAGGCACACCGGCGCCGACCACGGCCCGGTCGGGTCGGTCGCGTGGTAGAGCTGATGACCACCCCGAGGGTCGTCGATGTTCGTGGTGATCAGCCAGAACCGTCCCCCGTGATGGCGCAGCGTCGGGGCGTAGATGCCACGACTCGACGGCGACCGGCCTGCGGGGAACTGATCGTCCCTCGTCAGGGCGTTGCCGATCTGACGCCAGGACACCAGGTCCCGGGAATGCCAGATCGGGACGCAGGGGCTGTACTCGAACGACGAATTCGCCAGGAAGTAGTCCTCGCCGACTCGGCAAACCGATGGGTCGGGATACATCCCTGACAAGATCGGGGCGGTGGCCGCGTCGGCGCTCCCATCGCCTTCCGGCAGCATCGAACTCATGCGAAGCACTTCCCTTGGTTCGAACCCGGGCAGGTCAGCACCTGTTCGGACGTGCTCGAGTGGTGGGGTGTCACTGGGGCTCGGCCGATGTGCCGGCCCGGCGTGCCGGGTCGTAGGCGCGCAGGAAACCGCACATGCCCAGTGCCTGCCGGGGCGGTTGGGGGATACGTGAGACGGTCGCCTTGTACAGGTGGTTGAAGTCGCCGTTACGCAGCGAATCGATCTGCCGCAGTGCCGCCTGTGCGGCGGCCAGCGCACCCTCGTCGACTGTCTTCTCCCAGGCGTCCAGGCGTGGCTGGACGAGGCGCACGGCTGCCGCGCAGAAGTCCTCGTAGGCCGAGCGGTTGCCGCGCCGCCACTGGTGCGTCAGCTCCCTGAACCCCTCGATGGCCAGGTCCCTGCGTGCCTGGGCGCGCTCGGGGTCGGGGGTCCCGGCGGCGTCGAGGAGCGAGGCCGCGTCCGGATAGGTCTCGGGGGAGAGGTGCGCGGGCGGGAAGGTCATGACCGCGTCGCCCGCCTCAGGAAGGCCGCTGTTCTGCATGACGACGATCACGCGCAGGTCTTCGTCGTTGATGGCGCGATGGATCGTGCCAGGGGTGAACCAGACCGTGTCTCCGGGGTGCAGCTCGGTCGTCGTGTGGCCCTTGTAGTTGAGGGTCTCCAGCCGGCCGTGGCCGCTGACGACGACGTAGCACTCCGAGCAGACGAGGTGCATGTGGGGCGAGCCGCCGTGTTCATCGTCCGCCGTGGGCCAGGGGTACACCTCGAGCTGGCTCAGTCCCACGGCTCCGGGGAAGTCGGGGAGGGCGGTCACGGCGCGAACCTCTGGGCGATCGGCTCGAGTTCGCGGCGGTCCACCATGCGGTCGATGAACACGAAGCGGTGGCTCAGGGACAGGGTCTCACCGGGCTCGAGCTTGATCTCGGTGTCGAAGGCGGGCGACGGGTTGAGGCAGGCGAAGGCACTGCTGCGGGCGAACCACTTCAGCGGGACGGCGGCCGTGGTGGTGCCGGCGTAGGCGAGGACCGTGGCACCGCCGTCGATCTCGTCGTGTTCGCCGGTGATGGCCGCCCAGGCGCCCTGGGTGCCCATGACGGCGTCGCCTTCATGCCCCCCGTCGGCGATGACGTCCGCGCCGGTCCATGCCCGGGGCCCGCGCCAGAACAGTCCGGTGTAACCGGCGTTGGGGCGGCCGTGCGTGGTGGGGCTGCCCAGTCCCAGCGGCACGCGGTGAACGTTGGTCAGGGCGGTGGCGAAGTCCAGCGCCCAGACACCGTCGTCGGT
Organism: Streptomyces sp. NPDC006235; assembly: GCF_040613735.1. Taxonomy (NCBI): domain Bacteria; kingdom Bacillati; phylum Actinomycetota; class Actinomycetes; order Kitasatosporales; family Streptomycetaceae; genus Streptomyces; species Streptomyces sp. NPDC006235. The sequence continues at coordinate 22,607 of NZ_JBEXSR010000015.1, forward strand.
GTCGGCGCTGTGGAAGCGAAGGGTGCGGGTCTCGTCGATCCACACCTCGTCGCTGGAGGCGACCCAGTCCAGGACCTCGGAGATCGACACCTCGCTGCCGCGGTCGTCCTGCAGGCCGAAGCCGCGGTGCACCTGCCGTCCGTGGTTCTCGCGCCAGACGTAGCCGTGGCCCGGCGCCCCCTGCTCGAAGGTGGGCCCACCCCAGAAGTTGTCGCCGGACAGATGCGACCAGGTCATCTGCAGGCCCTTGTGCCAGCGGTGGTCCCAGGGCCTGTAGACACCCACGGGCGCACCGGAGAGGGTCTTCAACGGGTAGAGATACGGCTTGGGGGATTCCTCGAGAGGACTGTCCGGCCGGTAGACGTACGTGGCGAGGTCTGTGCCCGCGGCCGACACCACGAACTCGGTCCCGGCCTCGTCGTGTTCGATCCGGAAGTGAGGGTCAGACACCGGTCTTCTCCTTGTCGGCGTTGTCCTGGGCGGCGCGGAGGCGGCCGCTCATGGAGTGATAGAAGGGGTTGTCCGGGGTGATCATGTCCGGGGTGACGGGGCGTTCGGTCGTCGCCGACTGGTACAGGGCGGCGATGAAGGCCAGGACGCGGCGGCCGTCGTCACCACTGGCTTCGGGGCGTTGCCCGGCGCGCAGGGAGCGCAGCAGCAGGCGCAATTGCGCGGCGTGCGAACTGGCCTCGTCGTCGAGCGGTGCCCCGAGTTCGGCGGCCGTGGCCTCGGCCCGGTGAGGTGCGGGGGTCCACGTCCAGTGAGTGTTGTCGTAGCCGTAGAGGTGGGACAGTTCGACCGTGGCCTCGGGGAAGTCGAAGCGCAGGTAGCTGGTCTCTCGGGGGGAGAGGAGGCTGTTGACCATGGACACCATGGCGCCACTGGCGAAGCGGACCATTGCCATGGAGACGTCCTCGGTCTCCACGTCGCGGGCCAGCGTGCCCATGGCGGCGCGGACTTCGGTCCAGTCCCCCATCAGGGACAGCATGAGGTCCATCTGGTGGATGCCGTGGCCCATGGTGGGACCGCCGCCCTCGGTCTCCCACTTGCCGCGCCACGGGACGTCGAAGTAGGCGTCGTCCCGGTACCACAGGGTGTGGCAGACACCGACCAGAGGAGCGCCGAGGCTGCCGGTGCGGATGTGCTCCCGCAGGGCCCGGGCGGCGGACCCGAAGCGGTGCTGGAAGACGTAGGAGACGTAGGGGCCGCCCTCGCGCTCGTGGGCGGCGACGGCGTCGTACTCGGCGACCGAGAGGGTGGGGGGTTTCTCGCACCACACCGACGCGCCGGCGTCCAGACAGGCGGTGATGGCCTCGCCGTGGGCGATCGGGGGCGTGCAGACGATGACCAGGTCCGGGTGCTGCTCCTGGAGCATCCGGTCGAGGCTGTCGTAGGCGGCGGGAATGCCCCAGCGGGCGGCGAACGCCTCGGCGCGCCGCAGGTCGACGTCGACCACGGCAATGACGGTCGCCTCGCCGTTCTGGGCCTGGACGGCGGGCATGTGGCAGCCGTCGGCGATGTTGCCGGCACCGACGATCGCCACCCTCGCGGGCTGGCTGTACTCAGTCATGTGGCTCTTTCGTGGAAGCTCGGGCGGTGCCTGGGCGCGGCACCGGGGGTTCGTCAACCGGTGACGAAGAAGGTCGGTTCGACCTGCTCAGCCCAAGGCGTGCACGCGTGACCGCGCGGTCGAGGGGAACGGCTCTGTCGGACGGACTGGGCTCTCGCCGACACGAACAGGGCGGCAGCCCGAACGTAGTGAACGATCACCTTCGTGGTCAAGGGTTGCGTAGTGATCGTTCACATTTTGTGTGACGCCCTACCGGAACGCCGACCGGGCTCAGTGGTCGACCGGGCCGCTCGACCCTCGCGGCACGAGGTGGAACAGATCCGTCACCTCGGACTTCGGCTCGGGTTCGCCGCGCAGGAGAGCGAGCAGCGACAGCATCGACTGCCGGCCGACCTCTTCCTTGTTGATGTGCACCGTCGAGATGCCCGGCGAGAAGTACCGGGTGAACTCCTCGTCGTCCCAACCGAAGACGCTCATCTCCTCGGGCACCCGCATTCCGCGGTCCTGGAAGCCGCGCAGCACCCCCAGTGCGACGTAGTCGTTGGCGGCCAGTACGGCTGTCACGCCGGAATCGGCGGGCAGGTCCCGCGCGGCCTCGTAGCCGGAGCGCACGGACCAGTCCCCGTCGACGACGCCGTAGGACTCCAGGCCCAGTCGCTCGATCGCGTCCAGGTAGACCGCCCGCCGGTTGCGTGCCGAGGCCCAGTCCTGCGAGCCCGCGACGTGGAGGAACCGGCGGTGCCCCTGGTCCGCGAGGTGACGCAGGATCTCCTCGGCGGGCCGCCCGTCGGCCAGCCGCCCTCGGGACTGGAGGTTGTCGTCGTACTCGCCCAGCACCACCACGGGCCACCGCCCGGCGCCCCCGCCGCCGGCGAGGTCCCCCAGCGGTACGAGCGACAGCACCCCGTCCGCCTGCCGGGTCTCCAGGAGGGACAGCACGCTGCGGGCGCGCCGCGACTCGCCGCCCTCCAGCCCGACGACGTCGGTCATGTACCCGGCTTCGTGCGCCGCGGCCGACGCGCCCCGCAACAGGGGAATCGGAACGAAGCCGCTCAACTCGGGTAGCACGATGGTGATCCGGTGGGACCGCTGCGTGCGCATCGACCTGGCCATGAGGTTGGGCCGGTAGTCCAGCTCGGTGACGGCCCGCTCGATCCTCGCTCGCGTCGCCGGCTTCATGCCGCTGTCGTTCTTCAGGAACCGGGACACGGTCTGGTGCGACACGCCGGCCCGCTTGGCGACCTCCCAGATGGTCGGCCGCTTCCTCTCCGGGGTGGAGGCCGCCCCCGGACCGGCGCCCTTCGCGGCGGGCCGACCGGCCCTACCGGCCCGCAGAGGACGGCCCGCCTGCTCGCACAGAAATTCCAGCAGCTCCGCGCCGGACGCGTCCGCGGGCAGTCCGTAGGCACCAGCGAAGGCCGCGACCCGTGGCGCGAGGTCGTCGACGCGCACCAGGCCACGAGCGGCGGCTTCGGCGACGAAGGTGCCCGTACGGGCCGCGGCGGCACGGGCTCCCAGCAGGTCGACGACGGTACGCGGCACGGTGGTGACGGGCAGCCCGTCGACGACGGTGACGTCCTCGACGTCCGTGGCCGCGCGGTGCAGCACGACGGTCTCGTCACGAGTGGTACGGCGGGACGAGACCGTCAGCTCCACAGGGTCGTCGGGCCGGCCGCCCAGGCCGTGCACCGCACACGCGGAGGTGTGGGAGACGACGCCCGCCCCGGAGCCGGCCATACGGCGGTCCCGCGCCGGGGTTCCAGGATCCAGCCGCAGCCACGCGACCTTGATCCTGAGGTGCTCCGGCTGGGGAGAGGCGGCCAGGCGGTACACCCCGTGGCCCACACTCTCCAGCGCCCCGGACCGCTCCAGCCGCAGGAGCTGGACGCCCTGCACACCGTCCAGCTTCGCCTGCGCGGTGGTCACCAGACCCCACTGACCGGCGGCCCTGGCATCCAGAGCCCGCAACACCTCGGCCTGAGTCATGCAGCAATCATTACACGGGCACCCTGCGCCGTCCCTTCCCCCGCGTGGACCGACTTCCGGCCTCGCGGGGGAAGGAACGGCGGGGGCGGCTACTTCGGCTGGAACTCCCAGACCGTGTTCGCGTCCTGCGTTCCGGTGTTCCACTTCGCCTCACCCGCGGAGTTCCCGTACAGGTAGGCCCTTGCCGTGTGGGTGTTCCTGACGCGGAGCCCGCCTGCCGCGACCCCTTCCAGGTTCCAGAGCGAGGCGTCCGCGACAGTGCCGGTGTTCCATATGACGTTGTTGTCGGTGGCGGCGGCTTCCAGATAGAAGCGTCCCGTCCGCACGTTCCTGATGGTCCAGGACCCGGAGGAGTCCTTGGCGACGATCCAGTCCTGGTCGTCGTAGGTGGTCGCGGACGCGAGGATCACCGCACCGTCCGCATCGGTGTCGAGGTACTTGCCCGAGGACGTGTTCCTCAGCTTGTACCGCGCGCCGCTGACGAGGTAGGCGACCCGCACGCATTCGCCGGCCGCCAGGGCGATGACGGTGTCCCCGGACACCGTGCTGTACGCCTTGGTGCCGGACTTCACCCAGGTGTCGTTCGCGTCGTACTGGCCGATTTCGACGGACCGTACGACACCGATGCTTCCCGGCAGTGTGAACGTGGCCTCGGTGGTGGTGGTGAAGGCGAACTCGGCCGCACCGCGCCTGACGCCGAATGCCTGCGCACCGCTCGATGTCGTAAACGCGATGTTGACGCCGCCCACGGTCTTGGTGGTGGTGGTGCTGGCGGTCGCGCTCCGGTTGAACGTCTGCAGGTCGGTTCCGCCGCGTTCCACCGGACGCTTGCTGGCGAGGTCCCGGTGGATCTTGTTCAGCACGTGGTTGAGCCGGGCGACCTTGTCCGAGACGGCCTTGCGGGTGACGACCTTGGTGGTGGGGTTGAAGTCGTACAGGCCGTGGCTGCTGCTGCCCGTGCTGGAGTCCGGGTCCAGGGCGGCGTACAGATTGTGGGCGGTGTTGCCGGCGATGGCGTTGAACTTCTCGACGTCCGCCGCCGCGGATCCCCCGAAGTTCTCCATGATCATGGGGAAGTTCTTCCCCTGGGCCCAGACGGCGTCCCTCCCGTAGTTGTAGAGCGTGTCGAGGCCCGTGGTGTACGGGTCCTTCCCGAAGAAGTCGATGGTCGCCGTCCCCTGGGCCCTGAGGGCCTCGTTCTCGGCGACCGGCACCGTGTCCGCGCTGCCGGCGAGGTTGGTCCGGGTGTACACCGAGTAGTCCGACTGCTTGATCACCTGTCCCAGCTGGGTCAGGTAGTTCAGCAGCACGTCCTTGCGGAACTTCGTCGCGTCGGTGTATCCGCCGCTGTTCCAGAGGTCGGTGCTGTAGGTGCTGTAGCTCCGGTCGATGGACTGGCCGCCCTGCTGCTTCGACACGTTCGGTTCGTTCAGCACCTGGATGCCGACGACGGTGTGAGCGGTGTCGGCGGACGCGAGGTGGGCCATGAGCCGGCCGAGTACGAACTTCTCCCTGGCGAGCAGGTTCGGATCGGTCTTGTCAAGGAGAGGGTTGCCGTTCAGGGTCAGCTTGGTGCCGTCGGACCTCACCACGGCCTGGTAGTCGTTCATCACGTAGGCCGGCATCCGGGCCGCCAGGGACGAACCGGTCGATTCGTGGCCGAACCACAGGAGTTCCAGCTTGAGGCCGAACTCCCCGCACCAGGCCAGGTACCGGTCGACGTCGGTGAAGTCGAAAACGTCCTTCGAGGTCTCCACCTTCGACCACCAGATCGGGATGTTCACCACGGTGAACCCGTCGTCGCGGATCATCCCGAGCACCGGCTTCAGCTGGGCGTCCGTCCAGCCGAACGTGTACTTGTGCTTCTCGTACCGGAACTGGACGCCACTGTGGAAGAAGGGCTTCCCGTCGACCATCAGGGTGATCTTGTCGTACGTGGACTTCGAGGTGTCGACGTGGGACACCACGCCGCCGGCCGCGGCAGCCCGGGGGAGACCGCCGACGAGGTTCAGCGCCACGCCCCCGAGGACTGTCGCCCCGCTCGTGGCGAGGAATCTGCGGCGCGACCAAGGGCCGGTGTTCGACTTCATTGCACTACCTCCGTGTCAGGTGAACTTCTGCCGGATAGTGAACGATCACGATTGAGGGTTCGACGGTGCCCGTCAGGAACCTTCGAGGCAGGGGGGTCGGGCGCAGCGTGATCGAGCCGACAGGCGATGGCGAGGCCCTGGCGATCAGATGGTGGCCGAAACCAACGATGGCGCACATAAGACTGGCTGAAACGCTTGTGTGTCAATGGTGTGAACGGGGAGAGTTGCTTCGCAGCCCAGAGCCGGTCGGCTCAGGTCGTGCCGGTGGGACCCCCACGTAGTGAACGATCACCCGCAGACATCTTGACCGCTCAGGTGAACGATCACTAAGTTGCCCCTGCTGTTGTCGGACACCTCATCGCTCCCGGTACTTCGTGGCTTTTCTGTGCGCCCTCGGGCCGAGCCACGCCCGGGTACCTTCCTCCCCGCCGGGCCCCGGTCGGTATCACCAGATCAAGGGAGATCACGTGTATACGGTCATGCGCAGAACGGGCCGTCAGCCCCGAAGATGGGCCGGCTCCCTGGCCGCCGGCATCCTCCTCCTCGCGACTTTCCTCACGGCTCCGGCCGCCTCCGCCGCCGAAACCCCCGGCACGACGTTCATCAACGAGACGTTCGACGCCCAGACGACCCCCGCGAACTTCGGTTTCCCGGTCGGGGCGGCCATCGGCAACGGCGTACTGGAGGTCACGAAGGGTATGGGCAACTACACGACGTCCGTGCGTCCGTTCGCGTCCTCGATCACCCAGGAGAAGACGCTCGACCTGCGGTTCGACTGGAAGACGGCCATCACCAGCACCGGGATGAAGACCGGTCTGGAACTGCGCGACGACGCCGGACACCTCGTCTTCGGGCTGGCCGCGACCGCAGCGGAACTCCGCTACGCCGTGACCGGACCCGACTCGGACTCCACCTCCGCTCCGGACTCACTCAATCCCACCTGGACCAAGATCAGCTTCGACCGGACCAAGTGGTACACGGTCGATCTGCACATGGACTTCACCCTCCAGAAGGTCCAGTACACGATCACCAGCAAGGAGGCCGCGCCGATCGTGCTGGCCTCCGGCACGAAAACCATCACGGGGACCAACCTGGCGAAGTTCGTCGCCTGCAACTACTACGGCACCGGTGTGCAGTCCATCGACAACTACCGCCTGACCCGCCCCGCGAACCCCGCTTACGGATCCCTCACCGGCTCGTCCGTCTACGCCTTCGGTGACAGCATCGTCTGGGGGCACAAGTACTCCCGCAGCTTCATGAACTTCCTCGCCGAACGTGAAGGCATGACGCTGACGAAGTACGCGGTGAACGGTGCGACCGTGGGTCCCACCAGCAACCAGATCCTCACCCAGGTGCAGAACGCCAACGCGCAGGCGCCCGACTTCGTCGTCTTCGACGGCGGCACGAACGACGCCGGCGAGATCTTCACCAACCACACCTACGCGGTCGGCACCGTCAGCGCCTCCCAGGACCCCGCCACGTTCGACACCGGCACGTACGCCGGAACGCTTGAAACCACCATCCGCACGATGCGGCAGAAGTGGCCGTCCGCCCAGCTCGTGTACGTGGCCGCCCACAAAATGGGCTCGCGGGACTGGGACACCCAACTCGCCCTGCGCCAGGTGTACCTGCAAGCCGCACAGAAGTGGGGCATCGCGGTGGCCGACGTCTTCGGGGACGCGACCCTCGACACGCGCGTGGACGCCCAGCGGGTGGCGTACACCTTCGACAACCTCGTCAACACCTTCCCAGGCAGTGGCGGCACCGGGACGCACCCGAACATCGCAGGCATGACCGACTTCTACGTGCCCGTCCTCACATCGACACTGTGCCAGCTGGCCGACACGACGACGCTCAAGGCGCGGCACTCCGGCAAGTGCGCCGAGGCGGTCGGCTCCTCGACCACGGCCGGGGCCGCGATCGAACAGGCCGGCTGCTCGGGCGGTGGCGACCAGCGGTGGCAGCTGCACGACGTCGGCGGGGGCTACTACCAGATCCTCTCCCGGCACTCGGGACTGTGCCTGGACGTGACCGGCTCCTCGACGGCGAACTCGGCCGCGATCGTCCAGCAGACCTGCGACGGCCGCACCAGCCAGCAGTGGCGGCTGAACGACACCGGCACCGGCTACGTCGAGATCGTCGCCCGTCACTCCGGCAAGTGCCTCGACGTGGACCGGGCCCTCATGACGGACGGCGCCCGGCTGCTGCAGTACACCTGCTGGAACGACGAGTCGCACAGGAACCAGCACTGGACCGTGCAGGTCTGACATGAGGAACGCGAGCCGCCGGGTGACGGCGGATCCGGCGGCCGGCCGCACGGCCCGGACAGGGACCATGCGGCCGGCCAGGCCGGACGATCCGCAGGGCAGCCGGGCTCGACCGGCCCATGCGTTCGGGTCCGGCGAGACGGCAAGAGGAAGGGACCCGGCCTGCCATGGAGAACTCGGCAGTACAGTACCGATGGGCGTGCGGGGCGTGGAGATGCGGCGGGGGGGCGGCACGGTGGACGCGGACACGGGACCGGAGAGAGCGGAGCGGGACGTGAAACGGCCGCAGCCGCCGTCCGGAAAGCGTCCCACCATCCTCGACGTCGCGGCGCGCGCGGGGGTGTCGCATCAGACCGTCTCGCGCTTTCTGCGGGGCAACGGTGGCATGAAGCCTCAGACGGTGGCCCGCATCGAGCAGGCCGTGGCCGAGCTGGACTACCGGCCCAACCTGGTGGCGCGGTCGATGCGCACCCGCAAGTCGAATCGCGTCACCGTGGTCCTGCCGGCCATGACGACCTTCGTGCCCTCGCAGATCCTGCGGGGAGCGTCCGCCGAGGCACAGGCGGCCGGTTACCTGCTGGACATCGTCGGCCTGGAAGGGGACGAACGGGTCAGGGGCGACCGTGTCCGCGCCCTGCTCGACTCCGGTCAGGCCGAAGGAGTGCTGACCTTCACGCCCATCGGCGACCTGGAGAAGCTGGGGCTGGACCATACTCCGACCGTCGTCATAGGGGAGTACGACGATCAGATGCGGTCCCACGGGATCACGGCTGACGGCGAGCCCGCCGCCATGATCATCGATCATCTCGTCTCCCTGGGCCATCGGCGTTTCGTCCATGTCGCCGGCAGCACGGACTGGATGTCGGCACGCAAGCGACGCGAGGTCTATCTGCGGACGGTCGCCGAGCGGGGCCTGGAGAACTACGCCGTCATCGACGGTGACTGGTCCGTGCGGTCCGGATACGACGCGGCCCAGGGCCTGTCGGCGGACTCCGGTGTCACCGCGGTCCTCGCCGCCAACGACGACGTCGCCATGGGAGTCATCCGCGGCTTTCAGGACCGCGGGTGGCGCGTCCCGGAGGACGTGAGCGTCTTCGGATGGGACAACCAGGAGTTCACGGCGTACTTCAACCCGTCCATCTCCACCGTGGATCTCGACCGCGAGGCCCTGGGCCGCCGGGCCATGCGGGCCCTGCTCGCCCGCATCCGCGAGGAGACCGAGCCGGAACTGCATCTGGACCTCGACTGCCGCCTCGTGCCGCGCGAGTCGTCCGGACCGGCGAGGACGAACCACACCATGTAGCCCGTCGGCCCCACCAACCGGCCGTCGTACAACGGGCGTCCGGGCGGACATACGCGCCCGAACCCCTGTCCGCACCGGTGCGGAACACGCTGACCCGGCATGTTCGCGCGCGGTGGCGTTCCGGTTCCGTACCGGTCCGGAACCGGTGAAGTCGCACTAAGTACCCAAGCGTTATGCAGAGACCTCTTGACCGAGATGTGGCCGGTTACTACGCTCGCTGCGTGAACGTTCACTATTGCTGACGCACACAGCCCTCAACTCGGCGCGACGCTCGCGGTCAACCCCGCGGATCAGCTCGGCACACCGACCCAAGGCTCCAGCGTACGTTCACAACAACCCCTGTCAGAGCCGCTGCGGCCCACCCGGGATCCCGACGAGCCGGGCGAGCGGCAGGCAACCGGATCGCAAGTAACTTTCGCGGCCCGCAAAGCAGCCGAGTTGTGCAGTTGGCCGCCACGCGGCGAAACAGCCGGCGTCCTACGCCGGCCTTCTGAGACGACGTTTCCCCCCTCTGGGCACACCGCCCAGTGATGGCAGCAGAGGAGCCCCACCATGAACCACTCGTCCCGTCCGAGCAGACGCTCCCGACTCCGGGCAGTCGGGCTGACCTGTTCGGTCTTCGCCCTCGTCCTGTCCGCGGGCTGTGCCGCGGACTCCTCCGGCAACGACGGCGGCAAGACCGTCATCCGGTTCAACTGGTGGGGGTCGGACGTCCGGCACGAGCAGACCAAGCAGATGATCGCGTTGTTCGAGAAGGAGCACCCGAACATCAGCGTCCAGGTCGAGTACTCCAACTGGGACGACTACTGGAAGAAGCTGTCGACCAGCGCCGCGGCCGGTGACATGCCCGACGTCCTGCAGATCACGGACCCGTTCATGTACTCGTACATCGACAACGGGCAGCTGATGGACCTGAAGAAGGTCAAGGACGTGCTGAACACCGACAAGCTGCCCCCGAACTCGATGTCGATGACGACCGTGAAGGGCGGCCTCTACGGCGTCCCGGCCGGCGACAGCGCGTTCGGCGTCGCCGTGGATCCGGCGGCGTTCAAGAAGGCCGGCGTGCCCATTCCGGACGACACCAAGTGGTCGTGGGACGACTACGTGAAGACCGCCACCGCGATCGCCAAGTCGAAGTCGAAGCTGGTCGGCAGTGTCATGCCTCTCTACCCCAACATGGTGGGCCCGTGGCTGCGGCAGCACGGTGAGGACTACTGGACCGAGGACGGCAGCGAAATAGGTTTCACCGAGAAGACCATGACCGGCTACTGGGAGTGGGTCGTCAACCTGCGTGACAGCGGCGGTACGACCAGCCCCGAGGCAGCGGTCGAGGCCCTGGCCTCAGGAGCCGGTATTGAGCAGAACCTGGTCGCCCAGCACAAGGCGGCCATGACCGAGATGTCCGTCACGCAGCTCGGTGCGCTGGAGGCCGCCAGCGGGCGTGAGACCAAGCTGCTGCTCTTCCCCGGTGAGGACGGTGCCGCCCAGGTCGGCGCCTACACCAAGCCCGGCGTCTTCTACGGGGCCTCGGCGCGGACGGAACACCCCAAGGAGGCCGCGCAGCTGCTCGACTTCCTGGTCAACTCCCCCGAGGCGGGCAAGATCGGGAAGTTCGACCGCGGTGTTCCCGTCAACCCCGACGTGCTCAAGGCCATCACGCCCGAGTTGTCCCCCGCGGAGAAGCGGATCGCCGACTACCTGGGCCGTGTCAACGCCCTGAAGCCGACCGCGGTGCACCTCCCCAACGCGGAGGCCGGTCCCGCTGTCCCGGAGATCTTCCAGCGCCTCAACGAGGACGTGCTGTTCGACCGTCTGTCGCCGAAGGCGGCGGCCAAGAAGTTCATCTCCGAGATCAAGTCCCAGCTCTGAGCTGGCACACGTAGTAGCCCTTCCGGAAGGAATCCCCGCTGTGTCCGATCCGCGCACGAACGATCCGCGCATGAACACCTTTCGCAGTCGACTGCCGGGAGTCGTCTACGGCGGGGACTACAACCCGGAGCAGTGGCCGAGGGAGGTGTGGCAGGAGGACGTCCGGCTCATGCGAGTCGCGGGCGTGCGGCTCGTGAGCCTGGGCGTCTTCTCCTGGGCCATGCTGGAGCCGGCCGACGGCGAGTTCGACTTCTCATGGCTCGACGAGATCATGGACCTGCTGTGGGCGAACGGCATCCATGTCAACCTCGCGACGCCGAACGCCGCGCCACCTCCGTGGCTCGCCACGGATTTCCCCGAGATCCTGTCGGTGGACCGGCAGGGAGTGCGGCACGGCATCGGCAGCCGAGGACACTTCTGCCCCTCCTCCCCGGTCTACCGGGACCGCAGCCGGCGCATCGCCACCAAGCTGGCCGAACGGTACGGGAGCCATCCGGCACTGGCCATGTGGCACATCGGCAACGAGTACCACTCCGACTGCTTCTGTGACCGGTGCGACGAGCGCTTCCGCGGCTGGTTGCAGGGGCGGTACGGCACGCTGGACGAGCTCAACCACCGGTGGGGCACGGCGTTCTGGAGCCAGCGCTACGGCGACTGGTCCCAGGTGCACTTGCCCCGACCCGTGCGCGGCTCGGTCAATCCCTCCCGTGAGCTGGACTTCTCCCGCTTCACCTCCGACCTCCTGCTGGAACTGGTCACACAGGAGCGCGACCTGCTCCACCAGATCACCCCCGATGTGCCGGCGACCACCAACTTCTTCGGGTGCCGGCTGACCGACAGCCACCGGTGGGCGAAGGAACTCGACGTCATCGCCTTCGACTGCTACCCCGACCCCGGACAGCCCCACTCGATGTCCGTCGCCGCCTTCCAGTACGACCTGATGCGCACCCTGCGCGGCGGGCAGCCCTGGATGCTGATGGAACAGGCGGCCGGCGCGGTGAGTCAGTGGAAGACCAACCAGGTCAAGCAACCTGGCCGGATGCGTCTGGGCTCCTACCAGGCCGTCGCGCACGGCTCCGACGCGGTGATGTTCTTCCAGTGGCGGGCCTCACGCCAGGGGCAGGAGAAGTTCCACTCCGCGATGCTCCCGCACGGCGGAGAGAAGACCCGGACCTGGCAGGAGGTCAAGGCCCTCGGCAACGAACTGCGGGCCATCGACGAGATCGCCACAGCGCGCACCAGCGCCCAGGTCGCGATCGTCTGGGACTGGCAGAACTGGTGGGCCGTGGAAGGCTGCGCCCACCCGGACAACGCCTTCGACTACCGGGACACCGTCGCCCGGCACTACCGGGCCCTGTGGAACAGCCAGGTCGCCATCGACGTCGTCGCCCTCGACGACGACCTGTCGCCCTACCGCGTCCTGGTCATCCCCAACCAGTACCTGATGACACGTCAGCACAGTGCGGCCGTGCACAGGTTCGTGGAGGACGGCGGCCATCTCGTGGTCTCGTACTTCTCCGGGATCGTCGACGAGGACGACCGGATCGTCGAAGGCGGATATCCGGGGGCCCTGCGCGAGGTCATCGGCGCGCACGTGCAGGAGTTCTCCCCGCTGCCCGCCGGGGCTACGGTGCCGGTCCGGGCGGCAGCCGACGGGGCCGCGCTGAACGGATTCTTCGCGACCGCGTCGGCGTGGCAGGACGACCTCGAAACGGAGACCGCCCGACCGCTCGCCGTCTACCGCAAGGGTCATCTCGCCGGCAAGGCCGCGGTGGCCGAGCACGAACTCGGCCGGGGGCGTGCCGTGTACGTCGGCACACGTCTGGACGACGACGCCCTCGAGGCCCTGGTGCGGCACGTCCTGGATCGCGCCGGGGTGCGACCGGTGCACGCCGCACCGCGAGGCGTCGAGGTCACCGAGCGACGGACGGACACGAATGTGTACCTGTTCCTGCTGAACCACCGGCAGGACAAGGCGACCGTCACCCTCGACCGCTCCGGCACCGACCTGATCACCGGACGCCGCCTGGAGGCCGGGCAGACGCTCGTTCTCGACGCGGCGGACGTCGCCGTCGTGCGCTGTCCGCTGTCCGCATCGCAGCACGCCGAGCCGTCGTCGAGCGACTCCTGAACCCGCACCCGAACCAAGAACCCGAGGACGATGACTGTGCTCCGCAGCCCCCTCAGCCAGGCGGCCAGAAAAGAAGAACGGACCGCATGGGTCTTCCTGTTGCCGTGGTTCGTCGGCATAGCCGGCGTCACGCTCGGCCCGATGATCGCCTCGCTGTACTTCTCGATGACGGACTACAACCTGCTGAGCTCTCCCGAGTGGGTGGGCTTCGAGAACTACAGCAAGATGCTCGACGACCCCCGATTGCACACATCCCTGGGCGTGACCTTCGCCTACGTCGCCCTGAGCGTTCCGTTGCTGCTGGCGGTCGCCCTCGCCCTGGCGATGATCCTCAACCGGGGCATCAAGGGGCTGGCGTTCTACCGGTCCGTGTACTACCTGCCCTCGCTCCTCGGCGCCTCGGTCGCCGTGGGCATCCTGTGGCGACAGGTCTTCGGCACCGACGGCCTGGTGAACAAGTTCCTCGGTCTCTTCGGCATCGACGGGCCCGGCTGGATCTCCAACCCGGACACCGCGCTGTACAGCCTCGTCGTCCTGCACGTGTGGACCTTCGGCTCCTCCATGGTGATCTTCCTGGCCGGTCTGCGGCAGATCCCCGAGCAGTACTACGAAGCCGCCGCGCTCGACGGCGCCGGCCGCTGGCACCAGTTCCGGCACGTCACCGTGCCGCTGCTCACGCCGATCATCTTCTTCAACCTCGTTCTCCAGGTCATCAGCTCCTTCCAGTCCTTCACCCAGGCGTTCGTCGTCAGCGGAGGGACGGGAGGTCCTTCGGACTCGACCCTCTTCTACTCGCTGTACCTGTACGAGGAGGGCTTCGGCCGACTCCACATGGGCTACGCCTCGGCCATGGCGTGGCTGCTCGTGGTGATCGTCGGCGCCCTGACCGCAATCAATTTCTACTTCAGCAAGAGATGGGTGTTCTACGGTGACGGTAAGTGAGATGGCACTCCTGAAGGCCGAAGACACTCCTTCGCCTGCTCCAGCTCCTTCGCCTGCTCCCGCCGCGCAGCGCCAAAGGCGGGTGGCTCGGATACGCGCGCTCATCAAGCACGTCGTGCTGATCGCCTTCGGCCTCGTGATGGTCTACCCGCTGTTGTGGATGATCGCCAGCTCGATCAAACCGGACGCTCTCATCTTCCGTGAGCCCTCCCTGCTGCCCACTCAGACCGACTTCGGGCACTACTCCGACGGCTGGAACGCGCTGTCACACCCGTTCGGGGTGTACCTGCTGAACTCGGCGATCGTCGTCCTGGGGGCACTGCTGGGCAACCTGGTCAGCTGCTCCATGGCGGCCTACGCCTTCGCGCGGCTGAAGTTCCGCGGGCGGGCGTTCTTCTTCGGCATGATGATGCTGACCCTGATGGTGCCGATCTACGTCCTCATCATTCCGCAGTACGTGATGTTCTCGGAGATCGGATGGGTGAATACGTTTCTCCCGCTGATCGTTCCCAAGTTCCTCGCCACGGACGCCTTCTTCATTTTCCTGATGATCCAGTTCTTCCGGAGTCTGCCCACCGAGCTGGACGAGGCGGCCAAGATCGACGGAGCCGGGTACTGGCGTATCTACTTCCAAATCCTGCTGCCCATCTCGTTGCCGGCCCTGGCCACCACCGCCATCTTCACCTTCATCTGGACGTGGAACGACTTCCTCAGTCAGTTGATCTACCTGACCAAGCCGGAACTGCAGACGGCGCCCGTGGCCCTGCGCAACTACGTCGACGCCACCAGCGGGGCTTCATGGGGATCGCTGTTCGCGATGTCCGTCGTCACGCTGATTCCGGTCTTCATCGTCTTCCTCGTCGGCCAGCGCTACCTCGTCAAGGGAATCGCCACCACGGGAATGAAGTAGCTCTGGGTCGGCGACGGCTGAAAAGTGGTTCTGGATCACTTTCAGTGCCGGGGCCACGGAGCGTCACCACAAGCGCGATCATGAACGGTCGTGGGTGATGTGTTCCTCCAGAACCTGTGGTTCCACCAGGTCGAAGGTGTAGTGATCGAAAACGCAGTGCTCGACGGCGAGTTGGTGGTCGTGCGGGCCCGCGCACCGGCGGAGCGGGCCGCATGTCCCGATTGCGGGACGGTGTCGGGCCGGGTGCACAGCCGATACGTGGGCCGCCTTTCCGACACTGCGGTCGCCGGGCCTCCGTGTCGATCGAGTTCAAGGTCCGGCCGTTCCGCTGCCGTGACCGCGACTGCCGGCGGGCCACGTTCGTCAAGCAGGTCGCGGACTCACTTTCCGGCATGGGAGGCGAAGCTCCGGGCTGCAGACGGTGCTGCAACACGTAGGGGTGATGCTGGCCGGCCGGGCCGACGCCCGCTTGGCGAACGCGCTCGCGGTCCGGGCCAGCCGGTCGACGCTCCTGCGAAGTGCACACGCCACGGGTACTCGGGGTGGACGAGTTCGCTCTGCGCAAGGGACACAACTACGGCACGTTCCTGGTGGACATCGACACGCACCGTCCCATCGATCTGCTGCCCGACCGGACCACGGCGACGGTGGCCGCCTGGCTCGTCGGCTATCCCGGCGTCGAGCTGATCTGCCGTGACCGGTCCACCGCATATGCCGAGGCCGGACGGCTCGGCGCCCCGGACGCGATTCACGTCGCGGACCGGTGGCCACATCTTCCGCCCGCCCCGCCGGGCGCGGTCCCAGCCACGAGGTCACCAAGTGGTGCCGTGCGCCTCGCCGAGGCCGACGAGTGCGGTGAAGCGGGCTTCGGCCCGGTCGATCTCCTCGAGCTGAGTGAGGATCGAACTGGGGGTGGAGTCACCGACCACCTTCTGCATCAGTGGGGTGCGGTCCAGGATCACGTCCCGGATCGGTTGCAGAGCGCGCGGCGCGTGATGGAAGACCTGCCCGAGGGCATAGGCGTGCTGGGACTGCCGGGCGGTGTGCGGCTTGCGGGGGGCCTCGAAGGCGTCGAGTGCCTGGCGGACAGCGGCGTAGTCGCTCAGGTCCACCCCTGCCAGGCGGCGGCCAATGAAATAGCCGTCCTCGGTGGCCATGCCGGCGCCGTACCCCGCGTACGGGGAGGTGGGGTGCGCGGCGTCGCCGACGAGAGTGGCGCGGCCCTTGGACCACTGCTTCAGCGGCTTGCGGTCGCGGATCACCCAGCGCTGAACGTGCGCGGGGTCGGTCGCGGCGATCAGCTGGGGGAGCGGACGGGCGAAGTCCTGGCCGAGGACGGTCGCGTTCGCGTGCAGGTCCCCCGAGAACTCCCGCCTTGCGTCGAACGCTTCGAGTATCCACCACTGGTGGCCGTCACGTCCCTTGTCGCGGATGGCGGTCCAACTGCCCTGCACAGTGCGGGTGTGGGAGAGAACACACATCCCGGGCTCGGTCTCGACGCTCTCGTCGAAGGTGTAGCCGCCGAAGATGTGCAGGTTGTGCTCGCGCTTGGGGCTGTCGCCCCACAGAGTGCGCCGGACCAGGGAATCGATGCCGTCCGCGCCGATCACGAGGTCCGCCTCGTGGACTCGTCCGCCCGCGAGGTGCAGTCGAACACTGTTCTCGTCCTGCTCGATGCGCTCCACCGTGTGGTTGACCTGCAGAACCCCCTTGGGCAGCGCGTCGAGCAGCCGCTCGTACAGCTCGGGGCGCAGCAGGCCGATGAAGCCGCCGCCGTAGTCGCGGACAACCTGCTCCGGAAGGGCCGCGCGGACCCGGCGGCGGCCGCGGGCGTTGCGGAACTCGGACGTACAGGGCGCACCCAGGTCCTCGGTGTTCACTCCGAGCAGCCCGAGTGCCTTGATGGGTGGCGGCCACAGGTTGAGGATGTTGCCGGCGGGCCTGGCGTGCGGGTAGCGCTCGAACAGTACGACGTCGTGGCCGGCCTGGTGGACGGAGAGCGCGGCGGCCATGCCGCCGGGTCCGGCGCCGATGACGGCGACGCGGCCGCGCTGGGCGGGAAGCTTCTTCATGGTGGGTTCCTCAGCCTTGATCGTCGTCGACCTGGTAGATGGTGAGGGAGGGCTTGCCCCATAAACGCTCGGTGCCCGGTCAGCTGCCAGTCACTGAGAGCATGTGTACCTCCGTGAACAGGGATGGTCGCGGCGGACATCGCGGTGCATCCACGGTTGAAACCGCCGCCCGATTCCGGTCGGTGCCTTTGGCGTCGGTGAAGTCGGCGAACCGAACCGGTGGGTGCAGTCCCGGGCGGGCCGGGTCTGGAGGGGGTGGATTTGCCGGACCTCGTCCTGGGCGTACGCAGACGAGGTAGCGGTTGTCGTGCCTCAAGCGGCGGTGCGCAGTTCCGCGGCGGTGGCGGCGGTGATGTCGTGGTGGGTGACGCCGGGGGCGGTTTCGACAAGGACCAGGCCGTTGTCGGTAACATCGATGACGCCCAGGTCCGTGATGACGCGGTGGACGCAGGCCTGCCCCGTGAGGGGCAGGGTGCACTCCTCGAGGATCTTGGGGCTGCCGTCCTTGGCGGTGTGATCCATGAGGACGATGACGCGGCGGGCGCCGTGGACGAGGTCCATGGCACCGCCCATACCCTTGATCATCTTTCCGGGGATCATCCAGTTGGCGAGGTCGCCGGTCGCGGAGACCTGCATGGCACCGAGCACGGCGGTGTCGATGTGGCCGCCGCGGATCATTCCGAAGGACAGGGCGGAGTCGAAGAAGGCTGCTCCCGGGAGCACGGTGACGGTTTCCTTGCCGGCGTTGATGAGGTCGGGGTCGACGTCGCGTTCACTGGGGTAGGGCCCGGTGCCGAGGATGCCGTTCTCGGAGTGGAGGACGACGTGGACTCCCGGCGGGAGGTGGCCCGGGACGAGGGTGGGCAGGCCGATGCCGAGGTTGACGTAGGAGCCGTCGGTGAGTTCGGCGGCGGCGCGGGCGGCCATCTGGTCGCGGGTCCAGGGCATCAGCTGTGCACCGTCTCTCGTGCCTCGGGCGCGGCAATCGTACGCCGTTCGATCGGTTTGTCGGCGGCTTGCGCGGGCGTGAGGGCGAGGACCCGCTGGACGAAGACGCCGGGCAGATGGATCGCGTCGGGGGGCAGCTCGCCGGGTTCTACGAGTTCCTCGACCTCGGCGATCGTGATGCGGCCGGCCATGGCGGCCAGTGGGTTGAAGTTGGCGGCGGCCTTGTTGAAGACCAGGTTGCCGTGCGTGTCGCCGCGCCAGGCGCGGACGAGGGCGTAGTCGGTGGTGATGCCGTGTTCGAGGACATGCGCGCGGCCGCCGAAGGAGCGCTTCTCCTTTGCGGGGGAAGCGAGGGCGATGCTGCCGTCCGCCGCGTATCGCCAGGGCAGGCCGCCGTCTGCGACCTGTGTGCCCACGCCTGCCGGTGTGTAGAAGGCCGGGATGCCGGCCCCGCCGGCCCGTAGCCGCTCGGCCAGGGTGCCTTGCGGTACGAGTTCGACCTCCAGCTCGCCGCTGAGGTACTGGCGGGCGAACTCCTTGTTCTCGCCGACGTAACTGCCGGTCACGCGGCTGATGCGGCCGTCGCCGAGTAGTAGGCCGAGGCCCTGGCCGTCTACGCCGCAGTTGTTGGAGACGACCTTCAAACCGGTGGTGCCCTGGGCGTGCAGGGCGTCGATGAGGGCGGCCGGTATGCCGGACAGACCGAAGCCGCCAACGGCGAGTGAGGCCCCGTCGGAGATGTCGGCGACCGCCTCGGCGGCGCTCGCGCTGATCTTGTTCACGTGCGGGTCCTTTCAGCCGGAGGTCGGCCGAGGGTCAAACGGGGGAGCCGGGCCTGCTCTCCGCCGCGCGGTTCACGGGCGCGTGCGCGGGCGTGTACGGGCGCGAGGGACGGCCACCGGTTCGGCACCGGATACCACGGTGTTGGAGACGGTGCCGATGCCCTCGACGGTGAGGGTGACGGTGTCGCCGGGCTTGAGCGGTGGCGGGTCCTGGCGGCCGCGCACGCCCCAGAGTTCGGCGAGGCAGCCGCCGTTGCCGCAGGTGCCGGAGCCGAGTACGTCGCCGGGGCGGACCCAGGTGCCGCGGGAGGCGTAGGCGGTCATGTCCTCGAAGGTCCAGCTCATGTTGGACAGCAGGTCCTTGCCGACGACCTCGCCGTTGATCTCGGCGGTCAGCGCCAGGCGCAGGAAGCCGTCGCTGTCGCGGAAGGGCTCCAGCTCGTCCGCGGTGACGAGGTAGGGGCCGAGGGTGGTGGCGGTGTCCTTGCCCTTGCAGGGGCCGAGGCTGACCTGCATCTCGCGGGACTGGAGGTCGCGTGCGGACCAGTCGTTGTAGATGGTGTAGCCGATGATGTGGTCGCGGGCCTGCTCGGGGGTGAGGTCCCGGCCTTCGCGGCCGATGACCGCGGCGACTTCGAGTTCGAAGTCCATTGCCTGGCTGCCGGGCGGCACGGGGACGTGGTCGTGAGCGCCGATGACCGCGTAGGGGTTGGTGAAGTAGAAGGTGGGCGCGTCGTACCAGGCGTCCGGGGCGCCCGGGATTCCGTCGATGTTTCGCCGTACGCCCTCGACGTGTTCCTCGAACGTGATGAAGTCGCGTACGGACGGCGGTTGGAGCGGCGGCAGCAGTCGCACCTGGGAGACGTGCGGGCCGCGCGGCACGTCCACGCTTGCGTTGCCCGCCTCGCGCAGTGCCTCGGGACCGGCCTGGATCAGGTCGAGAAGCGTTCCCGCGCCGGGGCAGGGGTAGAGGGTGCCGTCGTCCTCGACGGTGGCGAGACGGCTGCGGCCGTGCTGTTCGTACGTGGCGAAACGCATGGCATTCCTAGGGAGCTGGGTGGGTTGACACAGGCCGGGGGCCCGGCGGCCTGGCAGGGCGGGGGAGTACGCCGAGCCCCCGGGGTCAAGGGGTCAGACCGGTGGAGCGACGAAGACGCCGCGGTCGACGTCGTTGAGCATCTCCTTGGCGACCATCTCGTTCATCGGGTTGGACGTGCCCCACTGGTCGGCGTTCTCGGGCTTGGTCAGGTCGTAGATGTGCGGGTGCCAGGTGTCCTCGTCCAGCTTTTCGAGCTCGGTGGTGTACTCCACGGTGTTGCCGTGCGGGTCGAGGAAGTACGTGAAGGTGTTGTCGCCCGCCATGTGCCGCCCCGGGCCCCAGATCTTGCGGGCGCCGGAGCGCATCACGCGGCCGGAGCCGCGCATGTACTCGTCGATGCCGCGCATCTCGAAGGAGAGGTGCTGCAGGGAGGTGTGCGGGCCGCTGGCGATGGCCATGGAGTGGTGCTGGCTGCTGATCCGCATGAAGTGCATGACCTCGCCCATGTGCGGCAAGGCCATCGTGTCGGACAGCCGGAAGTCGAGGTGCTGCTCGTACCAGGCGCGGGTGGCGTTGATGTCGGGGGAGTTCAGGACGACGTGCGAGAGACGGACCGGGATGGACTCCTTCTCCTCGATACGGCGGTGCCGGCGCGCCTCGACGTCGGCCGAGACCTCGATGGTGCGTCCGTCGATGTCGAAGAAGCGGAAGCCGTAGCCGCCGCCGGGGGTGTCGATCTTGCCTGGCTGGGAGATCAACTGCACTCCACCCGCGAGGAGTTGCTCGGCAAGCGTGTCCACGTCGGCGGGGTTCGCCGCGCCGTAGGAGATGAGGTCGAGGCGCTTCTCCTCGGCCTTGCGGAGCCGGACGATGTACTGCTCGGGGGAGCCCTCGGCGGCCAGGAAGGAGATGCCGGAGTCCTCGGCGACCTTGGTCAGGCCCCAGACGCCGGCGTAGAAGTCGAGCTGCTTGTCGTAGTCCGGCACGGCCAGGTCGACGTGCCGCAGGTGGGTGAGCAGGCGTGTGCTCATGGTGGGGGTTCTCCTCTGTGCGGTTCGGACGGTTCCGACGGTGCGGACGCTTCAGGCAAGGCGGAGCAGCGCTGCCGCGTTGCCGCCGCGTACGGCGTGGAAGTGGGGGGCGGGCAGGTCCGTGACGTCGCGCAGCGCGCCGAGCGGGTCGTCGGTGCCCATGTCGAAGGGGAAGTCGGAGCCGAGCAGGACCCGGTCGGGGCCGGCCACGCGGATCAGCTCGCGCAGGACGTGCGGGTCGTGGACGAGGGAGTCGAAGTACAGCTGCTTGAGGTAGCTGCTGGGCGGGTGCGCGCAGCCGCGGGTGTCGGTGCGGGCGAGCCAGGCGTGGTCGGAGCGGCCGATGTGGGTGGGCAGATAGCCGCCGCCGTGGGCGGCGACGATGCACAACCCCGGGTGCCGGTCCAGGACTCCGGAGAAGATCAGATGGGACAGGGCGACGGCGTTCTCGGTCGGCTGGCCGACGGTGTTGGACAGGTACCACCGGTTGAGACGCTCGTCGAGCGTGCAGCCGAAGGGGTGCAGGAAGAGGATCGCGCCGGTTTCCTCGGCCCGTGTCCAGAACGGTTCGTACGCGGGGTCCGACAGTTCGCGTCCCGGCGCGTGGCTCGAGATCTCGACACCGCGCAGGCCCAGGCCGAGGGCGTGTTCGAGGGCTGCGACGGCGAGGCCCGGGTGCTGGAGCGGGACGAGGCCGAGGCCGTGCAGCCGTTCCGGGTCCTGGGCGACGTGCGCGGCGGTGCCCTCGTTGGCCAGTTCCCACACCGTACGGGCCAGGTCCTCGTCGGCCCAGTAGTGGTAGTGCGACGGAGAGGGCGAGACCAACTGGACGTCGACCCCGGAGGCGTCCATCGCGGCGAGCCGGGCCTTGACGTCGGTCAGCCTCGGGAAGCGGTCCCGGAACATCGGGCCGCTGACGGCGATGGCCTCGGGGCCGTTGCGGCGGGCGTCGAGATCGCGGGCCGCCGCCAGCCCGGGGTGCCCGGCGACGGCGTCCTCGACCTGAGGGAGCAGGACGTGCGCGTGGACGTCGATCGTGGGTGCGCTGTTCCGGGGACTCACGGGGTTCACGGAGTCTCCTTCAGGGCTGACATCGTGCGGCTCATCAGACCGGGTGCGTCGGCGTCACGGACGCCGTCCAACTGCCACTGACCGAGTTGCACGGACGCTTCTACCACCATGCGGACACGGTTGATCCGGCGTTCGTAGAAGCCGGTCAGCAGGGCGTCGAGGGAACTCCAGTCCTGCTCCTGGCTCAGCATCTCGGCCAGTACGGAGGCGTCCTCCAGCGACATGGCCGCGCCCTGGGCGAGCGTGGGAGGACAGACGTGGGCCGCGTCACCGATCAGGACGACCCGGCCGCGGTGCCAGGAGCCCTCGACGAGCAGCCGGTCGAACCAGGTGTAGTTGACCTTGGCGGGGTCGGTGATGCTCGCGGCGATCTCCGGCCACGCACCCCCGTAGGGCGCGGCCAGCCGCCGCATCTCGTCCGCGTACGAGGCCGGGTCGATGCAGGCGCGGTCGCGGTTGGCCTCGACGAGGTAGGCGTAGATGGTGTTCTTGCTGGTGGGGCAGTAGCCGGCGATGTAGCACGGTCCGCCGTAGGCCAGGGTCATGCGCTCCACGCTCTCGGGGCGGGGCACGGGGACGCGCCAGATGGCCATGCCGGTCGGTTCGGGTTTGTCGCTGATGCCGATCATCGCGCGCGTGCCGGAGCCGACGCCGTCGGCGGCGATGACAAGGTCGTAGCGGCCCTCGGTGCCGTCGCTGAACCGGGCGGTGACGCCGGACGCGTCCTGGACCAGTTCCTCGGCGGTGGTGCCGAGGCGTACCGTCGCGCCGCTCTCGAGTACGGCCTCACACAGAATCTCCTGCAGCCGGGGCCGCTGCATGCCGAAGATCGAGGGCAGGTCGTCCCCACCGGTGCGGAAGTCCTGCTGGACATGGAACACGGTCCCGTCGGGCGCGGCCATGCCGACGGCGTCGACGGCGTAGCCGCTCTCCCGGACCTTGTCCCATACGCCCACTTCGCGCAGCACGCGCAGCGCGTTGCCCTGGAGGGTGATGCCGGAGCCGAGCACGTTCCAGTCGGGCTTGGCCTCGATCAGTTCCACGGCGATGCCCGCCCGCCGCAGCAGCACGGTCACGGCGTTGCCGGACGCGCCGCCGCCTATGACGAGGACGGTGCGGGGACGAGGGTCATTCATGGGTTCTCCCTGAGAAGGTGCCGCGCGACTTCGAGCGGCAGAGGGGGTGTTGCGGGCCGGGCGGGCGAGGGTGCGTAGCCGTCAGGGCGCGGCCCGCCCGGCCGTCCAGGGCGTTACTTGACGGCGATGGGATTCACCGGTGAGCCGACCGACCCGGTGATGGGCAGTGGCGCGGCGGTGAGCCAGAACTCGTACCGGCCGTCGGCGGCGCAATGTGCGGCGAGGGCGTCGAGGTCCCACATCTCCCCGATGAGCAGACCGATGTGAGGGATGGCGACCTGGTGCAGCGGCTGGAAGGCGTGTTCGAACTCGTTGGGCCGCACCTCGAAACCCCAGGTGTCGGTGGCGATCCCGGCGATCTCGCTTCGGTGCAGCCAGCCGGCCGTACTGAAGCTCAACCCGGGTGCCGGCCCGCCCGCGTAGTCGCCCCAGCCTTCGTGACGGGCGCGGGCCAGCCGCCCGGTGCGCACGAGGACCAGGTCCCCACGACCGACGGTCACACCATGCGAGGCAGCGGTTGCGGTCAGGTGCTCCTCGGTGATGGCGAAGCCGTCGGGGAGTTCGCCGTCCTGACCGACGACCAGGCCCACGTCGAGGAGGACGCCCCGCCCGGCGACGTGCGAAGCCATGTGCTCGATACCGGTGACCAGATCGCCTTCGGAGGTGACGACCTTCTCCGCCGAGCGGCCGTTCCACGCCTTGCCGTGATCGAAGATGTGCCCGAGCCCGTCCCACTGGGTGGAGCACTGCAAGGGCATGGCGATCACGTCGTCGGCGCCACCGAAACCGTGCGGAAAGCCCTGGCCACCCAGAGCGGCGTCCGTGCCGGTGGCGAGCATCGTGTGCACCGGGTTGGTACGCCGCCGCCACCCTTTCTGCGGGCCGTCCATGTCGAAGCTCTGTGACAAGGAGAAGCTGACGCCGTCGCGGATCAGCGCCGCGCCCTCGCGGCGCTTGGCCTCGTCGAGGAAGTTGAGCGTGCCGAGCACGTCGTCCTCGCCCCAGCGGCCCCAGTTCGAGTACGCCTTCGCGGCCTCGGCGATCGCCGCCTCGGGATCCGTACGGTCGATACGATCGGCGCTCATCGGGTTTCCTCCGCGACACAGCGGGTGCGCTGGGCGCCGAGCCCGGTGACCGAGCCGTCCATCACGTCGCCGTCGCGCAGCAGCCGGCCCCAATGGATGCCGTTGCCGGCCGGGCTGCCGGTCAGAACCAGGTCGCCGGGAAGCAGTTGGGCGGTCTGGGAGATGTAGGAGATCAACCGTGCGACACCGAAGATCATGTCCTTGGTGGACTCGTCCTGCATGGTCTCGCCGTTGAGTTTCAGGGTGACCTGCAGGTCGGAGGGGTCCGCAATGGAGCCGGCCGGGACGATCCACGGACCGAGCGGGGTGAAGCCGGGGGCGTTCTTGCTGCGCAGCCAGTCGGTGCCGATCGGGGGCATGTCCCGGCGGAAGACGGTCGCGCGGTCGGTCAGGTCGTTGGCGATGGTGTAGCCCGCGACGTACTCCAGCGCCTCATCCACGGTGACCCGGTAGGCGGGACGGGAGATCACCACGGCCAGTTCCAGCTCCCAGTCGGGCTTCTCGGCCCAGGCGGGCAGCACCACGTCGTCGTAGGGACCGCTGATCGTGGTCGGCAGGCCGATGAAGACGTACGGGAGGTCCTCGGCGGCCCGCTTGTCCATGATCGCCGCGACCTCGGCGCGGGCCTCCTCGACGGTGCCCGGGGCGTCCGGGGCGCGGTGTGCGACCGCCAGGTCGATCACGTGCTGGCGGTAGTTGGCGCCGGACTGGAAGATCTGCCGGGGCTCGACGGGCGCGTGCACCGTCAGGTCCGCCAGCGGTCGCCAGTCGCGCGTCGGGTCCCCGGCGAGGGTGTGCAGCCGCGGCAGCTCCTCGTCCCAGCGCTCCAGGAGCGCGAGCGTGGTCAGTGCGCGTTCGTCCAGTGCCGTGCGCAGGTCGAGCGCTCGGCCGTCCGGCGTCACGAGGCTCGGGAACCTGGTCTCGCCCGGTGCCGAAAGGGTGCCGATGGCGAACGGTCCGGAGAAGGGGGTGAAGGGTGCCGACGTGGCTGCGGATGTCACGGAGATTTCCTCCCGATTGCGGTGCCACTAATCTGGCCCGTAGATTGCAATCAGGGAAATCGATTTCCTGTATATAGGAATCCAGCCGGCGAATACCGATGGTGGCCGGCTCCGGAATTGGGATGCTTCGTGAACTTGGCCAGCCTGGACCTCAACCTCGTCGTTGCCCTACGTGCCCTCCTGCAGGAGCGCAACGTCACCAGGGCCGGCCAGCGCATCGGGCTCAGTCAACCCGCGATGAGCGCGGCCCTGGCCCGGCTGCGCCGCCACTTCGACGACGACCTCCTCGCCCGGGTGGGCGGAGGGTACGAACTGACCGCCCTCGGACAGGCCCTCCTCGACCGGACCACCACCGCATGCGACCTGCTGGAGCGCGTCTTCGCCAGTCAGGCGGAATTCAACCCCTCCCGCGAGGAGCATGAGTTCACGCTGATCGCCTCGGACTATGCGGTTGCCGTATTCGGCACCGAACTCGCCCGCACCGTCCAAGCCGAGGCACCAGGCATCCGGCTCAGGTTCAAACAGGTGCCGAACGAAATCATCGACAGCACCGGGTCGCTGCTCAGCACCGTGGACGGGCTACTGCTGCCCCACGGCATCATTCGCGGCTTCCCCACGGTCGAGCTCTACCAGGACAGCTGGGTCTTCCTCGTCGCGGATGACAACCCGGAGGTCGGCGAGCAGCTCACCCTCGACGACTTGGCCCGACTGCCGTGGGTGACGTACCAACGAGCCTACGATGCCCCCGCCGCCCGTCAGATTGCCATGCTCGGCATCGAGCCGCGCGTGGCGGTCTCCGTCGACAGTTTCCAGCTGATGCCACTCCTGGTCGTAGGCACCCGCCGGGTAGCTCTCCTTCAAAGGCGTCTCGCCGATGAGCTGGACGGACTCGCATCCGTCCGCATCATGGAACCGCCCTATGACGCCGTGCCGATCCAGCAGGCCTTGTGGTGGCATCCAGTCCACATGCACGACGCGGCGCACATATGGCTGCGGGAGACGATGGTCCGGGTCGCGGAGATGATGGAGGCCGGTCGGCCTGCATCGGCAAAAGGCACCGCCGAGCGACGGCCGACGCCGAATGGCGGCCGCCGCGTGGAGCCGGTTTGAGTAGTTGCTGCTTGCTGATCTGGCTGGAAAGGTTCGCCGACCGGTCCTGTACCAGCGGCGACGATCGCCTGCTCAAGCTGCGTGTATCGGGTCTGGTCCCGGGATGGGCGTGCTGGTAGTCCCGGAAGATCCGCTGGTTTCCGACTCCGCAGGGAGGGAGGAGGGCCGCTGCTGTCCCGTACAACCAGTTCGGGCTCCAGTGCGACCGAGGCTCCTGTTCTCGGCTCGCCCTCGATCTGGGCGACAAGGAGTTCCAGCGCGCGACGCCCGGCCTCGCCGAAGTCTTGCCGCACCGTGGTCGACGGAGGCCACACGTATTCGGCCTCGGGGATGCCGTCGTAGCCGACCAGACTGACGTCGCCGGCACGTCGCGGCGCGCCTCGCGGAGGGCACGCACTACCCCGAGGGCCATCTGGTCGTTGGCGTCGAAGAAACGGCGGTGACATCGGGCATGGCGGCCAGGCGCCGCTCCTGTTCATAGCCCGACTGTGCACACCAATCGCCCGTAAGGGGTCTGTCGAACGAACCACTCTGGCCCGTCGGTGGTGACATCGGGTAGCCGTCAGGGCAGGAGGATGCGGTGGCGGAGGAGGCCGAATCCGGCGCGTCCGTGCATTCGTCTCATGATCCTCTGATGCGGGTGTTGACGCCTTCGGTGCGGCCGTTGTGGTCGAGCAAGGCGAGGTCGGCGTTCACGGCGGGCCGGTCGATTTCGAGGCCGTTGGTGAAGCTGCGCAGGTGGGGCAGGTCGACGGCACGGGCGGCCGTGATCCACTCGGTGAGTTTCACGTCGTTGTCCTCGCCCGGTTTCAGCAGGGCGGCGAGTGCGGTCATCGCCGGGCAGGCCGCGGCGCTCTGCTCCAGCAGGGTCGTTTCCTTCGGGCGCAGGGTTTCGGGGTCGGTGAGCAGGAGACGGCCGGCATGACGTGGTGACGGGGCGCTCGCCTTCGGCGTGGCCCTGATTGAGGTAGAAGATCCACGCCGATCACCCGTGGGACCGCCTGCTGCGGCAGCGGCAGGCGTGGCAGAGAGCGCAGTGCGGTACTGCGGGAGACCGGCACGGCCAGCAGGCCGGCGAGGCGTGCGGCCGCCCGGCCGTATAACTCGCGCGCCACCTGGGATATCTGCCAGGCAAGCCGCACCGTGCGGCGCTACAGATGGCGGGCACTTCCGGTCCGTCTGTATCCGGCCTGGCCTCGACAGCGCACACGTCGAGCGTCAGGTCGGCCGGTCAGGGCTGGACGTGATGAGCGACGAGCAACGCACCGAACTGCGCAGGAGTCTGCGGGGCGACACGGACGAGCTGGAGATCCCCTTCGCCCGGCCCGGCTCTCTGACCCGGGTCTACTGCGTCGCCTCCGGCAGGGGCGGAGTCGGGAAATCGAGTGTCACGGTCAACCTGGCCGCCGCGATGGCCTCCCGCGGGCTGTCGGTCGGTGTGCTGGACGCCGACATCTACGGCCACTCCGTTCCGCGGATGCTGGGAGTGACGGCCGGCCCCACCCGCGTCCAAAAGATGATCAGGCCGCCCGGAGCGAACGGTGTGAAGGTGATCTCCGTCGGCATGTTCACCTCGGGCCTCTCCATAGCCCAGTTGCTTCCCGACTCCGAGATCCTCGTGGTGACCACACCGCAGGCGGCCGCGGCCGAGGTGGCCGTGGCGCTCCGCGGAATCGCGGAGCGGCTGTCCGTACGCCGACGCGGCCTGGCCGGTTGCCGGCTCCCGGTCAGCCCGTAGACAGTGGCTGATTCGTGTCCGGGTGGCCTCCGCCGCAGCGTCGGCTCGCAGGACTCCCTGAGTTACTTCCGCCCGCTGTACAACCCTCGGTGTCCCCTGTGAGTCTCCCTAACGCCTCCCCCCGCTTCATTTCGTAAATGCCTTGGCACTTGGCACACTCGGAGCGTTCATAGTGATAACCGGCATCAAGGGCGTACGTATCCGCAGAGCCGCAACTGTCGCCGCCGTCGGCGCGCTGCTCGCGGGCGGCGCCCTGACCGCGCCCGCGCAGGCAGCGACCGCGCCCTCGGTCAGCGCCAAGGGCGCGTTCATGCTCAACAGCGGGACGGGCTCCACGCTCTACAGCAAGTACGCTGACACCAAGCGGCCCATGGCGAGCACCACCAAGATCATGACGGCTCGCGTGGTGCTGAGCACTCCCGACCTGAACCTCGACCGTAAGGTCACCATCAAGCAGGCTTACCGGGACTACGTCACCGCCAAGGGCGCGAGCACCGCGGATCTCAAGACCGGCGACAAGGTCACCGTCCGTCAGTTGCTCCATGCGATGTTGCTGCCGTCCGGCTGCGACGCCGCGATGGCCCTCGCGGACACGTTCGGCACCGGTACGACCGTCTCGGCGCGGACCAAGTCGTTCATCAGCAAGATGAACGCCAAGGCGGACACCCTCGGCCTGACCAACACGCACTTCGACTCGTTCGACGGCAACTCGACGCAGAACACGAACTACACGACGCCGCGCGACCTCGCCAAGCTCGCGCGCAGCGCGATGAAGTACTCGACGTTCGCGGGCATCGTGAAGAAGCCGAAGACCGTGCAGTACGCGACGACCAGCACCGGCGGCACCCGCACGTACACCTGGTACAACACCAACCAGTTGCTGGGCTCCTACAGCGGGGCGATCGGGGTGAAGACGGGCACCAACACGCCGTCCGGCCCCTGCCTCGTCTTCGCCGCGACCCGCAACAGCAAGACGGTCATCGGCGTGCTCCTGAACGACCAGTACCGCTACACGGACGCCGCCAAGTTGCTGGACTACGCCTTCGGAACCAGCTCGGCGAGCACCATGCGACTGCGCACCCTGCCGACGGGCGCACAGAGGGACTGACCTGAGCCGACGGGTGCGTCAGCCCCGGGCCGTTCCCGGGAGTGGCCCGGGGATGGCCCGCATCTCGGTCTCGGAGACGAGACCGGGATGTGTCTACTTCTCCCAGATCCTGCGGTAGGCCTCGCGGTCTCCCTCCGAGTCCCAGGACAGTGCGCCGCCGCTGGTGGCGGCGGTGGTGACGTGGACGGGGGCGACGTAGCCGCTGGCCGGCTTGCCGGCGAAGGAACGGTTGAACTCGTCGATGATCTGCCAGCCCTGTCCGGACAGCGGTTCTGGCACGGTGGCGGCCTGGAACTCCTTGCCGTTGATGCGCTGGAAGGCCGAGGGGTCGCCGTCACCGGCCCCGATGTTGACCGGGGCGCGGACGCCTACGCCGACGCGGTGACCGCCGCTCTGGAGGCCCCCGACCCCTTGAGGCCCCGGCTCGCGGCTCGCTGCCCGCCTCACCCGGGCACGAACCCCTCTACAAGGCCATGCTCCGTGCCGGCCAGGGTGCCTCCGCACCGGCGTCGAGAGCAGGTCCATGACCGGGTGCCGAAGATGTGCCCGCCGGTCGCCATGGTGTAGGGAGCGGGTCCTGGTTCGGTGGGTGGGCGGCCGCCGTATCCGAGCAGGGTGATGGTTCCCTGCGCGGTGTTGTCGCCGATGGCGTCGTATTCGCGGCGATCGTAGGGGTGGTAAAAGGCGGTGTTGAACCGGGCCAGCGCCCAGGCGGTCGCGTCCTCGGGGTCATGCCGGCGTCCCGCTCGGGGTGATGGTGTCCGGGCTGGTGGACCTCGTAGTGGATGTGGGCCGGACGGTGGAGGCTGCCTCCGAGGGCTGCGACGGCTTGGACGACTCCGTCGACCTCCATGGTGGAAGGGTCGGCAGAGGCGACGGGTGTGATGGTGGTGTAGGTGTAGCGGCCGTCGGCGTCCGTGAACAAGTGGCCGCGCAGGTTGTACGTGGGCACCCCGTCGTCGTACAGCGCGGAGTAGTTGCCGTTGTTGGCCGCGTGGTAGATGTCCAGCTTGGCGCCCTCGAGCGGCTGACCGTGGCCGTCCAGGACGCGGCCGGACACGATCAGGGGCGTGCCCGGTTCGTCCGGTCGCATCGGCAGGATGCCAGATCGGTGGCCACGTTGAGGTCGTCGAAGGGCAGTCCCTCCTCGTCGCGCATGCGGGCCAGAGCGTCCTTGAATGCGTTGACGAGCCGGACCGCGCGGGGGTTGATCAGTGCCGGGTCGGCGTAGGACGGATCGGTGGTCGTGGTCATGCCGGTCTACTCCTCGAAAACAGTGGGGATGAGTTGATGGCAGGTGGGACGAAGGGCGGATCACGAAGGTCGGCCCGGTGTCAGAGGCTGAACACGAGCTCTGCCTGGTCGCGCTTGGTGGTGTGGAGGTCCCAGTAGACGGGGGAGATCTCCTCGGGCTGGGCGGTCGGGAAGCCGGGGACGGCCGGGGTGCCGATCGACACGTCGATGCCGACGTGGGCGGCCTGGATGCCGGTGCCGTCCAGCTCCTTGTGGAGGTTGATCGCCCAGTTGCGCAGCGCAGCTGCGGCGGCGTTGACGTTGCCGACCTGCGGCACGGGGTCGATGGAGCCGGCGCCGGTGGTGTACAGCAGGGTGCCCGCGCCGGCTTCACGCATCGCAGGCAGCACTGCCTTGGTGGCGGCGATGGCCCCGTACAGCTGGAACTCGATCTCGTGCTGCACGTGAGACGGCTCGGTCTCGACCGGAGTGGTCAGAGCGGTGGAGCCGAACGTCCCCACCGGGGAGCAGTCCAGCACGTCGATGCCACCGAACCGGCTGGCGGCGTCCTTGAGCGCATGGGTGGGCGCTTCATGGTCGAGCACGTCCGCGGGGAACGCGGCAGTGGTGATGCCCTCGGCGGTCAGCGTGCCGACGAGCGTGTCGAGCTTGTCGCGGTTGCGGGAGATCAGGGCGACGTCGAGGCCCTGGGAGCCGAAGGTGCGGGCCCATCGTCGATTCGGATAGGTCTATCCGGTTACCTCTCCACGGTACCACGGAACTGGATAGGGCGATCCGTTGTCTGCTGGGCGGTTCCCCCTACGCCCGCAGCCGAGGGATCGATTGCCCGCGGAGCCTGGCCCAGCCCTCACTGCCTCGCTGCCGTCGTCGTGTATCGCCCATGTATGGCCGCTCTCTAGCGTGGACGCCGATGGAGGCGCCATGTGGGGAATGATCACCGGGCAGCTGCGCAGACAGTCCGTGCGGACGTTGACGTTGCTGGTCGGTGTGCTGGTGGCCACGGCCGGGTTCACTCTGCTGACGGGGTCCGTGGAGACTTCACGCCTGACGGTGAAGGCGTCCGCCGACGCCAGCTTCCGTGCCGCGTACGACATCCTCGTGCGGCCCGCCGGCGCGCGGACCGGGCGCGAGGAGTCCGTCGGGCAGGTGCGCCCCAATTTTCTGTCCGGGCAGTTCGGTGGGATAACTCCCGGTCAGTGGCGGGAGATCGCCGGTCTGCGAGGGGTGGAGATCGCCGCTCCCGTGGCGATGCTCGGCTATGTGCAGGCCGGGACGCACGCCCGGGTCGATGTGACCGGCCGGCTCGACCCCGCGGCCGACCGGCAGCTGCTGCGGCTGCGCACTACCTGGACCACGGACCGGTCGCTGAGCAAGGCCCAGGACCCGGGTTCGGTGTACGTCTACGTCACGAGCAATCCGGTCGTGCTGCCGGATGCCGGATCGACGGCCAGGGACCCGAGTTGGAGGAGTCTGTACACGTACCGCGGACGGCACCTGACCGAGGTCGGTGACGCGCTGAACCAGGGGGACAGCCCCTGCGACGAGGGTGAGATGCCTCCGCTCGAGGTGCTGCCCGGGGGAAAGTTCGAGCCGCTGTGTGCCCTTCGTACAGTCTCCTCGTACGGCGGTGGCGCGGTCAATGACCAGCTCGATCCCGCCCAGCGCAGCGAACTCGTCGTCGTGCGGCGGCATGCGGACGGCAGCTTCACCAGCGGGACGGACGTGCACAACCGCACGACCTCCCGCCGCGCGGTGGTCGACATCGACTGGTCGATGACGCTGCTGCTCGCCGCCGTCGATCCCGAGCAGGAGGCCCGGCTGGTCGGGATCGACGGGGCGATGGCCTCCGGCCGGTATCTGAAGGACGGTGAGAAGCCCGCCGTGGACACGCGGGGCGGATCGCGGTTCGAGGACATCCCGCTGATCGTTACGGACCGGCCCTACCTGGACGAGCAGTTGAGCACGTCCGTCTCAAGGGTCACGGGAACGCTTCCGAAGCTTTCCGGGCGTGGCGGGAAGGAACTGCGCGGCCTGCTGGCCGGGCTGCCCGTCAGCCCGGGGCCGACCACGCGCGCCGACGCCGACACCGTGTTCCGGCGGTCGGTCGCGGACGGCACGATCGACGTCAACCCCTTCGTCGTCCTCCAGGCCGGAGCCCCCCGCTATGCGGCCGGCGGGGGAGTGCTGCGGCCCGCGCCCGTCGCGTCGGACAGCGGTGAGCTGTGGCGGCAGTCGACGTACGGCGGCGATCTGCCGGCGTGGTTCGTTCAGGACACGGCGTTCCGGCCGGTGACCAGGCTGCCCGGAACCGACGCGAGCCAGGACCACTTCCCGCAGTTCAGCGTGGTCGGCACCTACGCCGTCGAGCGCCTGAAGGGCTTCTCGAAACTGTCCGAAGTGCCCCTGGAGACCTACCGGCCGCCCGCCGCCCGTGCGGCCGACGAGGCCGGACGCGCCGCACTCGGCGGCCGGGCGCTCGCCCCCAACAGCAACCCGGGCGGCTACCTCGCCACCCCGCCGCAACTGCTCACCACCCTCCAGTCGGTCGAGGCCGTCACCGGCCCCGACTCCCCGCACGCGAAGGACCCGATCTCCGCGGTGCGGGTCAGGGTCGCCGGGGTGCACGGAACGGACGAGGCGTCCCGGGAACGTATCCGCGCGGTCGCCGAGGCGATCACCACCCGCACCGGGCTCGACGTGGACATCACGGCGGGTTCCTCCCCGGCGCCGCAGCAAGTGGCGCTGGCCAAGGGCAAGTTCGGGCGGCCCGCGCTCGCGCTGACGGAGAACTGGACCGCCAAGGGCACCGCCGTCGCACTCGTCGAGGCCGCCGACCGCAAGAGCGTGCTGCTCTTCGGCCTGGTGCTCGGCGTGTGCGCGCTGTTCCTCGGCAATGCCGTGGCCGCCTCCGTACGCACCCGGCAGCGCGAACTGGCCGTCCTCGCCTGCACCGGCTGGACGGGCGCCCGCCTCGCGGGACTCGTCCTCGGCGAGGTCGCCCTGGTCGCGGCCGTGGCCGGTGCCGCCGGTGCCGGGGCCTCGTTCCCGCTGGGCTGGGCCTTCGGCCTCGACGTCACCGCGGGGCGTGCGCTGTCGGCGATACCGCTGGTGGTGGCCACGGCGCTGCTGGCCGGTGCGCTTCCGGCGATACGGGCAGGGCGGCCGTATCCCGCACAGGCGCTGCGGGGCTCGGTTGCCGGGCCGCGGCGGGCCCGGCGCGCCGGGCCCGCACGCACGCTGCCCGGGCTCGCGGTGAGCGGGGCGCTGCGCACGCCGTCCCGTTCGGTGCTCGGCGCGTTGGCCCTCGCGGTGGGGGTGGCCGCGGTCTCCCTGCTCACGGCGGTCATGTGGACGTTCCAGGGCACGGTCCAGGGCACGCTCCTCGGCGAGGCGGTGTCCCTCGAGGTGCGCGGGGTCGATGTGGCCGCGGCCGTCCTCACGGCGGCCCTGGGGGTGTTCGCCCTCGCCGATGTCCTCTATCTCGACAGCTGTGAACGGGACGGGGAGTTCGCCATGCTGCGGGCCTGCGGCTGGGCCGACACCGAGGTCATGCGACTGGTCGTCGCGCAGGGTGTGGTGATCGCCGTGGCGGGCGCGCTGCCCGGCGCGGCGACGGGGCTCGCACTGACCGTGGCCTTCACCGGCTCGATTCCGGCGGGGCTGCCGGTGGCGGTGGGCGTGGTGGCGGTGGCGGGAGTACTGGCGGCCGCGGCGGGCAGCGCCGTCGCAGCCGGCCTCGCGGTACGGCGGTCGCCGGCGGGGCCGTTGGCCGAAGAGGGATGATCCAAGAAGGATGGACAGAGGTACGGAGAGGGAGAGAGAACCCTATGGGGGACGGTGCGTCGGTCCTGGTGGAGGACCTGCACAAGAGCTTCGGCACCGGTGACGGGCTGATCAAGGCCGTCGACGGCATCAGCCTGGACATCCCGGCCGGGCACAGCGTCGCCCTCGTCGGCGCCTCCGGCTCCGGCAAATCCACGCTGCTCCACCTCATCGGGGCCATCGAACGGGCCGATGCGGGACGGGTGGTGGTGGACGGCCAGGACGTCACCGCGCTGGGGCGGCGGGCCGCCGCTTCGTACCGGCGCACGGTGGGGTTCGTGTTCCAGCGGTTCCATTTGCTGCCGGGCCTGAGCGCGCTGGACAACGTGCTGGCTCCCGTGCTGCCCCGCAAGGCCGGCTTCGACCGGGACGCACGCGCCCGTGAACTCCTCGCGGCGGTGGGCCTTCAGGGACGGGAGTCGGCGTTGCCCTCGCAGCTGTCCGGCGGACAGCAGCAGCGCGTCGCGGTGGCACGGGCGCTGATCGCCCGGCCCCGGCTGCTGCTCGCCGACGAACCCACCGGGAGCCTGGACTCGGCGACCGGTGAGCAACTCATGGACCTGGTGGGCGAGCTGGCCGCCGAGTACGGCTGCACGCTTGTGGTGGCCACGCATGACATGGGGGTGGCGGAACGCTGCACGGACGTGCTGCGCGTACGGGACGGGCGGCTCGGTGAGGTGGCGGGCAGCGGCGGCTCGGGATCGGGGCGTCCCCGGTGAGAGGGCGCACGTGGTCCGCGTATCGGCGATGTATGGCAGGCGTATGCCGTCCCCGTAGCGTCATGGACGAACGCCGTCGTGACGGGCGACGGCCCCACATGGGGGACCTGCCATGCGCACTTTGAACCGACTCGCAGACTCGGTCCTCGGCCGGGTGGTACCGCGCGCCGAGGCCGAGGCCAGCACCACGGAGTACTGGTGCCGCCGCGACACGAGCTGCGGCCCCCAGTACCCCTCCGCCAAGGGGAACTGGCGCCGCACCTGCCAGTCGCCGGGAACGAACTGCACCGCGTGGACGCTCTACTCCTGCTGCTACTGACGCGGTTCCTGCTGTCCCCGGTGCCTCCCCGTGGCATCAGTTGCGCCCGGCTCTCCGTCGCGTCCTGCGGCGAAGGGCCGGGCGTTCGTGCCGAGCACCACCGCGACCACCACGTCCACGGGTACGAGGCCGACGGTCCGCGAGTCCGTGCTCAACGCCGCGTTGTCACCGAGCACCGCCATCCGCCCGGGCGGCACCCGGCCTGGACACCCGGGAACCCCGGCCGGAACCGGGTCGCCCGGCAACGCCGCGACCCGTTTCACCCACAGCCCGTCCCCGTCCGCGACAGGCCCCACCACCCGGGCGCCGTCCGGCAGTTGCACCGGCAGGACGACCACCTGACCCACGCGCAGCCGCCGGCCCGCCGAGCCGCCGCGCCACCCCGGAAACCGCCCGTCTCCGCCAGGAAGCCGCCCGCCTCGCCCCGGAAGCCGCCCGTCTCCGCCCGCACGACCTCTGAGCCGACGGGCCAGGACCACCGCCCCGTCCCGCAGGCCTGGCTCCATGCTGTGCCCCCGTACGGTCACGAGCATCAGCCACCTGCCGAGCACCCGCTTCACCCCGCGACCTCCTGCTCCCGGCCGGGTGGCTCGGCCCCCTGAACCACCGCCACCTCCCGCTCCGGCCCCGACGCGTCCTCCCGGAACCCCGCCGCCTGACCCCGGAACAGCTCGGCGTAGCGTCCCGACGGCAACCTCATCAGCTCCTCATGCGGCCCTTCCTCCCGCACCGCACCCCCGTCGAGGAGCACGATCCGGTCCGCGGGACGCACCTCGCTCAGCCGGTGCGAGATCAGCAGCCGGGCCCGTCCCCGCCCCAACCCCCGGATCACACCGGCCACTTCGGCCTGAGCATCCGGATCGAGGCCCGACGTCGGTTCATCGAGCACGAACAGGTCCCGGTCCGCCCGCAGCAACGCCCGGGCCAGTGCCACCCGTTGCCACTGCCCGCCGGAGAGCACCACACCGCTGTCCCGGTCGTTCGCCCCGAAGAACCCCCGGGTCAGCATCGTGTCGTACCCGGCCGGGAGACCCGCGAGGACCTGGTGCACCCCCGCCTCGCGCGCGGCCTCGACGACCTCCGGGCCGGGTGCGCCGTCGGGAGTGCGAACGGCCAGCGCCGGATCGCCGAGCGCGATGTTCTCCGCCGCCGTCATCTCGTACGAGACGAAGTCCTGGAAGACCACACTGAGCCGGTCCCGCAGCGACTCGGGTGTGAACTCCCGCAGATCCGTCCCGTCCCACAGGATCCGCCCACGTTCGGGGTCGTAGAACCGGCAGAGCAGTTTGACCAGGGTGCTCTTGCCGGCCCCGTTCACGCCGACGAGCCCCACGCTCTCCCCGGCGCGCACCGTCAGCGTCACGCCCCGCAGCACCCACGGCAGATCCGGGGCGTAACGGAACCACACGTCGTCGAGGACGATCCGGTCGCGCAGGGGGCCCGCGACCCGCCGCGCCGTGCCGGGCCGTGCGCCGCCTTCGGCCACGGCCACGTACTCGGCGAACACCAGGAGATGCTGATGGCCGTTGGCCACCGCCGTGACCGCCGAGCCGAGTCCGCCCTGTACCGAGGCGACCGCCGCGAGGAACACGGAGAGGTCCCCGACGGTCAGTGTCCCGGCCGACACCCGGCCCACCGCCCACAGCAGTCCGCCGCCCGCGATACCCGAAGCGAGCAGCGTGGGCAGGGAGTTGACGCTCAGACGGCGCACGTCGAGCCGGTGCCGGATCCGGTTGACGGCCCGCCGCTCGACGAGCATGCGCTCCCGCAGCACATCCCCGATGCCGAACAGCCGTATCTCCTTGGCCGCCGTCGTACCGCCGAGCAGCGTCGAGAAGAACGCCTCGCGGCGCTCGCCGGCCGTGACGCCCGCGAACGCCGCGGCTGTCGCCCGGGCCAGCCGTAGCTCCGCGACCAGCTTCGGTACGGCACCGAGCAGCACCAGTCCCGCGAGGACCGGGCTGACGGTGGCCAGAATCCCGGCGAACCCCACCAGCGTCCACCCCGACCGCAGCACGATCAGCGCGCACTGCACCAGCTGTACGGGGGTGTCCTGGCCGGACTGCTGGGCGAGCCGGAGCCGGTCGAGCCGTACCGGATCCTCGTACAGGTCCAGACCCGGATGGGCGTTGACCGCACGGAACAGCCGGTCCTGCGCGGTCAGCGCCACGGCCCGGGTGAGCACGCCCTGGCAGAGATCGTCGACGTACGGCAGGAGCGCGAGCAGCACGCCGATCCCGGCCAGGGCCGCGGCGGTCGCGGTGACCTCGCGCGTCCCGGGCCCGGTGAGCGAGTCGATCAGCTGCTTGGTCAGCCAGGCCGCCGCGATCGGCCCGGTGGCCTCGACGACGGCGAGCAGCAGCGTCGCCGCGAGGGCGCGGCGGTGCGCGCCGAGCGCGAGCCGCAGCGCCGTGGCCGCGACCCGGGGCCGGGACACGGGGTGCTGCGCGGGGTGCGTCATACGACCGGCCGGCCCACGATCCCCGCTTTGGCGATGAGCTCCGGCGCGCTCACCGCCGACCAGCGGATCGCGACGCCGTCGCCGGTGTCCTCGAGACCGCAGACCAGGGGCAGCCCGTCCACGCGGAACGTGGTGATCCACGACTCGACCCAGGGGTCCTTCGGGTCGCCGACGATGACCCGGGCCACCGGTTCCAGGGCCTTCGTGAAACGCGTGTTGTCGTCGTCGGTGCCCTCGGAGAGGACGGCGACGACACGTTCGCTGCCGCCGGGCTCGTCCATGGCGCGCGTGACGACCAGCGGCAGCAACTGCTCGCAGGGCTCGCAGCCCGGTGCGAAGAAGGCGACGAGCGCGGGCCGGGTGCCGTCCGGTATGTCCACCGTGGCACCGGCGGTCAACCGGTGGGCGTCGGTGATGCCGGTGACCGGTCCGGGCGCCGCGTGGGCCGGGCGGGCCTCGATCTCTTTGAGCCGGCGGATGACGCCGTACAGGAGAAGGAGATTGAACAGGCCGAGGAGCAGGCCGAGTACGGAAAGACCGAGGGACACGGGGACTCCTACGGGAGGTCGGTGGAGCGAGCGGCGGAGGCGGTGCGCGCGGTGAACAGATCGGCGATGTCGTCCAGGCCGATCACGACGACGGCCAGCACCGCACCCGCGGCCACGGACACGACCAGCTCGCCACCCGCCGCCCGCACCGGACCGGAGCCGGTGACGATCAGAGCGCCGACGGCGGCCAGCAGCAGTCCGGTGTTCCTGACCAGGTGCAGTACGCCGAGGGGGCGCCCGGTGCGGCCGAAACAGGCGCACCTCACGGGCGGACCGCCGCCCCTTACCGCCCGCACCACGCCCACGGTGAGCGCGGCGAGGACCAGCGAGGCAAGGACCAGCCCGATGACACCGGCCCGCGTGCCGGGCAGCAACAGCAGGCCCGCGGCGACGCCTTCGGCCGTGATGGTGGCGTACGCGAGCGGGCGGCGCATGCCCGCAGTGCCGAGGCCCATATCGGCGAGCGTGGTGAGGAACGCACGGAATCCGGCGGGCCGTGCCTTGCCCACGGCGGATGCGGCGAGGACGACGGCGACCAGAATGTGGCAGGCCGTCAAAAGCCCGGCGGCCATGGCACTCACCCCGCGAGCAGCTGCTGATGCAGCCGGCCCAAGCATGCATCGGGTTCGGTGCCGAGCTCGCGGCGGAAGACGGTCCGCGCCGACTCGAACGCGTCGGTCACCCGCCCTGGTTCCCCGAGGTGGTGATGGGCGTTCAGGACGAGCAGCCAGCTGCGGATGCGCAGCGGCTCCGCGGCGAGCACCTGCCCCGCCGTACGCAGCGCGGAGTGCGGCTGGCCGACGCCGAGCCAGGCATCGGCCAGATCCTCGGTGGCGCGGATGCGCTCGGCGTCCAGGGTGCGCAGCGGGCCGTCGAGCATGCCGTACCGCTCGACACCGGGGGCCGCGTGGTCCGAACTCCACAGCGCCAGCGCGGCGTTGAGCAGTTCGATGGCCCGGGGCGGGTCGTCGGTGACCGCGCTGCGGCCCCGGTCGGCGAGCCGCTCGAACACCAGATGGTCGACGGCGTCCGGCGCGATGCGGAGTTCATAACCGCCCTGGTGGCTGATCAGCGGGGTGGCCATCGGTAACCGTCGGCGCAGGAGATGGGCGTACGAACGCAGGTTCGCGACGGCGGAGCGCGGCGGCTCGCCCGCCCACAGGGCGTCCATCAGGTTCTCCAGGGACACCACGCTCCCCGGCCTGAGCAGCAGCGCTGTGAGGAGGGCGCACGGCTTGATGCCGCGAAGTGGCCCCGGGTGTGCGCCGTCGCTGACCTCGATCGGCCCCAGGATGCGTATCAGCGGTGCCTGCACCTGCGCTCCCCCTCTGTGACGCGTGGTCGGCTTGGGGGCACACCGTATTATCGAAGCGCTTCGAAGAGAACCCTGCTGCAACAACCAGTGGATTGAACCCCTGCTGCTGGATGTTGAGTTGAAAAGACATCTGATCATCGAAGCGCTTGAATCGCCCTTGCCGAGGTTGGCCGACGTCAGTGAGCCCCGTCTCACCTGGGCAGCACCTCTTGGCTATGCAACGAGTTGCATATGAGGATCGAGGTATGGCGCTCGAACACGCGATCCTCGTCTCCCTGCTGGAGAAGCCGGGCTCCGGTTATGAGCTGGCCCGGCGGTTCGAGCGGTCCATCGGGTACTTCTGGACCGCCACGCACCAGCAGATCTACCGCGTTCTCAAGCGCATGGAGAGCGAGGGCCTGCTCGCCGTCCGTGAGCTGTCGCAGCAGAGCCGGCCGGACAAGAAGGAGTACTCCGTCGTGGGCCCCGGCCGCGCCGCCCTCTCTCGGTGGCTGCACGAATCGATCCAACCCGAGAGCATGCGGCACGAACTCGCCGTGAAGATCCGCGGCGCGGCCTTCGACGATCCGTCCGTGCTGATCCGTGAGGTCGAACGGCACCGCCAGGTGCACATCGACCGGCTCGCGCACTATCTGGCCGGGGAGCTGCGCGACTTCACCGGCCCGGCGGCTCCCACCCCGCTCGACGCCGGTCAGGAACTGCAGTATGTCGTGCTGCGCGGCGGCATCGCGTACGAGCGGATGACGATCGCCTGGCTCGACGACGTACTCGCCACCCTCCGCCGGCTCGGCACGTCACCCCCGCACGCCTGACCCGCCGGCCACCGCCGCCCGCACCCCGCGACCTTCAGACCTGCACCTCCACCCTCCACCCTCAACCCTCACCCTCAACCCTCACCCTCAACCCACGGAAGGCGGACCCCCATGGCCGACCCCCTCCTCTTCAACCCCCGTACCTACGACCCGGCGCAGTTCGACCCCGAGACCCGCAGGTTGCTGCGTGCCACCGTCGACTGGTTCGAGGACCGCGGCAAGCGCAGGCTCATCGAGGACTACCGCTCCCGCGCCTGGC
This sequence comes from Streptomyces sp. NPDC006235, assembly GCF_040613735.1. Taxonomy (NCBI): domain Bacteria; kingdom Bacillati; phylum Actinomycetota; class Actinomycetes; order Kitasatosporales; family Streptomycetaceae; genus Streptomyces; species Streptomyces sp. NPDC006235. The sequence continues at coordinate 63,305 of NZ_JBEXSR010000015.1, forward strand.
TGGCGGACTTCCTCGCCTTCGCGGCCAAGGAGGGGCTGTTCGCCACCTTCCTCACCCCGGCGTCCGCCGCCGGACACGAGGGCCAGCGCTGGGACACGGCCCGGATCGCCGCCCTCAACGAGATCTTCGGGTTCTACGGTCTCGACTACTGGTACGCATGGCAGGTGACCATCCTCGGCCTCGGACCGGTCTGGCAGAGCGACAACGCCGCAGCGCGTACCCGCGCGGCGGAACTCCTCGCCCAGGGTGAGGTGTTCGCCTTCGGTCTCTCCGAGAAGACCCATGGCGCCGACATCTACTCCACCGACATGCTGCTGACGCCGGACGGCGACGGCGGCTTCAGGGCGACGGGCTCCAAGTACTACATCGGCAACGGCAATGCCGCCGGGCTCGTCTCGGTCTTCGGCCGCCGCGCCGACATCGAGGGACCGGACGGCTACGTCTTCTTCGCCGCCGACAGTCGTCACCCGGCCTATCACCTCGTCAAGAACGTCGTGGACTCCTCGAAGTACGTCAGCGAGTTCCGCCTGGAGGACTACCCGGTGGGCCCGGACGACGTCCTGCACACGGGCCGCGCCGCCTTCGACGCCGCCCTCAACACCGTCAACGTCGGCAAGTTCAACCTCTGCACCGCCTCGATCGGCATCTGCGAGCACGCGATGTACGAGGCGGTGACCCACGCGCACAACCGCATCCTGTACGGCCGCCCCGTCACCGCCTTCCCGCACGTGCGCCGCGAGCTGGCCGACGCGTACGTCCGCCTGGTCGGCATGAAGCTGTTCAGCGACCGCGCCGTCGACTACTTCCGCTCCGCCTCGCCGGACGACCGCCGTTACCTGCTCTTCAACCCGATGACGAAGATGAAGGTGACCACCGAGGGCGAGAAGGTCATCGACCTGATGTGGGACGTGATCGCCGCCAAGGGCTTCGAGAAGGACACCTATTTCGCCCAGGCCGCCGTCGAGATCCGGGGGCTGCCCAAGCTCGAAGGCACGGTCCACGTCAACCTCGCGCTGATCCTCAAGTTCATGCGCAACCACCTTCTGCACCCGGCCGAGTTCGCGCCCGTACCGACCCGCCTCGACGCGGCCGACGACACGTTCCTCTTCCAGCAGGGACCGGCCCGTGGCCTCGGTTCCGTACGCTTCCACGACTGGCGCCCCGCCTACGACGCATACGCCGGCGTGCCGAACGTCGCCCGCTTCCGGGAACAGGCCGACGCCCTGTGCGAGTTCGTCGCCACCGCTGCCCCCGACGAGGAGCAGAGCCGCGACCTCGATCTTCTTCTCGCCGTCGGCCAGCTGTTCGCGCTGGTGGTGCACGGCCAGCTGATCCTGGAGCAGGCCCGTCTGACGGACCTGGACGAGGATGTGCTCGACGAGCTGTTCTCCGTCCTCGTCCGCGACTTCTCGGCCTTCGCCGTCGAACTGCACGGCAAGGACTCCGCCACGGTGGATCAGCAGCGCTGGGCGCTCGGTGCCGTCCGGCGACCGGTCGTCGACGCAGCGCGTTCGGGACGCGTCTGGGAGCGTGTGGAGGCACTGTCCGGGGCGTACGAGATGGCGCTGTGACAGTCCGCTCAGGGGGCTCGTCGGCATGTGACGGGCAGGGCCCCCGGGAGCGGTGACGCTCGCACCCTGTCAGGGATTTCCGCTGACCTCGGGCAGGGCCTGTTCGGCCCAGATCACCTTGCCCTGCGGGGTGTACCGGGTGCCCCAGCGCTCAGCCATCTGCGACACCAGGAACAGGCCCCGGCCTCCCTCGTCCGTCGTCGCGGCGTACCGCAGATGCGGTGAGGTGCTGCTGCTGTCGGCCACCTCGCAGATCAGCGTGCGGTCGCGGATCAGCCGTATGTGGATCGGCCCGGTGCTGTAGCGGATGGCGTTGGTGACGAGCTCGCTCAGGATCAGCTCCATGGTGAAGCCGAACTCTGACAGTCCCCAGGTTTCGAGCTTTCGGGACACAGCGTCGCGCATGCCCGAGACGGCGGCCGGGTCCGCCGGCACATCCCAGTCGGCGATGCGGTCGCGCGGCAGTACCCGAGTGCGGGCGACGAGCAGGGCGACGTCGTCCTTGGGTCGATCGGGGAGCAGGCTGTCCAGCACGTCCTGGCAGGTCTCCTCGGGCGGCCGGCCGGAGTGGCCCGTCAGCGTGTCGCGCAGAATCTCCATTCCCACGTCCAGGTCGCGTCTGCGGTCCTCGATCAGTCCGTCGGTGTACAGGACGAGCTGCGTTCCCTCCGCGAGGCACAGCTCCGCGGTCCGGAACGGCATGCCGCCGAGGCCCAGGGGCGGACCGGCCGGCACGTCCGGGAAGGTGACGGTTCCGTCAGGCTGCACCAGCGCCGGCGCCAGATGCCCCGCACGGGCCATGACGTAGTGGCGCGTCACGGGGTCGTAGATCCCGTACAGGCAGGTGGCGCCCACGACGCCCGCCGCGCTCTGTGCCGTCTCGTTCTGGTCGATGCGCCCGACCAGGTCGTCCAGATGGCTCAGCAGCTCGTCGGGTGGCAGATCGAGGGAGGAGAAGTTGTGCACCGCGGTCCGCAGCCGTCCCATCGTGGCGGCGGCGTGCAGGCCGTGGCCGACCACATCGCCGACGGCCAGTGCCACCCGGCTCCCCGGCAGGGGAATCACGTCGAACCAGTCTCCGCCCACGCCCGACTGGGCGGGGAGGTAGCGGTAGGCGATGTCGAGGGCGCTCTGCTCCGGCACGGCCTGTGGCAGCAGGCTGCGCTGGAGGGTGACTGCCAGAGCGTGCTCGCGGGTGTAACGGCGGGCATTGTCGATGCTGATCGCGGCACGGGCCACCAGCTCCTCCGCCAGCGACAGATCCTCTTCGTCGAAGGGCTCATGCGGGTGCGCACGCCAGAAATTGGCCATGCCCAGCACGACGCCACGGGCCTGGATGGGGGCGCTGATGAGGGAGTGGATGCCGTGGTCGATGATCGCCTCGGCGCGCTCGGGGTCCTGCACGCGCCAGCCCGTGGCGGTCGGCAGATCGCTCACCAACTGGGACCGGCCGCTGCCGTAGCCGCGCGCCTGGGGTGTGGAGGGAAGGTAGTCGAAAAGCCGGCCCTGTTCGGAGAGCGGATGGTCGTCCTGAATGCCGCACACGGCGGCGCGTCGCATGTCCGTCGCCGTGAGGGCCGGCTCCTCGCCTTGCAGGACGGCGTCGGCCAGGTCCACGGTGACGAAGTCCGCGAAGCGAGGAATCGGGACCTGCGCCAGTTCTTCGGCAGTGCGCAGCACGTCCAGGGTGGTACCGATGCGGAGTCCGGCGTCGTACAGCAGCCTCAGCCGCTCCCGTGCCACCTCCGCCCTGCCGGTCACCGCCTGCAGCTCGGTGGAGTCGCGCAGTGTCACCACCGTGCCCCCGGAGCCTGACCCGAAGTCCGTGGGCCGTTGGTTGACCGCGAGCAGCCGCTCGCCCGCGAGGTGCACCTCGTCGGTGGCCTCGCGCCCGGAGGCGAGCAGCGCCTTCGTCTCGGGATCGAGGCCCGGCAGCTCCGAGACGAGCCGCCCCTCGGCGTCGGGGGGCAGCTCCAGCAGGCGTCTGGCTTCGTCGTTCGCCAGCATCAGCTGCCCGTCGGCGGCCACGATCAGGACCCCTTCCCGAACGGAGTGGAGCACCGTGTCGTGGTGCTCGTACATCAGGGTCATCTCGTCCGGGGCCAGGCTGTGTGTCTGGCGTCGCAGCCGTTTGCCCACCAGCGCCGTCACACCGGTGGACAGCGCGAGCGCCGCGGCCCCGGCGCCCAGGATGATCGGTAGTTGCCGAGCCAACTGACTTTCGACGTTCTCGACCTTCATCCCGGCCGAGACCAGGGCCACCACCTGGCTGTCGGTGTCCTCGATCGGGACCGTGGCCTGCACCTCGCGACCGAGCGGGCCGTCGACGCTCTCCACGTAGACCTTCCCAGCCAGCGGCGGCCCGATCTCGCCCACGAACCGCTTTCCGATGCGGTCCGGCAGGGGGTGCGTGTACCGGGTGCCCTCGGTGTCCATGACCACGATGAAGTCGACGCCGGCGGCCCGGCGTGCCGCCTCGGTGAGCGGCTGGAGAATCTTGCTCGGATCCGGGGTCCGCAATGCCGCCAGGACACCTGGTGAGTGCGCGTAGGTCTGTGCCACGGCCGTGGAGCGTCGCCTGGCCTCGGCGTTGGAGTCCCGCTCCGACTGCAGGATGAGAGCGAAGACGCCGCAGGCCACGAGGAGCACTACCAGAGCCACCTGGAAAACCAGCACCTGCCCGGCCACGCTCCGCGTGCCCTTGCTGAGGAGGCGCTTGGCTGACAGGTGTCGAAAACGGGCGAAAGGATTCGCCATGCGACCTTTCTAACATCGGTGATCCCGAGTGACCAGGGCTCGGCCGATCCGTGCCCGGCTGACCTCGGGCACACGGGCGGTAGGCGCTGCACGGCTCCGGCCCCTCCGGACGTGGCCGTCCGGCGCGCATTTCTCGTGCGTGGCGCATGATCACGCCATGCCTGATGTCTGATTAGGCCGATATGATGCATTTTGTGATCATGTCTGCACGGCTGTGGCGCCGTCGCCCCGCCTACAGCGGCCGATGGGAAGCTGCCCGGCTGTCACCCCTCGTCCTGACCGCCCTCATCGCCGGCCTTGCGTTCTCCACGCCCAGGGAGATCGCCTTCAGCCGCCTCCTGCCCGCCGCACCCGCCCTCGCCGCCGCGATGTGGCCCGTGCTCCCCACGATCCTGTTGGGGGCGTTCTGCCTGCTGCTCATGATCGTCCTCAGCTTCTTCCACACCGATCTGGGGACGCAGTACACGGCGGCCGCGATCGTCGCGGTCACCCTGGCGGCCGCATACGGGAGTCATGTCCGACTGCAGCGTGAGGAAATGCTCTTCCAGATCCGGCTCGTCGCCGACGCGGCCCAGAAAGTGCTGCTGCGCCCGCTGCCACGCCGCATCGGGGGCGTCGAGATCGAGTCGCTGTACCTGGCGGCCCAAGAGCAGGCCCGGATCGGCGGCGACTTCTATGAGGCGATCGGTACACCGCACGGGGTCCGGCTGCTCATCGGCGACGTACGGGGCAAGGGCCTGTCCGCAGTGGGGGCGGCCTCGGCTGTGATCAGTTGCTTCAGAGAGGCCGCCTACGACGAGCCCGACCTGCAGGGCGTCATCCACCGCCTCGAAACCGCCGTCACGCGTCACAGCACTGTGTTTCCGGCCCCGGACCAGCCCGAGCACTTCGCCACTGCTCTCCTCGCCGAGATCCCGCACGACGGCGGCTGCGTACGACTTCTCAACTGCGGACATCCTCCGCCGCTGATCGCGCATCATGGAAAGGTCCGGGTCCTGGTCCCGACCATCGCCTCCCCGCCTCTCAACCTCGCAGCGCTCATCGGCGACCGTTACTGGGTCGACGTCGTCGCCTTCGCCCCGGGGGACCAGCTGCTGCTCTACACGGACGGCGTATCGGAGGCCCGGGACCACGCGGGCGAGTTCTTCCCGCTGCCGGACTGGATGCGGCGGCAGGGCCTGGAGCAACCCCGTGAGCTGCTCGACCAGCTGCACCTGGCTCTGCTGCAGCACAGCGGCGGAAGGCTCGACGACGACATCGCGGCCCTCGCGCTGAGGTCCTCCGACGCGCAGGATCGGGGAAACCTCGGCATCAAGGGCTGAGTCTTCGTGCCGCATGCCGGATGTCCGACCCCGTCAAGCCAGCCCGTGCTGCTTCGCGTACGCGTTCGCCACGTCCTCCGGGTCCTTCTTGTCCTTGTCCACCTGCCGGTTGAGCTCGGTGAGCTGGGCCGTGGTGAGGACGTTGCCGAGGCGTGCCAGGGCCTTGCGGACCGTGGAGTCGGCCTTGCGGTCGGCGATGAGCGGGACGACGTGCTGGCCGGGGATGAGGTTCTTCGGGTCCGTCAGCACCACCCAGTCGTTGGCCTGGATGTCGGTGTCCGTGGTGAAGAGGTTCGCCACGTCCACGTCGCCCTTCTTCAGGGCGCCCTTGACCAGGGGACCGGAAGAGTCGAGGGACTTGAACTCCTTGAACTCCACCCCGTAGACGTCCTTGAGGCCGACCACACCCACCTGGCGCTTCTTCACCTCCGGCGCCGCGCCGATGACCAGCCTGCCGTTCTGCTTCTTCAGGTCGGCCAGAGAGGTCAGGCCGTACTTCCTCGCCGTCTCCCGCGTGACCACGAAGGCGTCCGAGTCCTCCGCCATGCCGTACGGCAGCACCTGGAGTCCGGCGGGGAGCGCGACGGCGAGGGCGTTCTGCATCTCGCCCTCCTCGGTCTCCGTCGCCTTGGGGTCGAGGTAGTGCAGGAGGGCGCCCTGGTACTCGGGCAGGAGGTCGATGTCACCGCCCTTGATCGCGGGGATGAGGATCTCGCGGGTGCCGAGGTTGGGGCGGACGTTCGTCTTCACGCCTGCTGCCGAGAGCACAGCCGCGTACAGGTACCCCAGTACCTGGTTCTCCGTGAAGTTGGCGGTGCCGATGGTGACTCCGCCCTTGCTGGAGCCGCCGCCGGAGGTGGTGCCCCCCTGGTTGTCGAGGGAGGTGATGCCGCTCGCGCAGGCGGAGAGGGCGGGGACGGAGGCCGCTGCGAAGAGGCCGCCGAGGAGAGTGCGTCGGTTCATCGAGGGGTCCCTAGGCAGTGCGGTGTCGGAAGAGGAAGCGCTGGAGGGTGCTCAGCAGCAGATCGAGTACGACGGCCACGACGGCGACCAGCACCGCGCCGCCGAGCACCTGCACGAGGTCGCGCTGGGCCAGGCCGTCGAAGACGTAACGGCCGAGGCCGCCGAAGGAGACGTACGCGGCGATCGTGGCCGTGGCGACGACCTGGATGAGTGCCAGGCGCAGGCCCGTCATGATCAGAGGCAGGGCGAGCGGCAACTCGACCTGGAACAGGACCTGGTGGCCGCGCATGCCCTGCCCGCGCGCCGCGTCCTTCACGTCCGGGTCGACGGCGGTCATCCCGGCGTAGGTGTTGGTGACGATCGCCGGGACCGCCAGGGCGACCAGGGCGACGTAGACCGGGAGCATGGACAGTCCGCCGGCCAGGAAGACCAGGACGACCAGGCCGACGGTGGGGAGCGCGCGGCCGAACGACGACAGGTTGATCGCGATGAACGCGCCCTTGCCGGTGTGGCCGATCAGCAGGCCCAGCGGGAGGCCGATGGCGGCCGCGATGAGCGTGGCGAGGAGGGAGTACTGGAGGTGCTCGGCGAGGCGGTGGGTGATGCCGTCCGAGCCGGACCACTGGGCGCCGCTGGTCAGCCAGCCGCCGAGGTTCTCGAAGAGTTCGTACATGTCAGGCTCGCCGCCTCCGCCACGGGGTCAGGACGTACTGGACGGCGACCAGGGCCGCGTCCGCGACCACGGCCAGGAGGATCGTGAGGACCACTCCCGCGATCACCGGCGTCGGGAAGTTGCGCTGGAAGCCGTCGGTGAAGAGCTGGCCGAGGCCGCCGTCGCCGATGTAGGTCGCGACCGAGACGAGGGAGATCGACATGACCGTCGCGATGCGGACGCCCGCCATGATCACGGGGAGCGCCAGCGGGAACTCGACCGTGAGGAGCGTGCGCAGGGGGCGCGTGCCCATCGCCTTCGCCGCCTCCTTCGTCTTCGCGGGGACCGAGTCGAGGCCCTCCACGGTGTTCCGGAGCAGCACGACCAGCGTGTAGACGGTCAGGCCGATCACGGTGGTGGTGCGGGTGAGGCCGCTGACCGGCAGCAGGAGCACGAAGATCGCGATCGACGGGATGGTGAACAGGACGTTCGAGAGGCCGAGGAGGAAGCCGCGCAGGGGGCGGATCCGGTGGGCGACCACTGCCAGGGGGAGCGAGATCAGGACGCCGAAGAGGACGGCGGACAGGGCGGCCTGGAGGTGGGAGACCGTGAGGGTGGTGAGGTCGTCGGTGTGGTCGCCGATCCACGACCAGTCGATCGTCATGCGGCCACCCGGGCTTCCGTGTGGGCCTGCCCCGCATACTGGTGGATCTCGTCACGGGACGAGACACCGGTGAGGACGCCGTCGGCGTCGACGCGGGCGATCAGGCCGGTGGGGGAGGCGAGGGACTCGTTGAGGGCCGACAGTAGGGAGTCGTCGTCCCTGAGCGGTCGTACGGGGAGTTCGGCATCGCCCGAGGCCCAGTGCAGGGGCTTGTGCGCCGCGTCGAGTACGAGGGCCCAGGGACCGCCCTCCGGGGCCGGGCCCTGCGGGACGGCCGCCAGGGTCTTCAACGAGAGGAGTTTCAGGCCGCGCTCGGCGCCGAGGAAGTCGGCCACGAAGTCGTCGGCGGGGCGGGCCAGGAGCTCGGTGGGTGAAGCGCACTGGACCAGGTGGCCACCGGTACGGAAGATCGCGATCCGGTCGCCCAGCCGTACGGCCTCGTCGATGTCGTGGGTGACGAAGACGATGGTCTTGCTCAACTCCTCCTGAAGTCGCAGCAGTTCGTCCTGGAGCTGGGCCCGCACGACCGGGTCGACCGCGCCGAACGGCTCGTCCATGAGGAGCACCGGCGGGTCGGCGGCGAGCGCGCGGGCCACGCCGACGCGCTGTTGCTGGCCGCCGGAGAGCTGGTGCGGGTAGCGCTTGCCGGCCTCGGCCGACAGGCCCACGGTCTCCAGCAGCTCCGCCGCGCGAGACCGGGCCTTCCTGCGGCCGTGGCCCAGGAGCAGCGGCACGGTGGCGATGTTGTCGAGCACCGTGCGGTGCGGGAAGAGGCCGGCCTGCTGGATGACGTATCCGATGGAGCGGCGCAGTTCGGCCGCGTCCTGCCGGGTGACGTCCTTGCCGCCGACGCGGATGGTGCCGGAGGTCGGCTCGACCATCCGGTTGATCATGCGCAGGGTGGTCGTCTTGCCGCAACCGGAAGATCCGACGAGGACGGTCACGCCGCCTTCCGGCATGTCGAGGGTGAGGTCGTGCACTGCTGTCGTGCCGTTGGGGAAGCGCTTGTGGACCGCGTCGAACTGGATCATGAGATGTCCCTTGCCCGGCTGTATAACGTCATGCAGAGTTCTCGGTACGTGAATAGGTTGTCAACGGTTTGGCGTTAATCCGACGTAACGGCTGACCGCCAGGCAAGATCGAATGTCCACCTTGAGGGGAGTTTGGACGTGATGTCGTCTCAGATCGTGGACGCGGCGGGTGCTGTGTCTTCCAGGCAAACCGGCCCAGTGGTCCTCGACGGGATCGGACTCCGGGTCGAGGACGTCGTACGCCTCGCCGACGGGACGGCGCGTCCGGAACCCGGGACCGACGCGATGAAGCGGGTGGCGGAGTCCTGGGACGCCGCCCGGCAGATCGCCGCGACAGGACGCGTCTACGGCCGCTCCACCGGTGTCGGCGCCAACCGGAACGAGGACGTGCCCACCGAGGCGGCCGCCGAGCACGGCCTCCGGCTGCTGCGCAGCCATGCCGGCGCCATCGGGGAGGAGCTGCCCGCCCGCCAGGTGCGCGCGATGCTCGCCGTCCGCGCCAACCAGCTGCTGGCCGGGGGTGCGGGGCTGCGGCCGACCGTGGTCGCGCGCCTGGTGGCGCTCAAGAACGTCTACGACCCGGCCAACTTGTTCCGCCTCAACCAGAACATCCGCCCCGGCCACCCGGTCGCCGTCGGCTGACTGTGCGTCACCCCGTACAACTCGGGGACCACACACCACACTTGTCTCATTCCCAGGGTGGAGGGGAGGTACCCCCCGGCGAGGGATCCGCACGCGCGCACGGTTCCTGAAAGATCCTTCCTGTCCGAACACGCGACCGGAAGGATCGAATCGTGCGCAGACGACGTCTCGCGCCCCTGTTGGCCGTGAGTGTCACGGCGACGCTGGCTCCCGCACTCGCCACCTCGACGGCCGCCGCCGCTCCCGCCGCCACCCCGTCGACCACTTCCTTATCCGCTGCCGAGGGCGGCGCGCTGGACCCGTACGTGAAGCAGAAGCCCCGGTGGAAGCGGTGCGAAGCCGATTCCCCGGCACAGTTCCAGTGCGCCACGATCAAGGTCCCGCTGGACTACCGGGTCCCCGCGGGCAAGCGGATCGAGCTGGCCATATCAAGGATCAAGAGCACCTCGCCCGGCAAGCGGCACGGTGTCCTGTTCTCCAACCCCGGCGGCCCGGGAGGAGGGGGGCTCTACATGCCGCTCGACCTGAAGGAGGTGCTCCCCAAGTCCGCGCAGCGGAAGTACGACCTGATCGGCTTCGACCCGCGCGGTGTGGGACGGAGCAGCCCCGTCTCCTGCGATCTGAAGCCGGAAGAGGAGAACTGGCTGCGGCCGTACAAGAAGGAGACGTTCACCAAGGACGTCGCCTGGGCGCGCGAGGTCGCGAACAAGTGCAGGGAGAAGTCGGGCGACACGCTCGTGCACATCACCACGCGCAACACCGTGCGTGACATGGACCTGATCCGGGCGATCCTCGGCGAGAAGAAGATCTCGTACCTCGGCTACTCGTACGGCACCTACCTGGGCGCCGTCTACACCCAGCTCTTCCCGGGCCGGGCCGACCGGTTCGTGCTGGACAGCGCGGTCGATCCGGCGCGCGCCTGGCGGGGGATGATCCAGTGGTGGGCGGAGGGCGCCGAGCCCGCGTTCGACCGGTGGACCGAGTGGGCCGCCCGGCGTTCCGGGAAGTACGGCCTCGGCGACACCCCGAAGAAGGTCGACCGGACGTTCTGGGACCTGGTCGCGCGGGCCGACAAGAAGCCCATCGAGATAGAGGGGCAGCCGACCACCGGCGACGATATCCGCAACGGTTTCCGCGGGGCCGTCTTCACCCCGGAGTACGCCAGCGAGTTGGTCGTGGAACTGAAGAAGGCCGCGGCCGGTCGGCCCGCCTCCGCGAAGAAGCTCGCGGAGTTCACCGGGTCCGGGCGGACCGGGGCGACAGGTGCCGCCGGTGCCGTCGAGGTGCCGGCCGACAACATGACAGCGAGCTTCTGGGCCGTGGTCTGCGGTGACAACTCGGCGCCGTGGTCCCGCGATCCCGAGAGCTACCGGCGGGACGCCATCGAGGACAAGGGCCGTTACCCGCTCTTCGGTGACTTCGCGTCCAGCATCAAGCCCTGTGCGTTCTGGGACAAGTCCGTGGAACGGGCGACCAAGGTGAACAACAAGGTCCGCTCCCTGGTCGTCCAGAACGAATGGGACTCGCAGACCCCGCTGCCCAGCGGTCAGGCCTTGCACGCCGACCTGAAGGGTTCGAGGATGGTCACCGTCCTCGGCGGCGAGGGACATGGCGTCTACCCGAGCGGCAACGCGTGCACGGACGGCACGGTCACGACGTACCTGCTCACCGGCAAGCTCCCGGCGAAGGACGTGACCTGCGAGGCGACGGCCGACTCGAACGCGGAGGCACGGAAGAACCAGAAGCGGGACGTGCTCCCCGGCTCTCCGCTCCCGGAGCGCGCCCCGGACCGCTTCTGAACCCGGGCGCACGGCCCATAGCGACACGGCCCATCGCCGCATGACTCCTTGAAGGCCGGGCGGGACCTCTTGGTGGGGTCCCGCCTGCCTGTGCGAATATCTATGCAGGGCTGATTCGCCAGGAGAGGAGTCCCGTGGCGATCGTCGGCGAGGAACTGCGGATGATGACGCACGTGGCCCGGCTGTACCACCTGCAGGGCATACGGCAGCCGGAGATCGCGGCGCGCCTGGATCTGTCGCAGGCGAAGGTCTCGCGCCTGCTGAAGAAGGCGCAGGACCGGGGCATCGTGCGGATCACCGTGACGCCGCCGTCGGGTACGCACCCGGACCTGGAGGACGGTCTCCAGGAGCGGTACGGCCTGAAACTCGCGCTGGTCGTCGACACCGCCCCGGACAACGAGCGCACGATGCTCGGCGATCTCGGCGCGGCCGCCGCCTACTACCTCCAGACGACGTTGCGCTCGAGCGACACCGTGGGCATCTCCTCGTGGAGCGCCACCCTGCTCGCCACGGTGCAGGCGATGCAGCCGGTTCCCGGACTGAAAGGCGTGCGCATCGTGCAGGCGGTGGGCGGCATCGGTGATCCCGCCGCGGCGGGCCACGCCTCGCGCATGGCGGGGCAGTTGGCGCAGTTGGTGAATGGTGAGGCCGTCCATCTGCAGGCCCCCGGTGTGGCCGGGGCGGCCGAGAGCGCGCAGGCGTTTGCGCGCGGATCCGTTCGTGTCGGCGGCTCTGGGCGAACTGGGCGACCTGGACGTGGCGCTGGTGGGCATCGGCGAGATCACCCCCTCCAGCACGCTCGCCCGCAGCGGCAACGCCTTGACGGACGAGGAACGCGCCGAGTTGGAGAAGCGGGGCGCGGTGGGCGATGTGTGTCTGCGGTTCTACGACGCCGAGGGCCGGCCGGTCGAGTCCGAGCTGGACTCCCGCGTCGTCGGCATCACCCGTGAGCAGCTCGCCGCCGCCCGCCGGAAGATCGGGGTGGCGGGCGGCAGCCGTAAGCACAAGGCGATCCGGTCGGCCGTGGCGGGCGGCCTGGTGGACGTGCTGGTGACCGACCAGGAGACGGCGGCGGCCCTGATGGCCTGACCTTCGCGCACGTGTCGGCAGCGGTCCCGGACGCCTGCCGGGCGCCGCTCACCAGCAGACGTAGCCGCCGTCGACGATCAGGTCGGAGCCGGTGACGAAGGACGCGGCGTCGGAGGCGAGGAAGACCGCGGGGCCCACCATCTCCTCGACGCGTCCAGGCAGTCGCGCGAGATGTCTCCCGCCCACGCGAAGGACGCCGAGCGGGAGGCCGGGCGCATCCGGCCGGTGCTCGAGCACCTGTGGGAGCAGCGGAAGTGGGACGCGCAGGTGGTGCACAGCAGGCTGGACCTCCCGTAGGGGGTTCCCGCGCGGGCCGTCCCCTGGAGGACGAGGAGACGGCCCGCGTCGCCCTCAGAGCACCTCGGCCCGCCCCGTGGTGTCGTCGAGGAACCCGCCCGACTGGTGCTGCCACAGCTTCGCGTAGGCGCCGTCGGTCGCGAGCAACTCCTGGTGCGTGCCCTGCTCGACGATCCGGCCACGGTCGAGGACGACCAGCTGGTCCATGGAGGCGACCGTGCTCAGCCGGTGCGCCACCACCAGCGCGGTCCGCCCGTCCATGAGCCGCCACAGCGCCTCCTGCACGAGGAGTTCGCTCTCCGAGTCCAGGGCGCTGGTCGCCTCGTCGAGCAGCAGGATCGGCGCGTCGCGCAGGATCGCCCGGGCGAGAGCGACGCGTTGGCGCTGACCGCCGGACAATTTGATGCCGCGCTCGCCCACCAGGGTGTCGAAGCCGTCCGGCAGCGCGTCGGCGAACTCCGTGACATGGGCCGCCTCGGCCGCGCGGCGGATCTCGGCCTCGGTGGCGTCGGGCCGGGCGAACGCGATGTTGTCCCGCAGGGTGCGGTGGAACATCGCCGGGTCCTGCGGCACGTACGCGATCTGGCTGCGCAGGTCGGCCTGGCGCAGCCGGCTGATGTCCTGACCGCCCACGAGGATGCGGCCGCCGTCGATGTCCGTCATCCGCAGCAACAGCCGTGTGAGGGAGGTCTTGCCGCCGCCGGACCGGCCGACCAGGCCGACCCTCGCCCCGCTCGGCACGTCCAGGTCGAGACCCTCGAACAGCGGCCTGCCGCCACGGTGGGCGAAGGTCACCTTCTCGAAGCGGATGCCGGCGGACCGGGGCCGCAGCGGCTCCGGCGACGGCGGATCGAGCACGGTGGGAGGCGTCAGGAGCAGCTCGGTGAACTGCGCGGCCTCCGTCATCGAGTTCTCCAGCCGGCGGTAGATCTGGTTGAACTCGAACATGATCCGGGTCGCGTTGCTGTAGTAGGTGAAGGCGACCACGATCGCCTCCACGCCGTTGCCGCCCCCGGCGAGCGTGACCGCGAGCAGCAGCCCCATCGCGTTGGTCAGCACCGACATCGGCGCGACCAGCGTGTCGATGCGGAGGTTGCCGTAGTCCCACGACCGCAGCGTGAGCCGGCGTGACGCGGCGACCCGGGAGCGGTGTTCGGCGGCCTCGCGCCCCTCCGCGGCGAACGCCCGCACCGTGTCCATGTTCATCAGACTGTCGGCGACGTGGCCCGACACCCGGGCGATCGCCTCCTCACGCAGGTCGACCAGCGCTTGGCGGCGCCGGATCAGAGGCGCGACCAGCACCCCGGTCAGCGCGATCATCACCAGCAGCCCGACCACGAGGAGGGGTTCGTAGCGCCACAGCACCACCGCCCCGAACGCCAGCGGCACGAAGCTGCCCACGATCTGGAACGTCAGCGTGTCCACGAACTGCTCGAAACGCGAGGCGAAGCTCAGGACGCGCTTGGTCAGCGAACCGGCGAAGTTGTCGTGGAAGAACGCGGCGTCCTTGGCGAACAGCTCGTCCATCCCGATCACGTACAGGTGCTCGATGCCGAGGGCGTCGAGGCGGTTGAGACAGTGCACGGCGACGCGCCACAGTGCCTCCGCGAACAGCAGGACCCCGACGAAGCCGAGGACGTACGGCAGTGCCGAGTCGACCGTGAGGTCCCTGTCGTCGGCGATGCCGCCGACGAGCTTGGCGACGATCAGCGGCGCGATGTAGTTGATTCCGATGTTGCCCAGCGCCATGAGCAGCATCGCGGGTGCCGTCAGCCGGCGGAGCCGGGACAACTCCCGTCCGTAGTAACGAAGTGCGAGAAGTACCGAGCGTTTGCCCGGCTGAACCCTGCGCGATCCAGGCGTATCCATCCCACCCCTGTGTCGTTCTGTGGCCGCCCGCCACGCGCATGTGCGGGCAGGGGCCATCGCCGCAACGGATGTGTGGAGATTCGGGTCGAGTCCGGAAGTCTGCCGCGACGGCGACCGCGGCGTCCAAGCGTTTTCCGGCCGGGCGGTGGTGCGCAGGGAGCGCCAAGAGGCACGGTCGGCGGACTCGGGGCGGTCGGGGCGGTGGCGCGGGGCCGGCCGGGCGGTTCAGGACCTGTCTGCGCGGGGGTGCCGGTGACGCGGGGGTGTCGGTAACGCCACCCCCGCATCGGGTGTCGGTAACGCCACCCCCGCATCGGGTGTCCAGGCCCAGGGACGGGCCGTGCCGGGGGCGGCAGCATGTGTGGCGTCGGCAACCGGCCGACGACCGATCCGCCACCGGACATCGGGGTACCCCCATGAACGAGATCTTCGCCAGGCGCCTGACGGGCCTCGCCGGCATCGCCGCCGCGGCCGCCCTCATCGTCGAAGTACCGCTCTACTTCATCTACTCCGGGCCGCCGCCGGACGCGAACGTCCTCACCAGGCTGCTGCTCGGGATCTTCTCGCTGGCGTTCCTGATCGTGTTCGTGACGGCCTTCCGCGAACTGGTCAAGCGGGCGAACCCGGCCTACGAGTGGGTGGGTTCCATGGCGTTCGCCGTCGGGCTGGTCTACGTGGCGGTCACCCTGGTCTCCAGCGGGCTGGAGGCCGGCGCGGTCATCGCCGCCGACCGTGCGATCGATCCGACCATCGCGGTCAGCGGCACCTACGTCCTCTACGGCTCGATCGGCAAGGTGCTGATGGCGCTGTTCCTGACCGTGGTGGGCTTCGGCATCTCCCGTACGAACCTGCTGCCGCGCTGGACCGGCCGCTCCGCCTACGTCCTGGCCGGGGTCAATCTGGCCTTCGTGCCGTCGCTGTTCTTCGGCAACGACCCGGCGGACTTCTACGCGGCGAACGGCTGGGGCACCACCGCGTCGCTGGGCGCGATCCTCAGCTACTGGCTGCTCGCGCTGGGCGTCACGACGTACCGCAGCGCCACCACGAGGGCCGCTCTCCCCGCTCAGCCCAGGTAGACCGGCACCTTCGAGGCCAGATCGCCCAGTGCCTCCCGCTCCGCCTCGGTCGGCGCCCGCCGTCCCGTGCCCACCAGCAGCGCGTCCGCGTCGGAGAATGACGGGGGGAACGCGCTCCCGACGATCTGCTCCAGCATCTCGCGGGACCGGGTGAGCCCCTCAGCGGGCGGCTGCGCGGCGTGGGGGAGGTGGGCGATCAGATCGAGATGGTGCAGCGTCCACTCCATGACGTACGTGGAGAGGTAGTCGCCCACGGTGAGAACCTCGTCGCGGGTGCCGACCCTGAGACCGGGGTCGGCGAGCTCCGCCGCGCGGCCCGCGGCGGAGCCGACGTCGTCCAGGTGGAGCGTGAGCAGATGCGGTTCCCCGTACGCGGCCGCCAGCCGGACGGTCAGCGCGTCGAGCGGGTCGTCTCCGGTCGGCGGCGTGTCGGAGACCTCCCAGTAGGTCAGCGCGTCACGGGTCGGTTCCCCGTCGGCGGGGGTGGCGAGGGTGATCAGGACGTCCTGCGCGTCGATGACCAGATGGCACACCAGGTCCCGCACCAGCCAGCCGGCACAGCCGGACGGCCGGGCGAAGTCCTCGTCGGACAGACCGGCGACCGCCGCGCGCAGCGCCGTCCAGGAGCGTGAGAAGAGATCCACACCGGCAACGTAGGCCGCGCCGCGCGGGCGGACAAGCGTATTGCGGACGGCGGGACCGCCCCGTGCGGCGGCGCCGTGGAGCCCAGATGTTGACGCCGACCCGGCCGTCGGGCCACGGTGAGTGATGTGGTAAGTGCGGTGCATCACCGAAGCCTGAGATCCGAGGATGGTGGGCATGGCCGTCATGGGGAGGTCCGGATCGCCGGCCGCGACGGACGAGGCCGTGGAACGCCTCGTCTCGCCGGTCGACTCGCACACCGAGTGGGATCCGCTGGAGGAGATCATCGTCGGGCGTCTCGAGGGCGCGACGATCCCTTCGGACCACCCGGTGGTGAGCTGCAACGTGCCGCCCTGGGCCGGGCGGCTGCAGGGACTCGCCGCCGGCCTCCGGTATCCGCGCGTGCTCGTCGAGGAAGCCCAGCAGGAGATCGACGGGTTCATCGCCCTGCTGGAGTCCCTCGGCGTCACGGTCAGGCGGCCGGACGTCGTCGACCACCGGCGCCGCTTCGCCACCCCTGACTGGTCCTCCCGGGGCTTTTGCAACACCTGCCCGCGGGACAGCATGCTCGTGATCGGCGACGAGATCATCGAAACGCCGATGGCCTGGCCCTGCCGGTACTTCGAGACCCACTCCTACCGCCCGCTCCTCAAGGACTACTTCCGCCGCGGCGCGCGCTGGACGGCGGCACCCAAGCCGCAGCTCACGGACGAACTGTTCGATCCGGACTTCCAGGTCCCGAAGGACGGCGAGCCCATGCGGTACATCCTCACCGAGTTCGAGCCTGTCTTCGACGCGGCGGACTTCGTCCGGGCCGGGCGGGACCTGTTCGTCACGCGCAGCAACGTCACCAACCGGATGGGCATCGACTGGCTGCGCCGCCATCTCGGGCCGGGGTACCGCATCCACGAGATCGAGAGCCGCTGCCGCACGCCCATGCACATCGACACGACGTTCGTCCTGCTCGCGCCCGGAAAGGTGCTGGTCAACCCCGAGTACATCGACGTCGACCGGCTGCCCGGCATCCTGAGCTCCTGGGACGTCCTGGTCGCCCCCGAGCCCGACCCGATCGACGAGACGCTGCTCAAGGTCACGTCGATGTGCGGCAAGTGGCTCAGCATGAACGTGCTCATGATCGACGAACGGCGGGTGATCGCGGAGCGGCACCACACCGGCATGCTGCGCGCCCTGGAGAAGTGGGGCTTCGAGCCGATCCCGTGCGACCTGCTGCACTACGCGCCGTTCGGCGGCTCGTTCCACTGCGCGACGCTCGACATCCGGCGCCGCGGTTCACTCGAGTCCTACTTCGACTGACCGAAGACTCCGGGCGCGCCTCAGACTCCGGGCCCCCTCAGACCCCAGGCGCGCCCAGCCGCCCGGCTGCGAGGGCGGCGAGCTCCGCGGGCGTTCGCGGCCCCGGCTCCGTGTCCGTCAGCCACCCCTGCGCGCGGAGGAGTTCCGCCGCGGCGGCTCCCCAGGGCAGTCGCAGGCCCGCCTCCCGGAGGAGATCCGGGCGGGCCAGTGCCACGGGAGCGGGCCCCGTGCGGACTCCGGACGGGGTGAGGAGCGCCGCGTCGTCGGCCCAGCGCAGCGCGAGGTCGACGTCGTGGGTGGCCATCACCACCGTGGTGCCTGCCCCACGGAGACCGTCGAGCGTGGTGAGGAGCCGTTCCTGGCCGTCGGGGTCGAGCCCGGCCGTCGGCTCGTCGAGGACGAGGACACGGGGCCGCATGGCGACCGCGCCCGCGATGGCGGTGCGCTTGCGCTGCCCGTAGGAGAGCAGATGGGTGGGCCGGTCGGCCAGGGCCGTGATGTCCAGGGCGGCGAGCGCCTCCGCCACCCGCGCCCGCACCTGCGCGTCGTCCAGGCCCAGGTTCAGCGGCCCGAACGACACGTCCTGCTCGACGGACGCCGCGAAGAGCTGGTCGTCCGGATCCTGCACCACCAGCTGGACGGTCGTCCGCAGCCGGGTCAGGCCCTTGCGGTCGTACGTCACCGGCTGCCCGTCGACCGTCAGCCGGCCCTCACGAGGCCGCAGTCCGCCGCTGAGGAGCCGCATCAGCGTGGTCTTGCCGCTGCCGTTGCGACCGAGCAGCGCGAGTGCGCGCCCCTCGCGGATCTCGAAGTCGAGGCCGCTGAGCACGGCCGGGCCGTCCTCGTAGGCGAAGGACGCGCCCCGCAGGGCGACGAGGGCGGGCTCGCTCATGTCAGCGGCCTTTCCAGTACGAAGGTGAGGACGGCCAGCGCCGCGAGGAGCACGCAACTGGCCGTCGTGAAGCGGACGGAGACACGGGCCTCCGGCACCAGGACCCGCAGGGTGCCGTCGTAGCCGCGCCCGGCGAGACCGGCCTGGAGGCGGACCGCCCGGTCGAAGGCCCGGACGAACGCGGTGGCGCCGAGACCGCCCAGGGACCGCCAGGCCGCGGCCCGCGTGGTGTGCCCGAGCCGGGCGGCCTGCGCGTCACGGACCCGGCGCACGGAGTCCAGCAGCAGGAAGCTCATCCGGTACGTCACGAGCGCCACGTCGACGACCGGCGCGGGCACCCCGGCCCGGACCAGCCGCGGCAGCAGGTCGGACATGGGCGTGGTGAACGCGAACAGCAGCACCCCCAGGGACGCCGCCGAGGTGCGCAGCAGCAACTCCCCGGCCCGGACCGGCCCGTCACCGGCGAGGGAGACGAAACCGTTCGGCCCGCCGACCTGCACGAGGAGCGTCAGCGCGCCGGTCACGCAGAAGCCCAGCGGCACCCGGTAGGCCCGCCACAGCCGGATCCAGGGCACGCCCGCCGGACCCAGCAGCACCACCAGGGCGGTCAGCAGCACCAGAGCCGCGCCCGGCCAGGGCGGCAGCGAGATCGCCAGGAGGGTCAGCCCCAGCCCGAGCACGGCCTTGTCCACGGGATGGCGGCGGCGCCAGCGACTGCTGTGCGCCGCCGCGTCGATCGGCAGCACGCGGCTCAGGCCCCTTCGGCCGTGGACTCCTCGGCGGTACCGTCCGCCGGGTTCCCGGAGTCCCGCTCCCGCTCCAGCGCCCGCAGCTCACCCTGCCGTCTGCCCCGGCGCAGTCCGAAGTAGTAGGCGAGGAAACCGGAGCCGAGGGCCGCCTGGAGGGAGAACAGCGCCGACTCGATCTCACCGGACGGCGGTTCGTACAGGGGCGAGAACCAGGGCTCGTAGTCCGGCTCGATCTCGGTGATCGCCGTCTCCGCCTCGCCGTCGGCGCCCGTGAACGGCTCCTTCTTGTGGTCGCCGAGGCCGAGGGCGAGCGGCAGCACGGCGAGCGCGGCCACGGCGAGCAGCAGCAGGAGGTTGATCTTGGTGTTCTTGCTCATCGGGCCACCTCCTGGGTCTCGTTCCGGGACTGCTTGTCGGCGAGGAGCACACCCAGCCGGGTCAGTTCGCCCTTGCTGGACTGCACCAGCAGCCGCATCACGAGCACCGTCAGCAGTCCCTCGCTCACCGCGAGCGGGATCTGGGTGACGGCGAAGATGGAGCCGAACTTGCCGAGCGCGCCCAGGAACCCGCTGCCCGGGTCGGGGAACGCGAGCGCCAGCTGCACGCTGGTGACGCAGTAGGTGGACAGGTCGGCTACGAACGCGGCGCAGAACACGGCGACCATCAGCGGCACGTCGTAGCGCCGCAGTAGCCGGTACACCGCGTAGCCCGCCCAGGGGCCGGCGATCGCCATGGAGAAGACGTTGGCGCCGAGCGTGGTCAGACCGCCGTGCGCGAGCAGCAGCGCTTGGAAGAGCAGGGTGATGGTGCCCAGCACGGCCATGGCGGGCGGCCGGAACAGGATGGCCCCCAGGCCCGTGCCCGTGGGGTGGGAGCAACTGCCGGTGACGGACGGCAGTTTCAGCGCGGACAGGACGAACGTGAAGGCGCCGGAGGCGCCGAGGAGCAGAGTGCTCTCGGGGTGCTCGCGCACCTCACGGGTGAGCGACCGGACTCCGTGGAGGACGAACGGCGCGGACGCGACGCCCCAGGCGACGGCGTGCGCCGGAGGAAGGAAACCCTCGGCAATGTGCATGGCTCAGCAGACCCTCTCCAGCACCTCGTGGATGGTTGACGCGCCTTGGCCGGTCTCCTGGCTCACGGGTCCCACCGCCCGTACTCCGCCTTCCCGGGTTCGTGAGAACCCAGTGGCTGCCCGCGAGGGCTGGAGCCGGACTTCCCGATCACAGTGGCGAGGGCCGCACCGGCATCACACCGGATTTCCCGTTCACCAAGGCGTGGTGACAGTAATGCCGAGATAAGGGCCATGACAAGCCAGCCGAGGGGGCGCGCGAGGGGGCGCGTGAAGGGGCGACCGCTCGCACACCGGCGCGGGAGGGCTCAGTCGTCACCCTCGTCGCCCTCGTCCTCCCCGTCCTCCCCGGACCGCGGAGGCTGTTCCCGCCGGGACTTGTCCGCCTTCTCAGGCGGGCCGCTGCTCACTTCCGGAGTCGGGCTGGTGGGGCCGGGCGTCGGTTCGGCGAGGGTCGGGGTGCCGGGGGCCGTGGGGGAGGGGGTGACATCGGCCACTGTGCCGGCGGCCGGAGTCGTGGCGGCCGCCGGTGCGGAGGCCAGCGGGTCGGCGGAGTCGGCGGAGTCGCCGGGCGAGGGGGCGGCCGGGCTGCTCGCGGACGGGGACGCCTCGGGTTCCGTGCCCTCCGTCGCGGTGTCGTCGGGCGAGAACATCTGCATGCCGGCGAGCATCGCGGCGAGGAAGACGGCCGCCGCGGCCACCACCGCGGCCGTTCTCCGGTGGTTGCCGAGATTGTTGCGGGGCGCGGCGCGACGGGAACGCCCGCCCGGGGCGGTCCGGGACCCCGTGGGCAGCGCGTGCCCGGCCGGGGCGCCGGTGTCGGCCGCCGCGTACGGTCCCGGCCCGGACGACGGCCCCGCTGACGCCGCGTACGGCCCGCTCCCGGAGGCCGGCCCCGGGGATGCCGCGTACGGCCCGCTCCCGGAGGCCGGCCCCGGCGACACCGCCTCCGGCAGCGGCTCGGGCAGCCCCCGCCAGGCGCCCCCGGCGAACCACTCGGCGGCCTGCTGCGCCGTGGGCCGGTCCTCGGGCTGCTTGGCGAGCAGGGCGAGGAGGTAGCTCTCGAAGGCCGGCGGCAGACCGGCGACACCGAGTTCCCGGGGCGGTACGGGGGCGTTGTCGAGATGCTGGTGCAGCAGCGCGACGGCCGTGTCGGCCTGGAACGGCGGGCGGCCGCTGAGGAGCTGGTAGAGCACGCACCCCAGGGAGTACATGTCGGAGGCGGGACCCGCGGGCCGGCCCAGGGCCCGTTCGGGCGCGAGGTAGAGGCCGGTGCCGACGATCTGGCCGGTGGCGGTGAGCGCGGCGCCCGGGTCGTCGAGGAAACGCGCGATGCCGAAGTCGCCGATTTTCAGCGTGCCGCCCGCGTCCAGCAGGAGGTTGGCGGGTTTGACGTCCCGGTGCACGATGCCCTGCTGGTGCGCGGCGGCGAGTCCGGCGGCGGCCTGCGCGCCGAGTCGGGCCACCTGCTCGGCGGGGAGCGCGCCGGAGGCGGACAGCACCCGGGCGAGGCTGTCGCCCTCGACCAGCTCCATCACCAGGTACAGCCGGTTGTCGTACTCGCCGAAGTCCAGGACCCCGACCACGTTGGGGTGGTTGAGACGCCCGGCCGTCTGCGCCTCCAGACGGAACCGGGAGGCCGCCGTGGCATCGGTGTCCTGAGGCAGCAGCAGCTTGACGGCCACCGCTCTGGCGAGCGTCTCGTCGTACGCACGCCAGACCTCTCCCATTCCGCCGCGCCCGATCTCAACGTCCAGCCGGTAGCGGCCCGCTAGCAGCACTCGTTCTCGTCCTATGCTCGTGGGAAGGTCCTCGCCGCAGGCCGCAACTCCCCGCGTCGGAGCGGGGGTTGGTTGGGGGGTGCCGCAGCCGCCCCAGGATACTGGCGCCGAATGACCACCGTTCCCCTGTGCGGTGTCGTGGACGGTACGTTTCCGGAAATCGGGGAGCGGCTCAGTGCCTTGCCGGGGTGATGGCGGGCGCGCGTGGTTGCCGAGGCCGTCCCCGGTGCCTGGGGACGCCGGGCCGGGCTGCCGCTGTGCCGTCCCTCTCTTCCCTCGCTTCTCTGCGCCTGCGCGTGCCGTCGGGCCGCCGCCGCGCCCGCCTCTTGCGTCTGCGGGTGTGGTCGGTCTGCCGTGTGCCGGGCCCGTGCGTCTTTGCATGCCGTCGTCGGGCCGCAGCGCGCCGGCCTCCTGCGCCTGTGGTCGGGGCTCAGCTCGCCCGCCTGCCCCCGCATCTGTGTGTGGGGTCGGGATGCCGTGCACTCCGCGCCTGCGCCTGCGCCTGTGGTCGGGCCGCCGCGCACCGCGGCCCTTGCGTCTCAGCGTGTCGTCGGGCTGCCGTGCCCCCGCCTCTTGCACTTGCGCCTGTGGTCGCCGCGCGTTCGCCGCCTGCGCCTGCGGTTGGGCTCCGCATGCCCGGCCCTGCGTGTGCGCGTGCCGTCGGACCGCCGCCGCGCCCGCCCTTTGGGCCTGCGTCTGTCGTCAGGCCGCCGCGCTCGCCCCCCGCGCCCGTTCCTTCCGGCGCGGCAGCAGTGTCACCGCCAGGGCGGGGACGGCCGCGAGGAGCAGCCAGGGCACGGAGGCCGGGAGGCCCGCGTCGAGCAGGGAGCCGGTGGCCACGCTGCCTGCGAGGACGATCAGCCCGGAGACGGACGACAGCGCACCCATGTAGAGGCCGATCCGGCCCTCCTCGGCGAGGTCGGGCACCCAGGCGCGGGCGGCGGGCACGACCAGCATCTGCCCCACGGTGAGCAGCACGACGAAGCCCGCGGCCGGCAGCAGCCCTGCGGTGCCCGTCCAGCCCGCGGGGCGCGCCGCGGCCACCACCGCGAAACCCGACGCGATCAGCAGCAGCCCGGCGGTCATGGAGCGGCGCAGGTCGAGCCGGTCGCCCGCCCAGCGGGTCACGGGCAGCTGGGCGAACACCACCAGCACCGAGGACAGGGCGAACAGCCAGGACAGCGGCGCCTGGGAGCCCGCCGCGCGCTGTACCTCGTCCGGCAGGGCCAGGTACAGCTGGTTGTAGGCGAGCAGGTACGTGCCGTACGCGCAGCACAGCGCCAGGAAGCGGCGGTTGCGCAGCAGCATGCGCGCCCCGCCCTTTTCCCGGGTCCGGACCCGGCCGGGGATGTGCTGCGGCATCAGCCGCACGTGCCCGGCGAGGACGAGCACGAACACCGCGGCACCCGCGAGGCACGCGGTGCGGAAGTCGACGGCGAGCAGCAGCGCGCCGAGCAGCGGTCCGACGAAGGCCCCGGCCTGGCCCGCCACGCTGAACAGGGCCAGCAGACGGGTGCGTGAGCCGTGTCCTTCCTCCTCCCAGACCACCGCCTGGCGGGCCACCTCGGACTCCACGGCGGGCGAGAACAGCGCGGCGGCGAAGCCGATCACCAGCACGGCGCCGATCACGCTCCAGCTCGCCTCCGCGTACCCGAGCCACGCGAACCCGGCGATCCGCAGCACGCAGCCCGCCAGCACGACCGGGCGCACGCCGTAGCGGTCGACGAGTGAGCCGCCGACCACGAACAGGCCCTGCTGGCTGAAGGTGCGCAGACCGAGGACGAAGCCGACCAGCCAGCCCGCCATGCCGATCGCGGTGCCGAGGTGCTCGGCGAGGAACGGCAGCACGGCGTAGAAGCCGACGTTGAAGGCGAGTTGGGTCACGATCAGCAGCCGCAGCAGCGGGGACAGGTCCCGCCAGAGGCGCCAGGTGCTCTCGCGCGGAGCCCTGGGCGTCGCGCCGTCGGGTGTCTCGTCGCCGGACGCAGGGGCGGCCCTGCGGGCCAGGACGCGGGATATCAGGTCTGTCATCGTTCTTCTCTCGCTGAGAGGGACGCGGGGGTCAGGAGGGCGTCGCCGTGTGCCGGCCGCTGCCGCGGGGCGGGCACGCCCCGGTCGCCGCGCGGCCCTGCCGGGCTGCCGGCCCGCCCACGCCGCCGGGGCAGTCGGACGCCGCCGGCGGCCGTCACCGCGAGCGCACCCAGCAGGGCCAGTACGGCGGCCGGGAAGAGGACGGCCCACGGGGCGCGCTCGGCGTACGGCTGGTTCTCGGCGAGCAGCAGACCCCACTCGGGGGACGGCGGCTGCGCGCCCAGGCCGAGGAAGCCGAGCGCGGCCAGGCTCAGCGCGACGCCGGGCAGCCGCAGCAGGGCGTGCCGGGCCACCGGCGGCAGCACGGCGGGCAGCAGTTCGTGCCGGAGCAGGTACCGACGCCCGGCACCCAGCGCACGGGTGGCGGCCAGGTGGGTGGTCGCCCGCTCCTGACGCAGCAGGGCGGACGTGTGGGCGGCCAGCGGGGACCAGGCCACGACGCCGACGGCGAGGGCGGGCGTCCAGGGGCCGCTGCCCGTGATGCCCGTGACGAGGAGCCCCGTCAGGACGGGAGGTACGGCACTGACGGTGTCGACCAGCGGCCCGGACAGCCGCGGCAGCAGCCCCAGCAGCAGCCCGGCGACCAGGGCCGCGGCGCTCACCGCGAGCGCGGTGCCGAGGGTGTTCAGCGCGCCGTGGGCGACCCGGGCGAGGACGTCCCGGCCCAGCGCGTCCGTCCCGAACGGGTGTGCCGGGGAGGGGCCCCGCAGCCGGGCGAGGGTGTCCAGGGCGAGCGCGTCACGCGGCAGGCCGAGGCCGATGACCGTGGTGAGCAGCGCCCCGTACAGCAGGGGCAGGGCGCGGGGCGCGGGCGGGGCCGGCCGGTGCAGGGAGCGCAGGGCGCCGTCGCGCAGCGCGGGCCCGATCAGCAGCCGGGCCGCGAGCCGGGCGAGGACGCCGGCGCCGGCCGCGAGCAGGACGAGGGCGAGCGTGCCGGTCTGCAGGGCGGGCAGGTCCTGGGCGAGCGCGGCCTGCAGGGTGAGCCGGCCCAGGCCGGGGATGTCGAAGATCTGCTCGACGGCGACGGATCCGCCGGTCAGACCGACCACGAACAGGCCGAGATTGGGCAGCAGTCCGGGCACACAGCGGCGCAGGGCCTGCCGTGCCACGGACTGCGGCGGGACCCCGCGGGCCGCGGCGGCCGGCGCCCAGGGTTCAGCGAACGCGCAGGGGAGCAGGTCGTCCAGCATCCGCCCGAGGACCGCGCCGGCGGGCAGGCCGAGGGCCAGTGAGGGCAGCACCATCCACTGCGGCCCGTACCAGCCCAGGGCCGGCAGCCAGCCCAGGTGCACGCCGATCACCGCGGCGAGCACCGAGGCGAGGAGGAACTCGGGCAGCGCGGCCAGCACCGCGGTCGCCGTGCCTCCGGCCCCGCGCGCGCCGAGCCGGCCCCGCGCGCCGAGCCGGAGCGTACGGGCGCACACGGCACTCACCGTGACCACGGCGACGACGAGGGCGCCGGACATCAGCAGCAGCGACACGCCGAGCGCCTGCGCGACGGAGGGCAGGACGGGGGCGCCGGACACCCACGAGGTGCCCGCGTCCCCCTGCAGCAGCCCGTCCAGCCAGCGGCCGAGCAGTGTCAACGGGCCGTCGCCGAGCCCGAGTTCGTCGCGGATGGCGGCCAGCGTCTCGGGTGTCGGGTCGCGGTCCGCAGAACGGGACTTGAGCACCGTCAGCGCCGGGTCGGTGCGCGACAGCCACGGCAGCAGGCCGATCGCGCCCACCAGGGCGGCCGCGAGCACGGCCCGCCACAGCAGCGTCGGGAGGCCCCCGCGCGCACGAACGCGCAGGGCGCCCAGGCCCTTGGCCAGGGGTGTGTACACCGTCGCCCCGTGCCGTTCAGGCGAAGGGGATCTCGAAGTGCACCACGCCGCTGCCCCCGCCGGGCACGTCCTCGCGCTCGTCGCACACCACCTTGCCCAGCGTCCGCCACAGGCCCATCGCGCCGGGCGAGTGCGGATACGTGTGCAGATATACGGACCGGTAACCACCGTCGGCCCGCGCGAAGTCCAGCAGACCCTCCACCAGCCGCCGGGCCAGGCCCCGCCGCCGGTGCTCGGGGCGCACGTACACGCGCCGCAGCTGTGCCGTCTCGCCCGAGGGGAACCGCTCGGCCAGCCAGCGCGGGTTCGGCGGATGTTCCGGGCCGCGCGCGTCCAGCGCCGCCGTGGCCGCCACCGTCCCGTCCCGCTCGTCCACGGCGACCAGGAGCGTGTGCCGCGGCGGCAGGATGTAGAAGGACGCGGGATCGATGATGTCGGCGTGCCAGCCCGGCACGTATCCCGTCCCGAAGTCGCGGTACACCGCGTCGAGCATCACCACCCGGGCCCCGTCGAGGTCCTCCGCCGTGGCTTCCCTGATGGTGATGTCGTGCATTTGCACATCATATGCAAGAGGCTTTTCCGGCTGCCGAGGGGGTGTCCGCAGGGCTCAGCTCTCGGCCGGGGTGAGCACCACGAAGTCCGCGTTCGCCGGGTCGAGGCAGACGGCCAGCCGGCCGACGCCCTCCGCGTCCTCGGGCCCCATCTGCACGCTGCCGCCGTTCTCGGTGACCTTGGCCACCGCGGCGTCGCAGTCCTCCACGGCGAAGACCGGGTGCCAGTACGGCCGGCCGTTCGTCAGCGAGAGGTTCTCCTTGCCCATCTCCATGAGACCGCCGTGCATGCGCTCCTCGGGCAGTCCCGCGGGGGTGATGAGGGTGTACGTGCCTCCGCCACCCGGCAGCTCCATGTCGCTGAACTGCCAGCCGAACAGGCCGCCGTAGAACTCCTTCGCGGCCGTCGCGTCGCTCGTGAGCAGCTCGGTCCACGACAGCGAGCCCGGCTGGTCGACCAGGTCGACGCCCTTGTTCGTCCCCGGCTGCCAGACGGCGAACTGGCCGCCCAGCGGGTCGCTGTACTGCGCCATCCGGCCCCAGTCGTCGAGGTCCATCGGCGCCACCCGGACGGTGCCGCCCGCCTGCTGCACGGCCTGGGTCGTGGCGTCCGCGTCGGTGACGCTGAAGTAGAGCATCCAGGCCGAGCGCGCTCCCTCCTCCGTGAGCTTGCCGAGACCGGCGACGGTCTTGCCGTCCTTCCGGAACATGCCGCCTTCGAAGTCCTCGCTCCCGCCCATGGACTCGTAGTCCCACCCGAGCACGGCACCGTAGAAGGCCGCGGCGGTCCGCACGTCCGGAGTGCCGAGGTCGAGCCAGCAGGGGGAACCGGGGGCGAACTCCGTGGTGATCATGGCGATGCTTTCCTTCCGCAGGTTCGGTGTGCCCAGCGTGACACCGGGCACTGACAACCGCCCGTCGGCCGGGCCCGGTCGGCGGATCCCCGGGCCGTCCACCCCGCGGCTTGCACGGCCCTGGAATCATCGGCTCCATCGCCCGGTCGGGTGATCACGGAATCCTGTGCGGTGAGGTGGTGAGCGGCGTGGTGGCCGGCTGGGAGTGGGACGACACGCTGTTCTCGGGGACCGCCCCCTACTACGAGCGGGGACGGCTGCCGTACGCCCCCGGATTGGCGGACGCACTCGCCGGGGCGCTGCGGCCCGACGGAAAGGGACGCCTCATCGACGTGGGCTGCGGGCCCGGGACCGTCGCCCTGAGCCTCGCGCATCTGTTCGGCGAGATCGTCGGCGTGGACCCCGACCGCGGCATGATCGCCGAAGCCGGGCGCCGGGCCGCCGACCGGGGAGTGGGGGAGAAGACCCGGTGGGTGCGGGCCCGGGCCGAGGATCTGCCCGCGGGGCTCGGCACGTTCGACGTCGCCGCCTTCGCGCAGTCCTTCCACTGGATGGACCGCGACCTGGTCGCGGCGACCGCCAGGGACATGCTCCGGCCGGGCGGTGCCCTGGTGCACATCTCGGACCTGAAGACGGAACACCGCGCCCTCGACGGCCTGCCGTACCCGCCGGTCCCCTACGCGGCGGTGGACGAGCTGGTCAAGCGGTACCTGGGACCCGTGCGGCGAGCGGGCCGCGGAGTGCTGCCGCAGGGCACGCCGGGCGGAGAGGCCGAGGTGTTCGTCCGGGCGGGATTCTCCGGCCCCCGGCGTCTGGTCGTACCCGGCGGGCAGGCGCTGGAGCGGACCTCTGACGACGTCGTCGCCTGGGTGTTCTCGATGTCGTTCTCGGCGCCACACCTGTTCGAAGGCCGCCGGGACGACTTCGAGGAGGACTTGCGCCGGCTGCTGCGGGAAGCCTCCGCGGAGGGCCGGTTCTCCGAACGCGGCCCGAGCACGGAGGTCTTCGTCTGGCGGAAGGACCCCTCCGGGCAGTGAACGGCAGGCGCCGGGGCGGCGTCAGTGCACCGACATGCCGCCGTCGACGAAGACCGCCTGCCCGGTGATGTAGGCGGACGCGGGGCTCGCGAGGAAGACCGCCGCCCCCGCGAAGTCCTCGGCCAGTCCGTTCCGCCCGATCAGCGTGCGCTCGGCGAGGGCGGCCACCTTCTGCGGATCCGACGACAGCCGCGCGTTGAGCGGTGTCATGACGAACCCCGGCACCAGCACGTTGCACGTGACGCCGCGCGGCGACCACGCCTCTGCCTGCGACCGCGCCAGCGACTCCAGGCCGCCCTTGGAGGCGCCGTAGGCACCGCTCTGGACGAACGCCCGGTGCGCCTGCTGCGAGCTGATGTGCAGGATCCGCCCGTAGCCGCGCTCCGCCATGCCCGGGCCGAAGCGCTGGCCCAGCAGGAAGGGCGCGTCCAGGTTGACGGCCATCGTGATGTCCCAGACGTCCTCGGTGAGTTCGTCCATGGGCGGGCGCACGTTGATCCCGGCGCTGTTGACGAGGATGTCCGGTTCCCCGAACGCCTCGACGGCCCGCTCGGCGGCCGTCCGCACACCCTCGCGCGTACTCAGGTCGGCGCTGACCGACGCGGCGCGGCAGCCCTCGGCCGTCAGCTCCTCGACCGTCGCGGTCAGTCCGGCCTCGCCACGGGCCACGACCACCACGCTCGCCCCGGCGCGCGCGAGGGCACCGGTGATGGCGCGGCCGATGCCCGAACTGCCGCCCGTGACCACCGCGGTCCGGCCGTGCAGGGAGAACAACTCGGAGAGATAAGCCCGGGTGGCCGGTGTGGCTGCTGTCGACATGACGAGCACTCTAGAACAGCCGGTCGAAGCCCCGGTGGCCGCGTGCGACCGGCGGGGCACTCGGGCAGTGCTCCGGATCACATGGCGTGGATTGAGTGCCCGGCCCGGGCGATGTCCGTACCCATGGGCGACGGGGCGGTGCCGGATGCGAGGATGAGGCGCCATGACGGCTGGGCGGTGTGCTCGCACGATACGGGCCGCGGTGTTCGCGGCCGTCTGTGTCGTGCTCGCCGCCCTGGGGCACGTCATGATGTCCGGCGACCATGTGCCCCTGCGGACCCTGCTGGCCGGGTGGGCCGTGACGGGTGTGGCGGGCTGGTGCCTGGCGGGCCGCGAGCGCGGACTCCGGTTGGTCGTCGCCGTCGCCGTGGCCGTCCAGACGGCCCTGCACTCGGCGTTCTCGCTCGCGTCGTCGGCGCCGGATTCCATGGACATGGGGATCAGCGGTACGGGATCCATCGGGCACGGCGCGGGATCCGCAGAGTCCATGCCCATGTCCACACCTATGCCCATGTCCCTGTCCATGTCCGAGCACATGGGGCACGCGGGACACACCCCCGGCGGTGACTCGTCCCTCGGGATGCTCGCCGCCCACGTGCTCGCCGCCCTGCTGTGCGGCCTGTGGCTGGGGCACGGGGAGCGGGCCGTCTTCCGTCTCCTGCGTGCCGTGGGCGGGTGGCTGGCCGCGCCGCTGCGGCTGCTGTTCACCCTGCCCGCACCGCCGCCCCCGCCCGTGCGCGTACGGCGGCGGTCCTCGGACCGGGCACCGCGCCTCCTCCTTCTCGTCCACGCGATCACCTCGCGAGGGCCACCGGTGAGGGCCGCTGCCGTCTGACGGCAGCCGGTAGGTCCCGGGGCGGCCCGTGCGCGCCCCGGTGCCGTACGGGCACGGCCCATCGGGCACGGCCCCTCCCTCACTCACCGGACCGCGCAGCCGTGCGCGCACGACCGGCATCACCAAGGCCCGCGTGCTCGCCCTCCCGTGGTCCCGGAATTTCCGAGAAGGACATCAGGTGATCACTCCTGCCCTGCCCCTTTCGCACGAGAGAAGAGAGACCCCGGAGCCGGCCGACGAGTCGATTACCGCCTGGGCGCTGGCCGCCCGTGGCGGTGACTCCGTCGCCGTCGACCACTTCGTGCGCGCCCTGCACCGCGACGTCATCCGCTACGTCGCCCACCTGTGCGCCGATCCGCAGGCCGTGGACGATCTGGCGCAGGACACGTTCCTGCGGGCGCTCGGCAGCCTGCACCGCTTCGAGGGCCGCTCCTCGGCACGTACGTGGCTGCTGGCGATCGCCCGGCGTGCGGTGGCCGACAGCCTCCGGTACACCGCCGTCCGCCCCCGTCCGGCCGACCTGTCCGACTGGGAGCCGGCGGCCGAGCTCGCCCAGCCGCGCGGCCTGCCCGGCTTCGACGACGGCGTGGCGCTGCTGGAGCTGCTGGCCTCACTGCCGGACGAGCGGCGCGAGGCGTTCGTCCTCACCCAGATGCTGGGCCTGCCCTACGCGGAGGCCGCCGAGCTGAGCCACTGTCCGATCGGCACCGTCCGCTCCCGCGTCGCCCGGGCCCGGGCGACGCTGCTGGCCCTGCTCGCCGAGGCGGAACAACCGGCACCGGCCGCACCACCCGCCCTGGCCGCGGCCTGACGCGTCCCGGACCCCCTGGGTGCCCGCCGGGTCTCTCCGGCGGGCGCCGGCGCGCGTCAGTCTGCCGTGCGTGCCCGGCGCCACGGTCGCCGAAGGACCTGAGCCGGTAGCGTCGAGGACGCGCCGCGGCCGTGCTGCTGGTGCACGGCTGGGGCGGGGACGGCCGTGAGTGGTCCCCGCACACGGAAGCCCTGGCCGGCGACTTCCGGGTGATCGTGCCCGGCCTGCGCGGGCACGGCCGCTCGGAGGTGCCGGACGAGGGCAATACCCCCGCCGGGATGGCGGACGACCTGGCCGCGCTGCTCGACACCCTCGACCCCGGGCCGGTGGCGGCCGTGGGGCACTCGATGGGCGGCCAGGTCGTCAACCTGCTCGCCGTACGGCACCCGTACCTCGTCCGCTCGGTCGTCGCCCTGGACCCGGCCCACGGCGCCCACGGCGCCGAAGTGGAGGAGATCCCCGCCCGGCTCGCGGACTACCGCGCGAACGGCGCCGCGCCGCGGCGGCCTTCGTCGCCGCCGCCTTCGGCCCCACCGCCCCGCCCCATCCGGCACGTGCGTGCCTGGATGGACTTCGTCAGGCCGGCGTGACCGCGACCGGCAGCTTCTTGATGCCGTTGACGAAGTTGGAGCGCACCCGCGGCACCTCGCCCGTCAGGCGGATGTCCGCCAGGCGCGGGATCAGTTCCTCGAACATGATGCGGATCTCGGTGCGCGCGAGCAGGTTGCCCAGGCACAGATGCGGGCTGCCCTTGCCGAAGGTGACGTGGTCGTTGTCCGTGCGCGTGACGTCGAAGTCGTACGGGTCACCGAAGACCTCCTCGTCGCGGTTGCCGGAGGCGAACCACATCACCACCTTGTCGCCCTCCCTGATCCGCTTGCCGCCCAGTTCTACGTCGCGCGTGGCGGTGCGGCGGAAGTGGTAGACGGGGGAGGCCCAGCGCAGGAACTCCTCGACCGCGCCCGGGATCAGCGAGGGGTCCTCCTGGAGGCGTGCCAGCTGTTCGGGGTGCTGGATGAGGGCCAGCATGGAGTGCGAGATGGTGTGGCGGGTCGTCTCGTTGCCGGCGACGACCAGGAGCAGGAAGTAGTTGTCGAAGTCCTGCGGGGAGAGCGGGACTCCGTCCCGGGGTGTGGCGTTGACCAGGCGGGAGATCAGGTCCGTGCCGTCGCCGCCCCGGCGCTGCCGCGCCAGCTCCCGCCCGTACTCGAAGACCTCCAGCGACGCGGGGGAGCGGAAGGGCAGGTCGCGGTACCGCTCGCTCTCCTCGCTGTGCAGCAGGACGTCCGCGTAGTCGGGATCGGTGTGGCCGATGATGCGGTTGCCCCAGTCGATGAGCTTCTGGTTGTCCTCCAGGGGCACGTCCAGCAGCCGGGCCAGGACGTTGATCGGGAAGTCCGCCGACACGTCCGCCACGAAGTCGAAACGGCCCTTGGCGAGGGCGGCGTCCAGCGTCCGCGCGGTCAGGCCGCGCAGGAAGTCGGTGTAGCCGCTGATCACGTTCGCGCCGAACTGCCGCTGGATCAGGCTGCGCAGCGCCCGGTGCCGGACCCCGTCCAGTTCGAGGATCGAGGCGCGCTTCTTGATCTGGTCGTCGTCGACCTCTTCCAGGTTGACGAACTTCGTGGACGTGAAGGTCTCGGCGTCACGGTCGACCCGGACGATGTCCCGGTGCCGGGTAACCGCCCAGAAACCGGAGTTGGGCGCCTCCTCGGGCTGCCAGTGCACCGGGTCCTCGTGGCGCAGGGTGTGGAACATCCGCCAGGGCGTGACGCCGTCCGTGAAGCGGTCCAGGTCGGCGAGGTTCACGTCGGCCAGGGGCAGCGGCTCGCGCACGGCGTCGGGCAGGATCTCGGTCGTCATCGGCAGGCTCCTCGGCGTCACGGGTGGCGTCACAGGTGGAAGGCGTACTCGGTGAACTCCCAGTCGGTGACGTGCCGGTGGAAGCGTTCGACCTCGTCGCGCTTGTAGGAGAGGAAGGACGTGGTGAAGCCCTTGCCGAGCAGGCCGGTCAGGGCGGTGTCCGCCTCCAGCGCGTCCAGCGCGGCGGACAGGGTCTGCGGTAGGACGGCGGAGCGGGCGGTGTCGTAGCCGTAGCCCTCCAGCGGCGCGGGCGGTTCCTCGCCGGCCAGGACACCCAGCAGGGCGGCGGCCGTCGTCCCGGCGATCGCCAGATAGGGGTTGGCGCTCGCGTCGCCGAGGCGCAGTTCGAGCCGGGCCCCGGTGCCGCGCTCGGGCGGGATGCGCACCATGGCGCTGCGGTTGTCCAGTCCCCAGTCGATCAGCCAGGGCGCCAGGGTGTCCGGGCCGAAGCGTTTGTACGAGTTCACGGTGGGATTGAGCAGCGCGGCCAGGGCAGGCGCGTGGGCGAGGATGCCGGCGAC
Source organism: Streptomyces sp. NPDC006235 (assembly GCF_040613735.1). Taxonomy (NCBI): domain Bacteria; kingdom Bacillati; phylum Actinomycetota; class Actinomycetes; order Kitasatosporales; family Streptomycetaceae; genus Streptomyces; species Streptomyces sp. NPDC006235. The sequence goes on from NZ_JBEXSR010000015.1 coordinate 96,695, forward strand.
GGCGTGCCGGGCGGTGGCGGACAGGCCGTAGGGGCCCGACGGGTCGTCGAAGGTGTTGCGGCCCTCGGTGTCGTCACAGGAGAGGTGGAGGTGGAAGCCGGAGCCGCCCGCGTCGTTGAAGGGCTTGGCCATGAAGGTGGCCAGTCTGCCCTCCTTGCGGGCCAGTTCCTTGATCGCGGCCTTGAAGCGGAAGGACCGGTCGGCGGCCGACGCGGCGTCGGAGTGCGCCAGGTTGATCTCGATCTGGCCGCCGTCGAACTCGTGGTTGCCGCTGATCGCCCCCACCCTCAGATCGCGCACGTGGCGCAGGGTGCGCAGCAGGTGGTTGTCCGGGTCGGCGCGCAGCCCGGCCGTGTAGACGACCCCGGGATCGGTCGCGTAGCGGCGCCAGCCGCCGGCCGGGTCCGGTTCGCACAGGAAGTACTCCAGCTCGGGTCCGACCACCGGCCGCAGCCCGTGCTCGGCGCATCGGGCGAGGACGCCGCGCAGCAGGTCTCGGGGTGACTCCGGCGCGGGTGCGCCGGTCGCCGGGTCGACGACCTCCCCCAGACAGACGGCCACCCCCGGCTCCCACGGCAGCGGCACCAGCGTGCCGAGGTCCGGGCGTACGCAGATGTCGGGCAGCCCCGCGTCGAGCCCACCGCTGACCGGGACCACGTCGCCCTGCGGACTGGTGTGGTAGACGGCTCGACAGAACGCGAGACCGTGCTCACAGGCCCGGGGCAGCTCCTCCAGCAGCACGTCACGCGCCCGGTCGGTGCCGATGAGGTCGGGATAGGTCACCCGGACCACGTCGATGCCGTCGGCGGCGAGCCGGTCCATGTGGCGGCGGACTTCTTCAAGGTCGTGAGCGCTCACCGTTGTCTCCTCGGGCGGACGTCGGGACACCTCCGGGACCAGGGGCCGGGGAGGCGGGTGGCGTGGGGAACGAGCTGTCGGGCGCGGCGGAGCCAGGGACCGCCCGGAGCTTTGTTTGGTGCCAAACGGTAGGGGTGGGCGAGTGGGGCCGCAAGGGGGCGGGGGCAAGAATTTATCCATCCGGATAGCTATTGACCAGACCCCAGCCCCTGCCTACCTTGTTTGAAGCCAAACGAGTTCGGGGTCGCGGTGACCGCACCCCGTTGGCCGGGGCCCGGACCGTTCCGGCCGGGCCCCTTTCACCCCGCTTCGACGCCCTCACATCCAGGAGGACCGGCCATGAAGGTCGTCGTCGACATGAACAAGTGCCAGGACCACGGCCAGTGCGTCTTCGCGGCCCCCGACGTCTTCCGGATGGACGACGACGGCCGCCTGGCCTACGTCCCCGACCCCGACGACGCCCTGCGCGACGAGGTCGAGGAGGCGGCGGACGTCTGCCCGCTCCAGGCCATCCGGATCGAGGACTGACATGAGCGGTCGCATCGTCGTCGCCGGCGCCTCCCTCGGCGGACTCCGGGCGGCCGAGCAGCTGCGCGCCGCGGGCTGGACCGGCGGCATCACGGTGATCGGCGACGAGCCGCACCGGCCGTACAACCGGCCCCCGCTGTCCAAGGAGGTCCTCGCGGGCAAGGCGTCCTTCGCGTCGCTCGCCTTCACACCAAAACCGTCCGTGGCCGATGTGGAGTGGCGGCTGGGCACGCGGGTCACCGCGGCCCGGCTCGCCGAGCGGACCGTCGAGCTCCACGACGGCTCGGTGCTCTCCTACGACGGCCTGGTCGTCGCCACCGGAATGCGGCCCCGGCGGCTGCGCTGCCCCGGGCCGGTCGAGGGCCGTCACCTGGTCCGGACGATCGACGACGCCCAGGCCCTGCGGGCCGAGCTGACCCGGCCCCGCGTGCGCGTGGTCGTGGTCGGCGCCGGGTTCATCGGCTGCGAGGTCGCCGCGACGGCCGTCGGGCTCGGTGCGGCCGAGGTGACCGTCGTCGATCCGCTGCCGCTGCCGATGGCCGGGCCGCTCGGGGAGCTGCTCGCGCGTGCGCTGCTCGCGCGGCACCAGGAGTGCGGGGTCCGTTTCGTGCTGGGTTCGGGTGTGACCGGGTTCGAGGGGGACTACCGTGTCACCGGCGTCGTGCTGAGCGACGGGTCCGTGCTCCCCGCTGACGTGGTGGTGGAGTCCGTGGGCTCGGTCGCCAACACCGAGTGGCTGGACGGCAACGGGCTGGACCTGAGCGACGGGGTCCTCACCGATCAGCACCTGCGGGTCGGAGGCCGGCCGGAAGTCGTCGCGGTCGGCGATGTCGCCCGCTTCCCGAACGCCCGCTACGACGGTGTGCCGCGGCGGGTCGAGCACTGGTCCGTGCCGGCCGACTCGGCCAAGCACGCCGCGAAGGTGCTGGTCGGCGGCGAGACCGGCCTGGCGCCCTTCGCGCCGCTGCCCACCTTCTGGAGCGACCAGCACGACTTCCGGTTGCAGTCCTTCGGCGCGCCCGTCCTGGGGCTCGGTGACGTCCGGGTCCTGGACGGTGACCCCTCGGGGGACGTGCTGGTCGGTTACCACCGCGACGGACGGCTCGTCGGCGTCGTCGCGCTCGGGGGGCCTCCCGTCGCCCGTGCCGCCGCCCGGTACCGCGCCGACCTGCTGAAGCAGCCCGCACTCACTTCGTAAGGAGCCCTCTCGTGACCGCTCTTCGTGGTTACTTCCACCCCAAGACGGCGACGGGTGCGTCGTCGCTGATTCCCTCCCCGCCCTGGCGGTACTCCGGTGACCTGTTGACGGTCGAGTACCGGACCGACCCGGCGCGCGTGCGTGAACTGCTTCCCCAGCCGCTGGAGTTGGCCGAGGAGGATCCGGGGGCGGTCGCTCTGATCTGGGCGGACTGGCAGTCCTGCTCGGGGGCGGGGGAGGAGCTGCTGGATCCGGTGCGCTCCCAGTACAAGGAGGCGTTCGCGGTGGTGCGGTGCCGGTACCGGGGGCGGACGTACTCGCGGTGCGTCTACATCTGGGTGGACAAGGACTTCGCGATCGCGCGGGGGTTGCACCAGGGGTATCCGAAGAAGCTCGGCTCCATCCATCAGACGCGGCCGCATCCGTACGGGCCTGCTCCGCGGATCGAGGCGGGGGCTCGGTTCGGGGCGACGTTGGCGGCTGCGGATCGGCGGCTTGCGCAGGCCGTGGTGACGCTGCGGGGGCCTGCTGAGAACGGCGGGTTCGTCAACGCGCACCCCATGGCGCATCACCGGTGGCTGCCGTCGATCGAGGGCAAGGGGCTGGCTCTCGATGAGCTGGTCGAGTCCGGGGCCGCGTCCTTCGAAGGCGGCCAACCGTGGGTGGGGGACGCGCAGTTGGAGCTGTTCGAGGCGCCGACCGAGGAGCTGGCCCGGCTGGAGATCCGGGAACCGATCGCCGCGTATTACCGGCAGGTCGGCGTGGTCTGGGACGGCGGGCAGGTGCTGGAGGTCGGTACGTCCGGAGCGTCTGCCGAGTGAGGTTCGGGGCGGCTGCGGGCTCGTCGTGGCTGGTCGCGCAGTTCCCCGCGCCACTGAGGACGTGCAATTCCCCTCGTCGAATGGAACTCTTATGCCTGACAACATCACCGTCGCCGGTGTTTCCGTCGACACGCGCCACTGGATCGGCGGGCGACGGGTCGCCTCCGCCGAGACCTTCACCGACCACTCGCCGATCGACGGCAGCGAGATCGGCGAGATCGCCCGGGGTGGCCCCGCCGAGGCCGAAGCCGCCGTCGCCGCCGCCCGGGACGCCTTCCCCGCCTGGGCCGCCACCTCGCGCGCCGAGCGGGCCCGCATCCTGCATGCCATCGCCGACGGCGTCGAGAAGCGGATCGAGGAGCTGGCGATCGTCGAGACCACCGACAACGGTGCGCTGCTGCGGTCGCATCGGCGGGGCGTGATGCCCCGCGTCGCCCACAACTTCCGCTTCTTCGCCGACTGGTTGCTCACGCTCGACCACGAGGACTTCGAGACGCGCGGGCACACGAATCACGTCTCATGGGACCCGGCCGGTCCCTGTGTGCTGATCACTCCGTGGAACGCGCCCCTGATGCTGGCCACCTGGAAGGTCGCCCCGGCCCTCGCCGCCGGTGACACCGTCGTCCTCAAGCCCGCCGAGTGGTCGCCGCTGACCGCCTCGCTGCTGGCCGACATCGCCGCCGAGGCGGGGCTGCCCGCCGGTGTCCTCAACGTCGTCCAGGGCCATGGCTCGGAGGTCGGCGACGTCCTCACCTCGCATCCGGACGTGCGCCGCATCAGCTTCACCGGCTCGGTGCCGACGGCCCGGCGCATCGCCGCGTCGGCAGCCGCGAACCTCACCCCGCTGAGCCTCGAACTCGGCGGCAAATCGCCGCTGTTGGTTTTCGCCGACGCCGATCTCGACCTGGCCGTCGACCTCGCCGTCGAGCAGTACGACAACGCCGGGCAGGTGTGCCTCGCGGGGACCCGGCTGCTCGTCGAGGAGCCGGTCGCCGAGGAGTTCACCCGCCGGTTCGTGGCGAGGGCGTCCGCCCTCGCCCAGGGCGATCCCCGCGACGAGGCCACCGACATCGGGCCCACCATCCACCTTCGCCAGCTGGAGAAGATCGACGGGTTCGTGCAGCGGGCCGTCGCGGCCGGGGCGCGGGCGGTCATCGGCGGGCATCGCAAGGACGGGCAGTACTACGCGCCGACGCTGCTCACCGACGTCGCCCAGGACTCCGAGATCGTGCAGGAGGAGGTCTTCGGGCCGGTCCTGACCCTCCAGACCTTCACCGGCGAGGACGAGGCCGTCCGGCTCGCCAACGACACCCGCTTCGGGCTGGCCGCCACCGTCGCCACCGGCGACCGGGAGCGCGCCGAACGGGTCAGCGGGCAACTGGTCGCGGGGACCGTCTGGGTCAACTGCTTCTTCGTACGCGACCTCCAGGCACCCTTCGGCGGCTCCCGGCAGTCCGGTGTCGGACGTGAGGGCGGCACCTGGAGCTTCGACTTCTACTGCGACCTGAAGAACACCGTCACCGCCCCGAAGGGATGGAAGGACCATGGGTGAGATCGTCGGGGCCGGGCTGCTCGCCCACGTCCCCACCATCGTGCTGCCCGACGAGGAGCGGCTGGAGCTGAACGAGGGCAAGGAGATCACCCTCGTCACCGGGCTCCGGGAGCTCCGCAGGGACGTCTTCGATCGGGACGACTACGACACCGTGGTCGTGCTCGACTCCCACTGGGCGACCACCGTCGAGTTCGTCGTGACCGCGCAGCAACGCAGGGCCGGGCTCTTCACCTCCGAGGAACTGCCGCGCGGCATGTGCCGGATGCCGTACGACTTCCCGGGCGACCCGGAACTCGCCCACAACGTGGCGAAGTTCGCGGACGAGCACGGCACCTGGATCACCCCGATCGACGACGAGTACCTGCCGATCTACTACGCCACCACCAACCTCTGGAAGTACCTGGGCGAGGGCCTGCCCGACAAGCGGTGGATCACCATCGGGGTCTGCCAGACCGGTGACATGGAGGACCATCTCAGACTCGGACGGGCGCTCGCCGACGGTATCGCCGCGACCCCGGGGCGACGGGTGCTGCTCATCGCCTCCGGCGCCCTCTCGCACACCTTCTGGCCGCTGCGCGAACTGCGCGACCACGAGGCCAGTGACCCCGTGCACATCCGTACGCCCGAGGCCCGCGAGGCCGACCTGGAACGCATCGCCTGGTTCAAGGAGGGCCGGCACGACAAGGTCCTCGACACCATGGACGCGTTCTGGAAGCACAAGCCCGAGGCGAAGTTCTTCCACTACCTGATGATGGCCGGTGCCCTCGGCGAGCGGGGCTGCGTCGCTCGGGCCCGGCAGTACGGCGAGTACGAGAACTCCGTCGGCACCGGCCAGGTCCACCTCTGGTTCGACCGCCCCGCCGACGGCTGGACCGCAGACCACACCCCCGCGCAGGAGTCCGCCCATGCCTGAGTACCGCCGCATCCTCCTCGACGGCGCCGCCGTCCAGGTCACCGTCGACGGTGACGAGCTCGTCGCCGGTGACGGCCGCCGCGTCAAGACCGACGACGCGCGGCACCTGCCGCCCGTCGTGCCGTCCAAGGTCATCGCCGTTCACCTCAACCACCGCAGCCGGGTGGAAGAGTTCCAGATCGGGCTTCCCGACACGCCGACCTACTTCCACAAGCCGGTCTCCGCCCTCAACGCCCACCAAGGCGCGATCGTCCGGCCCGAGGGCTGCAAGTGGCTGAACTACGAGGGCGAGGTCGCCATCGTCATAGGGAAGACGGCGCGGAACATCTCGCCGGCCGAGGCGGGGGAGTACATCGCCGGCTACACCGTCGCCAACGACTACGGGCTGCACGACTTCCGCGACACCGACGCCGGCTCGATGCTCCGCGTCAAGGGCTCCGACACCCTCTGCCCGCTCGGCCCCGGCCTGGTCACCGACTGGGACTTCCACGGCAAGCGGCTGCGGACCTACGTCAACGGGCAGGTGGTGCAGGACGGTTCGACCGACGAGATGACGTGGGACATGCACTACCTCGTCGCCGACATCGCCCGCACCATCACGCTGCACCCCGGAGACGTCCTGCTGTCCGGGACACCGGCGAACTCGCGTCCCGTCGAGCCCGGGGACGTGGTGGAGGTGGAGGTCGAGGGGCTCGGGCGGCTCACCAACCACATCGTGACCGGGCCGACTGCCATCCGTACGGACGTGGGCGCCCAGCCCACCGAGTCGGAGGAGGTGCTGTCGACCGCGCTCGGCGGCGACTGGGAGTTCCGTGGCATCCGGCCGCCGCGTCGCTGACGCGGGCTCCGGCCGCCGAGCAGGGGAGCGGAGCGCCCCGGGTAGGGTCACGGGCATGACCGAGCCCGCCGGCCGCCGCCCCCGCAAGCGCGTGCACTACGGCACGGGCCGCGAGGCCCTGCTGGAGGCCGCCGTGCGCGTCGTCGCCCGGGGCGGGCTGCGCCGGCTCACCTACCGGGCGGTCGCGGAGGAGGCCGGCGTCACCCACGGACTGGTCGTGCACCACTTCGGCTCCCGTGACGCCCTGATCGAAGAGGCCCTCACCCACGCCATCCGGTCCTCCCTGAGCAGCAGCGCACTCGAACCGGGCACGGGCGAGGCCGCCGACTTCTCGGTGGGCCTGACGGACATGGTGGAATCCGGCCCCGACCTCCAGGCGTTCCAGTATGAACTGCTGCTGGAGTCCCGGCGCCGCCCCGAGCTCCTGGCCCACCTGCGGTCGCTGTACGCCGAGTACTTCGACGCGACCCGGCGCGAGCTCACCCAGATGCTGCCCGGCCCGGTGGACGAGGGACTGTCCCGGATGGTCTTCGCCACGCTGGAGGGACTCGTCCTGCACCAGCTGGTCTTCGGCGAGCGCGAGGTCATCGAGGACGCGCTCGACGAACTGCGCTCGGTGTTGCGGCTGCTCGCCGAGAAGCGCGACGGCGAGGCCTGATCTTCCCGGCCGCCGCCTGATCCTCCGGCCGCGACGTTCCGGCCCGGAGCTCTGGAATTCCCCGCTCCGCACCCCTTGCCAAACGGATAGTCCCGCCCCACGATGAGGCAACTCGTTTGGCCTGAAACGATCCGCCCTCCTCCCTCAGGCAGGTGATCCGCGTGGACAGTCAGACGGTCTCCCGGCACACGGCGACCCCGGACGCGCCCACCGCAGGCACGCTCAAGCCCAACGCCCTCGGCGTCCTGGGCATCCTCTTCTTCGTCCTGTCCGCCCAGGCACCGCTGACCGGCATCGCCGGCGCGGCCCCCATCGCCGTGGCGCTCGGCAACGGGCCCGGCGTGCCCGCCGCCTACCTGGTGGCGGGCCTGGTGATCCTGCTGTTCTCGGTGGGCTTCGTCGCCATGGGCCGCCACGTCGTGGACGCGGGCGCCTTCTACACCTACATCGGCAAGGGCCTCGGCCGGACCACCGGCACCGGCAGCGCGGGCCTCGCGCTCTTCGCGTACTGCACCATCCAGGCCGCCATGTACGGCCTCTACGGCTCCATCGTGAGCGGCCTGGTCGCGAGCCACACCGGCCTCGATCTGCCGTGGTGGGTCTGGACGCTGGCCACCATGGCCGCCGTGCAGGCGCTCGGGGCGGCCGGCGTCGAGATGGGCGCGAAGGTGCTGGCCGTCTTCGTCCTCGCGGAGTTCAGCATCCTGTCGGTCTTCGCCCTGGTCACCCTCGTCAAGGGCGGCGGACCCGAGGGACTCGGCCTCGCCGGCAGCTTCTCCCCGTCCGCCGCCCTGGACGGCGCGCCGGGCGTGGCCGTGATGTTCGCCGTGGCGTCCATGTTCGGTTTCGAGGCCACCGCCATCTACGGCGAGGAGGCCCGCGAGCCCAGGAAGACCGTGCCGAGGGCCACCTATCTCGCGGTCGTCGTGGTCACCGGCTTCTTCGCCCTGGTCTCCTGGATGCTCATCTCCTCCTACGGCGCGTCCAAGGCCACCGCGGCAGCGGGCAAGGCCCTGGCGAGCGGTGACGGGGCCGGCTTCGTGTTCGCGCCCATCGCGGCGGACTTCGGCGGCTGGGTCGGCGACGTGCTGCCGGTCCTGCTCGCCACGTCCCTCTTCGCCGGCATCCTCACCTTCCACAACTCGGCCAACCGTTACCTGTTCTCCCTCGGCCGCGACCGGCTGCTGCCGCGCCGGCTGTGCGGGCTGAACCGCCGGCACGCGCCCTGGGCGGCCGGATGCGTCCAGACGGTCCTGGCCGTGCTGCTGGTGACGCCCTTCGCGCTGGCGGGCAAGGACCCGGTGCTGACGCTGTTCTCCTGGTTCAGCGGGGTCGCCGTCCTGGCGATGATGCTGCTGTACCTGCTGACCTCGGTGTCCGTCGTCGTCTTCTTCCGCCGTGAGCGGCTCGACGCCCGCCCCTGGAACACACTGATCGCTCCCGCCCTGGGCGCGCTCGGCATCGCGGGGGCGATCTGGCTCATCCTGGCCAACTTCACCACGCTCATCGGCGGCGAACGCAGCACGGCCGTATGGCTCACGCTGTCCGTCCCGGTGGTCATGGCGCTGGGCGTCGTCACCGCACGGGTGCGGGGGACGGCCGTGGCCGCCGCCGACGGCTGACCGCGCTCGTCGTGGTCCGCGGACCGTCACACCCATATCGTTTGAGTTCAAAGGAGGTCCTTCATGCCGGCCGTCACCCACGACGAGTGGCTGCGCCGCGCCAAGGCGTTCCAGCCCTCCGGCACCCACCACATCGCCGGCGCCGACGAGCCCGGGAGCGGGGCGACGTTCCCGGTCGTGTCACCGCGTGACGGCCGGGTCCTCACCGAGGTCCCGGACGCGGGCACCGCCGAGGTGGACGCGGCCGTCGCCGCCGCCCGGCGGGCCTTCGACACCGGCCCGTGGCCGCGCCTGGCACCGGCCGAGCGCGGCCGGGCCCTGCTCCGCCTCGCCGGCCTGCTCGAAGAGCGGCGCGAGGAACTCGCCCTCACGGTCAGCCTGGAGATGGGCAAACCGATCACGGACGCCCACGACATCGAACTGCGCGCCGTCATCAGCACCTTCCGCTGGTACGGGCAGCTCGCCGACAAGCTCACCGACACCGCCCCGCACACCGCCCCGGACGCCCTCGCCCTGGTCACCCGGGAACCCGCCGGCGTGGTCGGGGCGGTCGTCCCCTGGAACTTCCCGCTGACCCTGGCCGGCTGGAAGATCGCCCCGGCACTGGCCGCCGGCTGCACGGTCGTCCTGAAACCCTCGGAGAACTCCCCGCTGTCCGCCGTGCTCCTGGGCCGCCTCGCCACCGAGGCCGGAATCCCGCCCGGCGTGCTCAACGTCGTCACCGGCGACGGCCCCACCGCGGGCCGGGCCCTCGGCCTCCACCCCGACGTCGACGTCCTGGCGTTCACCGGTTCCACCGCCGTCGGCCGCCACTTCCTGCGCTACGCCGCCGACTCCAACCTCAAGCGCGTCTGGCTGGAACTCGGCGGCAAGTCGCCCAACATCGTCCTGCCGGACGCTCCCGACCTGGACCGGGCCGCCGCCACGGCCGCCTGGGGCATCTTCTTCAACCAGGGCGAGATGTGCACGGCGCCTTCGCGGCTGCTCGTACACTCCTCGATCGCCGAGCGCGTCACCGAGGCCGTGGTCCGGCGGGCCCGGGAACTGAGGGTGGGGGACCCGCTCGACCCGGAGACGGAGATGGGCGCGCTGGCCGGCCGGGCACACCTGGACCGCGTACGGGACCACATCCGGCACGGCGTCGACGAGGGCGCCCGGCTGCGCTCCGGCGGCGAACGCCTGCTCGCCGAGACGGGCGGGACCTATCTGCAGCCGACCGTCTTCGACCGCGTGGACCCCGGCTCGCGCCTCTCCCGCGAGGAGATCTTCGGCCCCGTCCTGTCCGTGCTCGCCTTCGACGACCTCGACGAGGCGGTCCGCCTGGCCAACGCCACCGAGTGCGGCCTCGCCGCCGGCCTGTGGACCTCCGACCTGTCCACCGCCCACCGGGTCTCCCGCGCCCTGAAGGCCGGGACGGTCTGGGTCAACTGCTACGAGGAGGGCGACCTGACGGTGCCCTTCGGCGGCATGAAGCAGTCCGGCAACGGGCGCGACAAGTCCGTCCACGCGCTGGAGAAGTACACCGAGCTCAAGACCACGTGGATCCAGCTGTGAGGCCACTGATCGCGATCCCCGCCCGGTTCTCCGCGCGGACCTCCGCCCTCCGCCACGCCGCCGAGGTCAACGCCCGCGCCCTGATCGAGGCCGTCTGGCGGGCCGGCGGCGAACCCGCGAGCATCCACCCGGCGGACACCGGGACCGCCGCCCGGCTCGCCCGCTTCGACGGCGTCCTGCTCCCCGGCGGCGGTGACCTCGCCCCCTCCCGCTACGGCGCCACCGACACCCACGACACCGTCTACGACGTCGACACACTCCAGGACGCCTTCGACCTCGACATCGCCCGCCACGCGCTGGAGTCAGGCCTCCCCCTGCTCGCGGTCTGCCGCGGACTGCAGGTCGTCAACGTGGCCCTCGGCGGCACCCTGGAGCAGGACATGGGCGGCCCCGAGCGCGAGCACCGGCACCTCGTGCACCCCGTCACCCTGGAACCCGGCTCGGTCGTCGCCCGGTCCACCGGCGTCGAGAAGACCGACGCGTCCTGCTATCACCACCAGCGCGTCGACCGCCTGGGCGCGGGCCTGCGTGTCACGGCCCAGGCAGCGGACGGCACCGTTGAGGCCCTCGAACTCCCGGGTGCCCGGGGCTGGTTCACCGCCGTCCAGTGGCACCCCGAGGACACCGCCCACGAGGACTCCGCCCAGCAGGGCCTGTTCGACGCACTCGTACGGGCCGCGGCCCGATGAGGCGGCGTTGCGCATCAGGCCCGGGGCCGCCGACCGCTGCGCCGCGGCGCGGGCTCGGCGCCGCCCAGCAGGGACTGCCGCCGCTCCTCGCCCCGCTCCTCGACCTGGAGCACCACACTCCGCAGCCCTTCGGCGAGACTGCGGCACTCCGCGTCGCTGAGCCGGGCCGTCACGAACGCCTCCTCCTCGTTGAACGCCGGAAAGACCCGCTGCATGAACGCGTCGCCCTCCTCGGTGAGGCTCAGCAGCACCAGCCGCCCGTCGCTCGGATGGTCCGTCCGCCGCAACAGCCCCCGCGACTCCAGCGTGCGCGCCACGCCCGTCAGCGTGCCCTTGGAGATCCCCGCCTCCTCCGCCACGTGCCGGGTCTCCGACTCGCCCCACACCCAGACCACCCACAGCACCACGAAGGCCGTCCAGGTCAGGTCCGAACCGCGCAGCACCGAGTTCTCCAGATGCTGCCGCACGGCGGACGCGGCCCGGTAGATGTTCGCCACCGCCGCCATCTGCTCCCGGCGGATCGGAACACCGCCGAGCTTCGCCGCCGCGAGCTTCTCGGCCTCGGTGATGGATCGGTGGCCCGGCACGGGCGGCTCCTTCGTCTGGTCGCGAGGCGTCACACCCGGGCGGCGCATCCTCGCCGTCCGGTCGTTCGGACTCAAATTGTACGGAGACGAAAGGGAAACCCGACATGCCCACTGCCCGCATGCTCCTCGTCCTCAGCGAGAACTGGACGCTGACCGGCGGCCGGGCCGACCTGTCCGCCGCCGTCCGCTGGGCCCGCGAGGCCGAGGACGCCGGCTTTGACGCCGTCATGGTCAGCGAGCACATCGTCCTCGGCCCCGATGCGGCGGCCGCCGGCATCATGGGCAACCCGCGCGACTACGCCCTCCCGGGCAACCAGGACCCGCACACCCCCTGGCCCAACTCCCTGCTGCTGCTCGCCGCCATCGCCTCCGTCACCTCCCGGCTGCGCCTGGCCGCCGCGGCCGTCCTCGCCCCGCTGCGCCACCCTCTGCTGCTCGCCCGGGAGCTCGGCACCCTCGACCTCCTCAGCCAGGGGCGCCTCGTCGTGCAGCCCACGGTCAGCTGGAGCAAGGACGAGTACGACGCCCTCGGCGTGCCCTTCGCCCGGCGCGGTCGGCTCCTCGACGAGCACCTGGAGATCTGGGCCAAGGCCTGGGGCCCGTCGCCGTTCTCCCACGACGGACCGCACTACCCCTTCCAGGACGTCTACTTCGAGCCCAGGGCCCACCACCCGGACGGCCCCCGGCTCTGGTTCGGCGGACAGCGGCTGCACGGTCCCGTCCTGCGCCGCCTCGTGCGGTACGGCCACGGCTTCCACCCGCTCGGCCGGCCCACAGCCGAGGACCTCCAAGCCCTCAAGGAGGCGATGACCGCTGCCGGGCGGGACGTCGCCGACCTGGAGATGATCGGCGGCACCCGGGCGGTCTTCCCCGACGACCGCTCACCGGCCGACCTCGGTGCCGCGCTCTCCGTCATCCCCGAGCAACTGGAGCAGGGCTTCACCACGTTCTGCGTCAAGCCGAACCAGTTCATCGACGACCCGGACGGGGTGGGGGAGTTCTGCCGGGACGTCATGCGGCGCGTGGCGTCCCTGACGTCCTGACCGCCACGGCCCGGATCACCGCTCGACGAACCGCCCGAGGTGATCCGGGTCCGGCCGCAGCAGCCCGTCCCGGACTGCGAGCGCGGTCGCCTGCGCACGGGAGGCGCATCCGGTCTTGCGCAGCAGGTGCTCGACATGGCTGTGCACGGTCCGCGGGGACAGGAACAGCGCCTGCGCGATGGCCTGGTTGGTCTGCCCCGTGGCCGCCCGGGTGAGCACGTCCAGCTCCCGGGGGCTCAGCCCGTACGGCAGTTCCGTGGGCGTCTCGTGCACCAGCACCGCCTCGGACGCGAGGCCGGGTCCGGCCGGGTGCCGGTGCAGTACGACCCGCTGCCAGCCGCCGCCGGCCGGCCACAGCAGGCGCAGCCGCCGGCCGCCCGTGCCGGTGAAGGCGTCGAGCAGCGCGCGGAACCCGTCTGCCTCCCGCAGCACCCGCGGCCGGTCCCGGTCCGGCAGGTCGATCACCCCGCCGTCGCCGGTGACCAGGCTCGCCGCGTCCTCCGCCGCCAGGCCGTGCAGGTCACCGGCGTGGGCCAGCGGGTCGGCGAGCGCGGCCAAGGCGGGCATCACGGAGGCGAGGAGCCGGCGGGCGTCGGTGTCGTAGGCGTCCGCACTCTCGGTGGAGAGGTGGACCAGGCCCACCAGCCGGCCCCGGTGCCGCAGCGCGCCCGTGACGCCGTCCCGGAAGCCGGCCGGGCGGACCCGCTCGGCGTAGAACCAGCCGTGCCGGAAGCGCGGCCCGGCGTCGGCGGTGTCCTCCGCGTCCTCCGAGATGGACGGCGGCAGCTCCCGCCGCACGACGTTGCGGTACCACGGGGTCGCGACGAACTCCCCGGCCAGGGCCTGTGAGGCCGTGGCGGTGTAGCCGATGCTCGCGACCTGGACGTGGGAGCCGGTCAGCGGGTCGATCGTGAGCAGGGTCGCCGCGTCCAGCGGCAGGGCGCGGGCGAGTTCGCGCAGGGCCTGCGCGGAAGCCGACGCGGTGTCGCGCTCGCGGGTGAGCATGCCGATGCGTGCTGCTGCCGCGATCTGGTGGTGACTGGGCATGGCGAGCCTCCGGGCGGCCCGGGCGCAATGTCGTTTGGGGTCTAACGATAGGGGTCCGGTCCGGGTCCGGCAAGGTGTTCACCCTCTTGTCGGGTGAGGGGCCCATGATCCGCCGCCTGTCGTGCGCAGTCGGTATTTCTACGGATGGTGCGGCGGTCCCGGTGGGTCTTTCCTGTTCGGCACACCCGGACGCCCGCTCCAGCCGGGCCCGCCCCTCGGAGAGCCCCCGCCATGACCCCACCCCCGCCCACAGCCTCACGCCGACACTTCCTCGCCCTCTCCGCCGCCACCGCCCTGGCGGCCGCCGGATGCTCGGCGCCACAGAACACGGCCGCGTCGGCCAAGCCGTCGCCCTCCGGCGGCACGCGCCTGACGAAGATCGGACTCGACTATCCCTTCACCCAGCTCCCGCTCTACTCCACACTGGTGAAGCTCTCCACCGCCCAGGCCAAGCGGCACGGCATCTCACTCCTGACGACCAGCGACAACGCCAGTGCCGACACGCAGGCGAGCAACCTCACCACCTGGGTCGCCCGCGAGGTCCCGGCGATCGTGTCCTTCCCGATGGTCTTCGAGGCCGCCGAGCCCGTCGCCAAGGCGGCCCTGGACGCGGGACTGATCTGGGTCACCTACGGCGGTTCCCTGCACCACCAGAGCGCCGACATCCAGTTCAGCTTCCGCAAGGGCGGCACCGTGCTCGGCGAGGCCGCGGCGAAGTGGGCCGAGGAGCACCTCGGCGGCAAGGGCAAGATCGCCTTCCTCACCGACAGCACCATCGAGCTGGGCCGCGAACGCACCAAGGGCATGATCGACGCCTTCACCAGGCTGGCACCCGGCGTCGACGTGGTGGCGCGGGAACAGGCCATCGACCCCGACACGGGCCTGTCGAAGACGAAGGCGATCCTCGCCAAGCACCCCGACCTCAACCTCGTCCTCGGCGTCACGGACGCCGCCGCGTACGGTGGCTTCAAGGCCCTCCAGCAGGCGGGCCGCGCCGCCGACGACGCCAGGACCTTCGTCGGCGGCCAGGACGGCTCCGCGCCCTCCCTCCTCGCCGTCAAGCAGGGCACCTTCTACCGGGCCTCCGCCGCGCTGGCCCCGAAGGACATCGCCGCCGCCATCGTCGACGTGCCGCGCGCCGTCGCCGCGGGCCAGGCGAACCCCAGCGTCGAGGTGCCGGTCGCGCTCGTCCAGCACGCCGACACCGCCGAGATCGACGCCCTGCTCGCGCAGAACGCCTGAGGTCCGCCGTCATGACGACCACGAACCTCCGCATCAGCGGCCTGACCAAGTCCTTCGGCGGCGTCCGGGCCCTGGACGGCGTGGACCTCACCGTGCCCGCCGGGCAGGTGCACGCCCTGCTGGGCCACAACGGCGCCGGCAAGTCCACCCTCATCAAGTGCCTGGGCGGCGCCTATCCGCCCGACGCCGGCACGATCGAGGTGGGCGGCGCGTCGTACACGCGCCTCACTCCACGCGAGTCGATCGCGGCCGGCGTGGCGATCATCTTCCAGACGCTGAGCGTGGTCGACGCTCTGACCGTGGCGGAGAACATCTTCCTCGGCCAGGAGTGGACCCGGTACGGCCGCGTCGACCGGCGCGCCCAGGAGGAGGTCGCCGCCGGGCTGCTTCAGCGGGTCGCGGCCCGGTGTTCCCCGCGCGACCGGGTGGGCGATCTGCCCATGGGCCAGCGGCAGTTGGTCGAGATCGCCAAGGCACTCAGCCGCAGCGCCGCCGTCCTGGTCCTCGACGAGCCGACCGCGGCCCTGTCCGGTGCGGAGACCGACGCCCTGGCCGAACGCGTCGAGGATCTCCGCGCGCAGGGCCTCGCCATCGTCTACGTCACCCACCTGCTGTCGGAGGTGGAACGGCTCGCGGACGCGGTGACCGTACTGCGCGACGGCCGGGTGACCCACCAGGCCACGGTGGCGGGACAGACCCGGCGTGATCTGGTCGAGGCGATCGCGGGCAGGCCGACGGAGGCCGTGCGGGGGCCTCGGCGCGCTGCGGAGGTGGAGGCGACCGAGCCGCAGCGCACGCCGACCCGGCCCCGGCTGGTCGTCGAAGCCCTGCGCGGCCCCGGCTTCGGCCCCGTCGGTGTCACCGTCGCCGAGGGCGAACGTGTCGGCCTGTTCGGGCTCATCGGCTCCGGCCGCACCCGCATCCTGGAGACGCTCTACGGCAGACGCCGTGCCACCGCCGGAACCATCCGCGTCGGCGAACGCACCGTCAGCCCGGCCCGGCCCGCCGACGCGCTCGGCGCCGGAATCGCGCTGGTACCGGCGGACCGGCGTGCACAGGGCCTGTTCCCGTCGCTGTCCGCGCAGGACAACGCGCTGCTGCCGGCCGTGCGGACCCTGGCCCGGTGCCACGTACGGGCGTTGCGCACCGAACGGCGGGTGTTCGACGGGCTGGCCACGGCGATCGGGCTGCGCCCGGCCCGGCCCGGGCTGCCGGCGAGCGCGTTCTCCGGCGGCAACCAGCAGAAGCTCGTCCTGGGCCGGTGGATCAACGGCGCCCGGCACGTGGACGTGCTGCTTCTGGACGAGCCGACCCAGGGCGTCGACGTGGGGGCCCGTCAGGAGATCTACCGGGTGGTGTCCGGGCTCGCCGCCGAGCGCGGCACCGCCGTGCTGTTCGCCTCCAGCGACCCGGAGGAGATCGTGGCGCTCGCCGACCGCTGCCTGATCGTCGCCCGGGGACGGATCGTCGGCGAACTCTCCGGCGCCGGACTCACCGAACAGGCCCTGCTCTCGGCGGTCCACGACGCCGACCCCGACCCCCTGCCCGCCGAAGGAGCAGCATGACCACCGCCGACCGCGTCCTCACCCGCCCGCACCTGCTTGCCACGGGCGGGCTGACCACCGTGCGCCGCAACCCGCTCTTCGTCGTCCTCGTCGTGATGGTGCTGGTCTTCCAGCTGACCACGGGCAGCTTCCTCGACCCCGCCAACCTCGGCGGCATCGCCACCGACGCCGCCACCCTCGCCATCGTCGCCGTCCCGCTGGCCCTGCTCGTCATCAGCGGGTACCTCGACCTGTCGGTCGGCTCGACGCTCGCCCTCGGCGGCCTTGTCGCGGGCTGGCTGGCCGGGCAGCACCACCAGTCGCCCGCCGTGGCCCTGCTCGGGGCGCTCGCCGCCGGGGCGGTGGTCGGCGCCGTGAACGGTGTTCTGTGCTGCTACTTCGGCCTGTCCGCGTTCATCGTCACGCTCGGCATGCTGACCGCCGTACGCGGTCTGGCGCAGCAGTTGTTCCCGCTGCCGCTGAGCGGCTTCGGCTCCGGGTTCGCCTGGATCGGCGGGGCGCGGATCGCCGGGATCGCGGCGCCGGTCGTCATCGCGGCGCTGGTCCTGGCGGCGGGCGCGCTGTTCCTCGCGGTGACCCCGGCCGGACGGCACGTCTTCGCCATCGGCGTCAACCGGGAGGCCGCCCACCTCTCCGGCATCCAGGTCCGCCGCACCCCCTTCGGGCTGTTCGTCGTCACCGGCGTGGCCGCCGCGCTGGCCGGTGCCGTCAAGGCGTCGGTCCTGGACAGCGTGGTGGCCGGGACCTCGGGAGCCGGTTTCGAGCTGGCCGTGCTCACCGCCGTGCTGGTCGGCGGAGTCGCCCTGACCGGTGGCTCCGGCTCGATCCTCGGCGTCCTGCTCGGCGTGCTGTTCCTCGGCGGCCTGCAGAACGGCCTGACCCTGCTGAACGTGCCGACGTTCTGGCAGCAGATGGCCCAGGGCGTCGCGCTGGTGGCCGGCGCGGCTCTGGCGTACTTCGCACCCCGCACGGGGCGCTGATCCCCCTCCCCCTGAGAGAAGAGAGAGGTCACCGTGAGCGACACCGCTCCCACCCTCGTCCTGACCGGCGGCCAGGTCCTCACCGTCGACGCCGGCTTCACCGTCGCCGAAGGCGTCGCCGTACGCGGCCGGGACATCCTGGCCGTCGGCAGCGACGCGCAGATGCGCGCCCTGGCCGGGCCCGGCACCCGGATCGTCGAACTGGGCGGCCGGACCGTGCTGCCCGGCATCAACGACTCGCATCTGCACGGAGCCGCCTACGGGATGACGAAACCGCCGTTCGCCATCGACGTCGGCCATCCGGCGGTGGGGTCCATCGCCGACATCGCCGCGGCCGTGGCACGGGCGGCACGGGACGCCCCGGACGGAGCGTGGATCGTCGGTCTGGGCTGGGACCCCGGTTACCTCGCCGAGTGCCTGGCCGACCCGGGCCGCTTCCCGCACCGCCGGGACCTGGACGCGGTGGCGCCGGGCCACCCGGTCTGCCTGACCGACTTCTCCTCGCACATGGTGTGGGCCAACTCCGAGGCGCTGCGCCGCTGCGGCATCGACGCGGACACCACGCCCCCGCCCGGCGGCGTCATCGACCACGACCCCGACGGCCGGCCGACCGGCATCCTGCGCGAGGCCGCCGGGCGACTCGTCCAGGCCGCCCTGCCCGCCCCCACCCCCGCCCAGCGCCGCCAGGCCATCCAGAACGTGATCCGCGAACTGCACGCGCGAGGCATCACCAGCTACACCGAGCCCGGCCTCGGCCCCGGCGGCTCCGGCACCCTCTTCGGCGGCCTGAGCACCGACAACTGGACCGCGTACGCGGACCTCGCGGCGAGCGGCGAACTCCGGGCACGCGTCAGCGTCCTGCTGCTGCCCGCCCCCATGGGCGGCTCCGCCGCCGACGTCCGCGAGGGCCTGGCCGAACTGCGCCGTCCCGAGTCCGCCGACCCCCGGCTGCTGCGGGCCATCGGCGTCAAGATCTTCGGCGACGGCGTGCCGCCCAACCGCACGGCCTGGATGAACGAGCCCTACCCGCAGGGCGGTCACGGCGCCCTGTGCGTCCACGGCGACACCCCGGCGCTCCAGGCCGACGAACTGCGCGAGATGATCCGGATCGCCCACGAGGCCGGGTTCCAGCTCGGCGTGCACGTCACCGGCGACCGCGCCATCGACACGGTGGTGGACGCCTTCGTCGCCGCGAACACGGCCGCGCCCCGCCCCGACGCCCGGCACTACGTCATCCACGGCGACTTCATCAGCCCCGGCAGCCTGGTGAAGCTCGCCGCGCACGGTTACGGCGTCAACATGAACCCCGCCATCAAGTGGACCATCTCCGACCTGATGGACGAGGTCGTGGGCCCCGAACGCTCCGCCTACCAGTGGCCGGTGCGCTCCGCGCTCGGCGCCGGAGTACGGGTCTGCGCCAGCTCCGACGCGCCGATCACCGAGCCCGACTGGCGCCAGGGCGTGGCCTCGATGATGCTCCGCGAGTCCAAGGCCAGCGGACGCCCCAGCGGCCCCGAACAGTGCGTGCCGCTCGCCGACGCCCTGCGCGCCTACACGGCCACCCCGGCCTGGCAGGACTTCGCCGACGACTGGAAGGGCACCGTCGAACCGGGCAGGGCCGCCGACCTGTGCGTCCTGGACCGACCGTTGCTGGGCCTCGACCCGCACGACATCACCGAGGTCCAGGTGGATCTCACGGTGTTCGACGGGCAGGTGGTCTTCGAACGCTGAGCCGGATCGGGCCGAGGAGCGACCACCGCGTCATGCCGCCCCCACCGCCGTCCGCCGCGATCCCCACCGCCGCGTGCGGTGGCTCCCGATCACCCGGCACACCGCGTAGATGCCGAACGAGATCGTCGTGACGTACGGGCTGATCGGAATGCTGCTGCCCAGCGCGAGCAGGATGCCGCCCTCGATCGAGGCCACGGCGAACAGCACACTCAGCACGGGCAGCAGCACCGGCGACGCGGTGACCCGGGCGGCGGCCGCGGCCGGGGTGACGACCAGCGTGAGCACCAGCAGCGCCCCGACGACCTGCACCGACAGGGCGACCGCGAGGCCGAGCACCAGCATGAACGCGAACGACAGCGTGCGCACCGGCACCCCGCGTGCCTCCGCGACGTCCGGGTCGGTGCTGGCGAAGGCGAGCGGCCGCCACATGACCGCCAGGGCGATCAGCACCAGCACGGACGTGCCGAGCAGCCACGACATCTGCGGGGTGTCCACGGCCACGATCTGACCGGTGAGCAGCCCGAACTTGTTGGCCGCCCGGCCCTTGTAGAGGGCGAGGAACAGCACTCCGAGACCCAGTCCGAACGGCATGATGATGCCGATCACCGAGTTGCGGTCCCGGGCCCGTGTCCCCAGCACCCCGATGGCACCGGCCGCGAGGAGCGAACCGGCGATCGAGCCGGCCACGATGTTCGCGCCGAGCAGCAGCGCGGCCGACGCGCCCGCGAAGGACAGCTCGCTGATGCCGTGCACCGCGAACGGCAGGTCACGCATCAGGACGAAGACCCCGGCCAGCCCGCCCACGAGCCCCAGTGCCACGCCCGCGATGAGCGAGTTGCGGACCAGGCCCAGGAGTTCGCCGTAGTCCGTGAAGTCGAAGATCTGGTGCCAGACCCCGTCGGCGAGCGTCATGCGCGCACTCCGTCCGTCTCGTGCACCGGCCCGGGGTGGTGCGGCGGCGCGGCCGGCTCGTCGGGGGCCCCGGCGACGACGACCCGCCCCCGCACGCGCACCACGTCGACCTGCGTGCCGTAGAGCCGGGACAGCGACTCGGAGGTCAGCACCTCGTCCGGGGTGCCGACGCGGTGGCCGCCGGGGGCCAGGTACAGCACCCGGTCGACCATGCCCAGCACCGGGTTGATCTCGTGCGTCACGAAGACCACTGCCGTGCCGTGGGCGCGGCGCCGGGCGTCGATCAGCCCGGTGACGGCCCGCTGGTGGTGCAGGTCGAGCGACAGCAGGGGCTCGTCGCACAGCAGGACGCGCGGATCGGTCGCCAGGGCCTGGCCGATGCGCACGCGTTGGCGTTCGCCGCCGGACAGCATGCCGAGCGGGACGTCGGCGTAGGACGCGGCCCCCACCGACTCGAGGATCTCGTCCACCCGGCGGCGGACCGGACCGGTGCGCAGGCGCGGCCCGAAGCGGTGGCCGTCGATGCCGAACCGTACGAGGTCCCGGGCGCGCAGCATGGCCTGCGCGGACAACGCCGCCTGCTGCGGGACGTAGCCGATGTGCCGGGCGGCGTCGCGAGCGGGCCGGCCGAGGACGGTCAGCGTTCCGGCGGACAGCGGCCGACGGCCCAGCAGGGCCCGTACGAAACTGGTCTTGCCCGCTCCGTTCGGCCCCAGCACGGCCAGGAACTCCCCGGGCCGTACGTCGAGGTCGAGGCCGCTCCACACCGTGCGGTCGCCGTAGGACAGGGCCGCGCCGCGCAGACTGACGACGGGAGTGCCGTCCTGCCCGGACACGGGGGTCACTTGGCCAGCGCGCTCGCGAGCGCGTCCACGTTGGCGGTCATCCAGCCGAGGTAGTCCTTGCCCTTCGGCAGGGTCTCGGTCACGGGCACGACGGGGATGCCGGCCGCCTCGGCCGCCGCCTCGGACTTCTCCGTCTGCGGGCCGGACGTCTGCTCGTTGTAGACGAGCACCTTGACCTTCCCCCCACTGAACAGCGCCAGGCTCTCCTGCAGGATCCGCGGGGCGACGTCGTCGCCTTCCTCGATCGCCTCGCTGAACGCCGCCGGCGTCTTGTCGACCAGCCCGCTCGCCTCGGTCATGTACAGCGGCACGGGTTCGGTGATGGCCACGCCCTCACCGCCGTGCTCCTTCTTGATCCGGGCCTCCTCGCCCTCCAGCGGGGCGAGTTTCGCCTTGAAAGCGGTGGCGTTCTTCTCGAAGACGGCCGCGTCGGCGGGGTCGGCCTTGGTGAGGGCCGCGGATATGCGGTCGGCGACGCGGGCGACGGTGGGGAAGTCGTACCAGACGTGCTCGTTCAGCTCGCCGCCCTTCGGCGCGGTCTTGCCGGACACCCGCACGGCGTTGATCACCTGGGCGGAGTCGTTGTGGCCGCTCTTGAGCATGCGGTCGACGAAGTCGTCGTAGCCGCCGCCGTTCTCGACGACGACCTTCGCCTTGGACAGGGCCAGCTGGTTCTGGGTGTCGGCCTCGTAGGAGTGGGGGTCCTGGTCCGGGTCGCTGATGACCGAGGTGACGTCGACCTTGTCGGCGCCGATGTGGCGCACGATGTCGCCGTAGACGTTCGTGGAGGCGACTACGGACACCTTGGCCGAGGCGCTCTTGCCGTCGGCGGAGCCCGACGAGCTGCCGCAGCCCGCGAGAAGGGCCAGTGACGCACTGGTCAGCAGCGCCAGGCGGCGGGACGTGGACAGGGGCATGGCTCCTCCATGACGGACGTGCAGAGGGGGTGCCGGGGCGTTCGGCAGGCGCCACGCTAGATGGGAATGAATGTCAAGAGCGGGTTCTGGTCGAAGTCATGTGAAAACCATTGCCAGTTGTTGGGGAACGTCTGGACTGGTGGTCCAGCGATTGGATCTGTAGTCTAGATCCATGCGAGAGACCCTGACCGCGGAACGGGACGCGATCCTCGCCGCGCTGAAACCTGTCGTCGACGGGATCGCCGCGACCTTCGGACCGCTCTGCGAAGTCGTGCTGCACGACTACCGGAACCCGGAGAAGTCGGTCGTCGCCGTGGCCGGATCGGTGACCGGGCGGACGGTGGGCGGCGCGATGAGCGAGATCGGCATGCGCGTCCTCTCCCGCGGGGACGAGGCGGCCGACGAACTGAACTACGTCACCCGCACCCGCAGCGGGACGCTGGTGAAGTCCTCCACGATGGTCCTGCGGGACTCCACGGGAGCCGTCTTCGGCGCGCTCTGCGTCAACGTGGACATCAGCGCCGTCAGTCAGGTCCACGACCTGCTCGGCGCCCTCGCCGGACTCGGCGCGGCCCCCGCGGAGCTGCCGACCACCACCTTCGGCAACGACATCGACTCCGTCGTCGACGCCCTCGTCGACGCCCACCAGTCGAAACAGCGGGGCAGCTGGGCGGAGCTCGACCGCGCCGAGCGCCTGGAGCTGTTCGGCGGGCTCGACACACGCGGGGTCTTCGCCGTGCGCGGCGCGGTCGAGCAGGTCGCCGCCCGGCTCGGCATCTCCCGCGCCTCCGCCTACAACTACCTCTCCCAGGCCCGGGCCGCCCGCAGTGCGGCGTCCGGCACATCCGCTGGAGGATCCGCGTGACGACCACCACCCCACCGGTCACCCTCGACGACGTGCGGGACGCCGCCTCCCGGCTCCGGGGCGTCGCCCACCGCACGCCCGTCCTGCGCTCCCGCACCCTGGACGCACTCGCCGGCGCCGAGATCCACCTCAAGTGCGAGAACTTCCAGCGCGCCGGCGCCTTCAAGTTCCGCGGCGCCTACAACGCCGCCTCCCGCCTCACCCCCGACCAGCTCTCCCGGGGCATCGCCTCCTACTCCTCCGGCAACCACGCCCAGGCCGTCGCCCTGGCCGCCCGCGAACTCGGCACCACCGCCGTGATCGTCATGCCGGAGGACGCCCCGCCGTCGAAGCGGGCGGCCACCGCCGGCTACGGCGCCGAGATCGTCACCTACGACCGCTACACCGGCGACCGCGTCGCCGTCGCCGAGGCCCTGGCCGCCGAGCGGGGCCTCGCCGTCATCCCGCCGTACGAGCATCCGCACATCATGGCCGGACAGGGCACGGCCGCACTGGAACTCCTGGATGAAGTGGGGGAGTTGGGGACGCTGCTGACACCGGTCGGCGGCGGCGGGCTGATGGCCGGCAGTGCCACGGTGGCCAAGGGTCTGCACCCGGACATCCGCATGATCGGCGTCGAACCGGAGGCCGGGGACGACACCAAGCGCTCGCTGGAGGCGGGCCGGCGCATCAGCATCCCGGTGCCGCACACCATCGCCGACGGACAGGCCCTGCACACACCCGGCGAACTCACCTTCTCCGTCAACCGGCGGCTCGTCGACGACATCGTCCTGGTCACCGACGACGAGATCCGGGAGGCGATGCGATTCGCATTCGAACGCCTGAAGATCGTCATCGAGCCGAGCGGTGCCACCCCGCTGGCCGCCCTGCTCACCGGCCGCGCGGGCCCTCTCCCGCGCCGTGTCGGCGTCATCCTGTCCGGCGGCAACATCGACGCCGAGCGCTTCGCCCGGCTCTGCGGCACCGGCACCCGCTGAATGGCGCGGCCCGCTCCATGGGCGGACGATGGAAGCACAGCCCTCACGGAGGAGGAGCGTCATGCTTGAGGTGAAGACGATCGACAAGCCGGACGAGCGGCGCGACTACCCCCGAGGCCATCTGGAAGCCGTCCACATGACGGGTCTGGACTTCGCCGTGGCCACGTTCGAACCAGGCTGGCGCTGGTCCGAGTCCGTGGCTCCGATCGCCGGGACCGACAGCTGCCAGATCCACCACAACGGCTACGTCGTCTCGGGCCGTATGCGCATCCGCATGAACGACGGAGCGGAAGGCGAAGTGGGACCCGGCGACGTGTTCGTCTGCCCGCCCGGCCACGACGCCTGGGTCGTCGGCGACGAGCAGTGCGTGGTCTACGACTTCGCGGGCAGCATGGCCAAGGAGTACGCCAAGAAGGACTAGCCCCACCGCGGTTCGTACGGGGCCGCCTGATCACACGGGCAGCAGCCGCCCCACCAGCGCGCTCAGCTGCCGGGCGGTGCGGCACTCGTGCATCTCGACCAGCTCGGCGTAGGCGGGCGCGGCGGAATCGCCCGTGCCCCAGCGTGAACGCTGCTCGGGGTTCAGCCAGTAGACGCGGCGGGCCCGTTCGGCGATCCGCCGCAGGGCCGGCAGGTTCGGGTCGCTCATGTTGGTACGGGCGTCACCGAGGACGAACACGGTCGTGCGCGGGCCGACCGCGTCGCCGTAGCGCTCCGCGAACTCACCCAGGGCCATGCCGTAGTCGCTGCTGCCTTGCCAGCCCGTGAGCGTGGCCTCCGCCGCGATACGGGCACCGAGCCCTTCCGCGTCCGCGGTGCCGTGCCTCAGGAGCCCGGTCACCTCGTCGATCCGGTTGACGAAGGCGAACACCCGCACCTTGCTGAACTGGTCGTGCAGCGCCTGCACCAGCAGCATCGTGAAGTCGGAGAAGCCCGACACCGACCCCGACACATCGCACAGCAGCACCAGTTCGGGGCGGACGGGACGCCGCCTGCGCAGCACCGGCTTCATCGGCACGCCGCCCGTCGACAGCGAACCGCGCAGAGTCCGCCGCAGGTCGATCGCGCCCCGGGAGGCCCGGCGGCGTCGGGCCGCGAGCCGGGTCGCGAGCTTGCGGGCGAGCGGCTGAACCGTCCGGCGCAACTCGGCCAGCCGCGCCCTTCCGGCGAACAGGAACTCGACCTGGTCGGCGGTCGGGGCCACCGCCCGCCGGGCGATCTCGTCCCGGCCGCGCCGCTCGGCGACCCGGCGTCGCGCCTCCGCCGCCACCAGCGCGCGGAAGCCCTCGATGCGCCGCCGGATCTCGTCCTCCAGCAGCCGGTCCAGGAACCCCTCGCTCCCGCCCCGGCCGCGCACGTCGTCGCGGACCCGGGCGAGCAGCGTCTGCGGACGCAGCCGTTCCAGCGTCTGGTACGACGACCAGCCATCCGACTCCGGCCCGGAACCGTACCCGCCGAAACCGTCGACCGCCTCGACCGCCAGCCGGGACAGCAGCGCCCGGTCGTCGGCGGCGAGCGCGGCCGCCAGCCGGTCGCGCAGATCGTCCCGGCCGGCGGACTTCTCCTCCGGGCCACCGACACCGCGCGGGAAATACAGGTCGAAGACCGGGTCGAAGACCTGGCGCCCGCCGGTGCCGTGCAGCAGCGTCGCCGCGAGCCCCTCGCGCAGCAGCTCCCGGTCCGCGAGGCCGAGCGCCTCGACCGCCCGCGCCGCGTCGACCGTCTCGCCGGTGCCGATCCGCAGGCCGTGTGCGCGCAGCGCCCCGACCAGGGAGGTCAGTCGCTCCGCGACGCCCGCCGGCACCGTCACAGGGCGTCCAGGTCGAGCTTGGCGCTCGCCTTGAGCACGTCGTCCTGGTGCTTGAGGAGCACCCCGAGCGTGGCCTGCACCACCGTCTCGTCCAGGGCTTCCGCGCCGAGGGCGAGCAGGGTGCGCGCCCAATCGATGGTCTCGGCGACCGACGGCACCTTGCGCAGGTCCATCGCCCGCAGCGCGCCCACGACCCGGACGACCGAGCGGGCCAGCGCCTCGTCGAGCCCCGGCACCCTCAGCCGTACGATGCGGCGCTCCAGCTCCTCCTCGGGAAAGCCGATGTGGAGGAAGAGACAGCGGCGGCGCAGCGCCTCGGACAGTTCCCGGCTCGCGTTGGACGTGAGGACGACGAAGGGGCGGCGCGTCGCGGCGATGGTGCCCAGCTCCGGCACGGTCACCTGGAAGTCGCTGAGCACCTCCAGGAGCAGGCCCTCCACCTCGACGTCCGCCTTGTCGGTCTCGTCGATCAGCAGCACTTTCGGGTCGTCACCCCGGATGGCGGTCAGCAGCGGCCGCGTGAGCAGGAACTCCTCGCTGAAGATGTCCGTGCGCGTCTCGTCCCACGTCTCGTCGCGGCCGGCGCTGATGCGCAGGAGCTGCTTGGCGTGGTTCCACTCGTACAGCGCGCGGGACTCGTCGACCCCCTCGTAGCACTGCAGACGCACCAGGCGCGCCCCCGCCACCTCGGCGACGGCCTTGGCGAGCTCCGTCTTGCCGACGCCCGCCGGGCCCTCCACCAGCAGCGGCTTGCCGAGGCGGTCGGCGAGGAAGACGGTCGTGGCGACGGCGGGCGAGGCGAGATAGCCGGTCTCGGCCAGACGCGCGGAGACGTCGTCGACGGATGTGAACAACGGGGCCTCCAGGTCGGCGGCAGGGGCAGGGCAGACAGGGTGTCCAAGGTGTCCAAGCGCTTGCTCACCGATGATGTCACGAGGGTCCCGCGTGCAGAACCCGTATCGCGGGGTGTGCTGGGCGACACCCCGCGATACGGGACCGTACCGGCCGTGCGAGGGTCAGCCGTCGCCGCCCGGCGGCGGGGTGACCGCGGAGGGCCAGGCGAAGGCGTTGGTGTAGAGGCGCACCTTCGGGTCCTTGGCCCGGTAGTAGCCGACCGTGTCGTAGGCGGTGATGGCGAAGTCCGGCCTGCCGTCACCGTTGAAGTCCGCGACGGCGATCCGGGCCGTGGACTGGGTGCTCACCTGCTCTTCGAGGAGCGTGTTGCCCTGCGCGTCGAGCTTGAGGTACCAGACACCCTGCGCCGGCGCGGGACCCCGCATGCCGATCAGGAACTCGTCGTCCCCGTCGTTGTCGAAGTCCGCGACGACGACATGGTGTCCTGCGGCATCCAGCTTGGGCTCCGGGTGGGCGAACACCTTCAGTACGTTGCGCCGCCACGGCCTGGTGAACGGCGAGGCCGTGGTGTCGGGCCGTACGTAGGCCGTGACGGTGTTCCCGTGGAACGGCTCCAGTGTGACGATCACCGCGCAGGACCGACCGCCGATCCGCCCGACCGCGAGGTTCCCGCTGCCCTGGAAGTACCGGCCCAGCTCCGGCGACTTCTGCGGCGGCACACCCGTGCCGCGGGTGACGTGCTGCCAGGGCCCGTTCGCTCCGGGGCCGGGACCCAGCCAGTTGATTCCCTCGCCGCCGGCCAGCAGGAACGACTCCCGGTCCGGGCGCGGGGTGCCGGGGAAGCGGGCCGCCACCACGCCGTGCACCAGGTCCGGCAGCCCGTCGCCGGAGAGGTCGGCGGCGTCCAGGGCGACCGGCTTGTGGCCGCCGAAGTCCGCGATGGTCCGCTTGGTCCAGGGCGACCGGCTTGTGGCCGCCGAAGTCCGCGATGGTCCGCTTGGTCCAGGACGGGTTCTGGTACCAGACGACCTGGCCCTGGCTGAGCCCGGAGGCAACCAGGTCCGGACGTCCGTCGCCGTCGATGTCGACGGCCTGGAGGAAGTAGCCGTCACGCGGGTCGGCGTCGATGACCGACTCGGTGAACCTCGGCGTGGCGTACGTGCTCACAGCCCCAGCCCCTTCAGGTACGCACGGGCCAGCTTGGCGTAGTACAGGGGCGGGCGCGGCCCGTGCGGGTCCTGCTCGGCCTCGACGACCGGCCAGCCCTTGTACTGGTCGTCTACCTCGCCTCCGACCAGGCCTCGGCGACCACGGGCGGCGCCCTGCGCGTCGACGGCGGCTACGTGGACTCGATCCTGCCCTGACCCACGAGCACCACCTCCAGCGTGCGCGGACCGTGCACGCCCTCGACCCGGTCCAGCTCGATGTCACTGGTCGCCGACGGCCCGGAGATCCACGTCAACGGACGTGCCGGGTCGAGGCGTTCGAGCCCCTGGGGCACGGAGGACACGACTTGCTCGGGGACGCGCACCACACAGACGTGGTGGTCGGGGACGAGAGTGATCCGGCGCCGCCCCTGGTCGGGCGAGCCGTCCAGCACGATCGTCCCGGTCTCCGCGATCGCGACCGCACAGGCCGTCACCACGCTGTCGACCTGGTCGAGTTCCTGCGGCGTGCTGTCCGCCCGGTCCGCCACCCGCGTCACACCGGTCGCCGCCAGCCACCCCTCGTCCAGGCCGGGCGGCACGAGCACCGACGCCGACCCGCGCTTCTCCAGGAGCCCCGCGATCACTCCCGCCAGCCCCTCGCCGTCCGTGCGGTGCACGATCGCCCGGTAGTCCGCCAGATTCTCGGCGAGCAACTCGACGGTCTCCTCGACACTCCGATCCCCGTGCTCACGCGCGTAGTCGCGTGAGACCGCCTGCTCGTACGACGGGTCGTCCCGCGGCACGTCCGCCAGCGCGCGCCGCACCCGCCCGAGAATCCGCTCCCTGCTGTTCACCTGGCACCGTCCTTCCCGCCGCGTGTCCGCTGCCACCAGTCCCGGAACGGCTCGGCCGGCACCGGCGGCAGATCCCGGGTCCCGCTCCAGGCCCGGCCGGGCCCGGGCAGCGTACGGGGATGGAAGCGCCGGGTCCGGGAGGCGGCGCGCTGGCCGGTGCGCAGCGCGCCCGGGTGCGTGAACGCCCAGCGGGCCGCGCGCATCGCCGCCCGCTCGGCGGCATGCCCCTTCGCCGGCCGCAGCACCACCTTGTTGCCCTCCCGGGTGACCTCCCCGCCCTCGACGACCCGTTCCCGCAGATGCACCAGCACCTCGGGGATGTCGATGGCGACCGGGCACACCTCGTAGCACGCCCCGCACAGCGAGGACGCGTACGGCAGCGAGGCGTCGATCTCACTGCCCGTGCCCCGCAGCTGGGGGCTGAGGATGGCGCCGATCGGCCCCGGGTACACCGAGCCGTAGGCGTGGCCGCCGGCCCGTTCGTACACCGGGCACACGTTGAGACACGCCGAGCAGCGGATGCAGCGCAGCGCCTGCCGGCCGACCTCGTCGGCGAGGGTGTCGGTGCGGCCGTTGTCCAGCAGCACCAGGTGGAAGGTGCTCGGCCCGTCCCCGTCGGTCGTCCCGGTCCACGTCGACGTGTACGGGTTCATGCGCTCCGCCGTCGAGGAGCGGGGGAGGGTCTGGAGGAACACCTCCAGGTCCCGCCACGTCGGCACGATCTTCTCGATGCCGACCACCGAGATCAGCGTCTCGGGCAGCGTCAGGCACATCCGGCCGTTGCCCTCCGACTCCACGACCACCAGCGTGCCCGTCTCGGCGACCATGAAGTTGGCCCCGGAGATGCCGACCTTGGCGCGCAGGAACTTCTCCCGCAGGTGCAGCCGGGCCGCCTCGGCGAGTTCGGCGGGCGTGTCGGTGAGCCCCTCGGGGGCCGGGCGGCCCCACTCGCTCATCTCCCGGGAGAAGATGTCGCGGATCTCGCCGCGGTTGCGGTGGATGGCCGGGACGAGGATGTGCGAGGGGCGGTCCTTGCCCAACTGCACGATCAGCTCGGCGAGATCCGTCTCGTAGGCGCGGATGCCCTCGGCCTCCAGCGCTTCGTTGAGCCCGATCTCCTGCGTGGCCATCGACTTGACCTTGACGACCTCCGACTCGCCGGTCATCTTCACGAGCTGGGTGACGATCTCGTTGGCCTCGGCCGCGTCGGCGGCCCAGTGGACGATGCCGCCGGCCGCGGTCACCGCCTCCTCCAACTGCTCCAGGTAGCGGTCGAGATGGCGCAGTGTGTGGTCCTTGATCCGCTTGCCCGCCTCGCGCAGTTCGGCCCAGTCGGACACCTCCGTCACGGCCTTGGCCCGCTTGGCGCGGATGGTGTGCGTGGCGTGCCGCAGGTTGCCGCGCAGGGTCTGGTTGCCCACGGCCTCCCGCGCGGCCTCCGGAAACGCCGGCATCCCGAGATACGTCCCGCTCATACGGCCGGTTCCTCCTCCGTGCTCGCCAGGATCTCCGCGATGTGCACCGGGCGCATGCCGGTCCGCAGCCGGGCCATCGTCCCGCCGATGTGCATCAGGCAGGAGTTGTCGGCCGCGCACAGCACCTCGGCGCCCGTCGACTCGGCGTTGCGCACCTTGTCGGCGCCCATGGCCGCCGAGACGTCGGCGTTCTTCACGGCGAAGGTGCCGCCGAACCCGCAGCACTCCTCGGCCCCCGGCAGTTCGACCAGCTCCAGCCCTTTCACGGCCTGGAGCAGCCGCCGCGGCCGCTCACCGAGCCCGAGTCCCCGCAGCCCGTGACAGGTCGGGTGGTAGGTCACCTTGTGCGGGTAGTACGCCCCGACATCCGTCACGCCCAGCACGTCCACGAGGAACTCGGTGAGCTCGTACGTCTTCGGCACCACCGGCGCCAGCGTGGCCGCGAGGGTGTCCCCGCGCCCCTCCGCCCGGGCCCGGTCGCCCATCCGCGGGTACAGCTCCCGCACCATCGCCCCGCACGAGCCGGACGGCGTCACGATCGCCTCGTACTCGCCGAAGACATCGGAGAAGTGCCGGGCGAGCGGTTCGGCCTCGTGACGGTATCCGGTGTTGTAGTGCGCCTGGCCGCAGCACGTCTGCGCCATCGGGAAGTCGACGTCGACGCCCAGTCTGGTCAGCAGTTTCACCACGGCGCGCCCGGTGTCCGGATACAGCGTGTCGTTGACGCAGGTCAGGAACAGGGCGACACGCATCGCGGCTCCTAGTGGTCGGTCATCGGATGAGTTGCAGCGTAGTGGGGGAACGGGGCCCGGGGGAGACCCCGTCAGTCCCCGGCGAGCCGGTCCTGCGCGGCGCGCCACCGCTCGGTCCCGCCGCGCGGCTCGTACCGCGTGAGCGGCTGGGTGCGGACGAGCAGCCGCCGCATCCCCGCCAGGTCACCGGCCAGCCCGTGGGCCCGCGCCTGCACGAGCACGTTCCCCAGGGCGGCCGCCTCGGTCGGCCCCGCCACCACCGGCAGCCCGCAGGCGTCGGCGGTCAGCTGGCACAGCAGCGCGTTGCGCGTCCCGCCGCCCACCACGTGCACGACGTCGACCGGATGCCCGGCGAGCCGCTGCGCGTCCTGGACGGCCTTGCGGTGGGCCAGGGCGAGGGAGTCGAGGATGCAGCGCGTCACCTCGGCCGGCGACCCGGGCACGGGCTGCCCCGAGGCCTGGCACGCCTCGGCGATCCGC
Organism: Streptomyces sp. NPDC006235; assembly: GCF_040613735.1. NCBI lineage: Bacteria > Bacillati > Actinomycetota > Actinomycetes > Kitasatosporales > Streptomycetaceae > Streptomyces > Streptomyces sp. NPDC006235. The sequence continues at coordinate 128,011 of NZ_JBEXSR010000015.1, forward strand.
TCCGGCATCCGCCCCGGCGCGAGAAACGCCGCGTCGCCCGCGTCCACCACGGACCGCAGCGCCTCCACCTTGGACGCCTCCAGCAGCAGCGCGCCCAGGTCCGGCTCGCCCCAGGCCCGCACACACTCCTGGAGCAGCCACAGCCCCATGATGTTGCGCAGGTACCGGACCGTGCCGTCCAGCCCCAGCTCGTTGGTGAAGTTGGCCGCCCGGCTCTCCTCGGTCAGCACCGGCGCGTCCAGCTCCAGTCCGGCCAGGGACCAGGTGCCGGTGCAGATGTACGCGAACCGCTCTTGCCCGGCGGGTACGGCGGCCACGGCCGACGCGGTGTCGTGCGACCCGACCGCCGTCACGGGCACGGGACCGGTCAGCCCGGTCTCCTCCAGCACCGTCTCCCGCAGCACACCCGCCGGATCACCGGGCTGCCGCAGTGGCGCGAACAGGCCCAGGTCGATGCCCAGCCGCGAGGCGATGTCGTACGCCCAGTCGCGGGTCCGGGGATCGATCAGCTGGGTCGTCGAGGCATTGGTGAGCTCGGTGCCCTGCTCGCCGGTGAGCCAGTACGTCAGGAGGTCGGGGATGAGCAGCAGCCGCCGGGCGGAGGACAGCTGGGCCGAGGACCGGGCGGCCGTCAGCTGGTACAGGGTGTTGAAAGGCGCGTACTGCAACCCGGTCGCCGCGTACAGCTCCTCCGCCGGGACGGTCGCCCACACCTTCTCCGCGACCCCCTCCGTCCGGGAGTCCCGGTAGTGCACGGGATTGCCGAGCAGCGCCCCGTCCGCGTCGAGCAGTCCGTAGTCCACGGCCCAGCTGTCGATCCCGACGGAGTCGACCTGCCCGGCCGCCTTCAGCCCCTCCAGCACTCCCGCGTACAAGCCGAGCACATCCCAGCGCAGACCCTCGGGCACACGCACGGGCCGGTTCGGGAAGCGGTGCGCCTCGGTCAGCTCCAGGCTGTCGGGCCCGACGCGGCCGACCATGACGCGCCCGCTGGACGCGCCGAGGTCGACCGCGGCGTACGACTTCACGGCCGCGCTCACCGCAGGAAGGCGGCCGCGACGCCGGCGTCGACCGGGACGTGCAGCCCGGTGGTGTGGGTGAGGTCGCCGCCGGTGAGGGCGAAGACCGCGTTCGCGACGTGCTCGGGCAGCACCTCACGCTTGAGGATGGTCCGCTGGGCGTAGAACTCGCCGAGCTTCTCCTCCTCGACCCCGTACACGGCGGCTCGCTTGGCGCCCCACCCGCCGGCGAAGATCCCGGAGCCCCGTACGACACCGTCGGGGTTGACGCCGTTGACCCGGATGCCGTGCTCGCCCAGCTCGGCGGCGAGCAGCCGCACCTGGTGGGCCTGGTCGGCCTTGGTGGCCGAGTAGGCGATGTTGTTGGGCCCGGCGAACACGGCGTTCTTCGAGGCGATGTAGACGATGTCGCCCCCCAGCTCCTGCGCGATCATCACCCGGGCCGCTTCCCGCGACACGAGGAAGGAGCCGCGGGCCATGATGTCGTGCTGGAGGTCCCAGTCCTTGGCCGACGTCTCCAGCAGCGGCTTGGAGATCGAGATACCGGCGTTGTTGACGACCAGATCGACACCGCCGAACGCCAGCACGGCCGCCTTGAACGCCTCGGCGATCTGCTCCTCGGACGTCACGTCCACGGTCACGGCGACGGCCTTGTCCGGACCGCCCAGCTCCTCGGCGACCGCGGCCGCGTTCTCCCCGTTCAGATCGGCCACGACCACACAGGCGCCCTCGGCGGCCAGCCGGTGCGCGATCGCCTTCCCGATGCCGCTGCCTGCACCCGTGACCAGAGCGACCCGCGTCGCGAGCGCCTTGGGCTTCGGCATCCGCTGGAGCTTGGCCTCCTCCAGCGCCCAGTACTCGATACGGAACTTCTCCGACTCCTCGATGGGCGCGTACGTGGACACGGCCTCCGCCCCGCGCATCACATTGATGGCGTTGACGTAGAACTCGCCGGCCACCCGGGCGGTCTGCTTGTCCTTGCCGTAGCTGAACATGCCCACGCCCGGGACCAGCACGATGGCCGGGTCGGCGCCGCGCATGGCGGGGGAGTCGGGCTCGGCGTGCCGCTGGTAGTAGGCGGCGTACTCCTCGCGGTACTCCGCGTGCAGCTCCTTCAGCCGGGCGATCGCCTCGTCGAGTGGAGCCGTGGGCGGCAGGTCGAGGACCAGCGGCCGCACCTTGGTCCGCAGGAAGTGGTCCGGGCAGGAAGTGCCCAGCGCGGCCAGCCGCGGATGCTCGGCGCTCGCCAGGAAGTCGAGGACCACCTCGGAGTCGTCGAAGTGCCCGACCTGAGGCCGGTCCTGGGACGCGAGGGCGCGGACGTACGGCGCGAGCGCGGCGGCCCGCTCCCGTCGCTCTCCGGCACTCAGCGCGGCGTACCCCTCGATCACCGGCCCGAAGGGCTCGTCCTTGCCGCGCTCGGCGAGGAACTTCTCCGCGGTCCGGATGATGTGCAGCGAGTTCCGCTCGCACTCCTCGGACGTGTCACCCCAGGCCGTGATCCCGTGCCCGCCCAGAACGCACCCGATGGCCTGCGGATTGGCCTCCTTCACGGCCGCGATGTCCAGCCCCAGCTGGAACCCGGGCCGCCGCCACGGCACCCACACGACACTGTCCCCGAAACACTCGGCGGTCAGCTTCTCCCCGTCGGCGGCACACGCCAGCGCGATACCGGAGTCCGGGTGGAGGTGATCGACGTGGGCGGCCTCGACGAGCCCGTGCATGGCGGTGTCGATGGACGGCGCCGCACCGCCCTTCCCGTGCAGGCAGTAGTCGAACGCGGCGACCATCTCGTCCTCGCGTTCCACCCCCGGATAGACATCGACGAGCGCCCGCATCCGGTCCAGCCGGAGCACGGCGAGTCCCGCCTCGGTGAGCGTGCCGAGGTCACCGCCGGACCCCTTCACCCACATCAGCTCGACATCACCACCGGTGACGGGGTCGGTCTCGGTGCCTTTGGCGGAGGCGTTGCCTCCCGCGTAGTTGGTGTTACGGGGATCGGAGCCGAGCCGGTGGGAACGAGCCAGGAGAGCGGCGGCTTCGGGGTGCGGTGTCATGGATACCGGTTCCTTTCAACGGAGGGTGGGTTCTTCAGGGGCGCGGGGCTGTGTCGATCAGCGGCTCCGCCGCGGGGCGCGACCAGCCACACTCGGCCCGCCCCCCGCAGACAACAGATCTCGGCAGACGCTTACGCACCCCACCCCGCCTGCTCCCCACCAACCCGCTCATCAACGATCTTCTCCGCCCACCCGGAACGGCGATACGCGGCGATCGGATCCGGGTCGAGACCCATTTCCCCCCGCACCTCGGCCAGAAGAGGCCGGACATCGGTGTTGTACGCGTCCATCACCACGGCATTCGCCCCGAGCACGTCCCCCGACCTCTGCGCCTCACCCAGCGCCTCCCGGTCGACGAGCAGCGCCTTCGCCGTCGCCTCCTGCACATTCATCACCGACCGGATGATCGCCGGGATCTTCGCCTCGATGTTGTGGCACTGGTCGAGCATGAACGCCACCTCGGGCGAGAACCCCCCGCCCCGGATCACCTCGTACATGATCCGGAACAGCTGGAAGGGGTCCGCCGCGCCCACCATCAGGTCGTCATCCGCGTAGAACCGCGAGTTGAAGTCGAACCCCCCGAGCTTCCCCTCCCGCAGCAGCGTCGCCACGATGAACTCGATATTGGTCCCCGGCGCGTGATGCCCCGTGTCGACGACGACCTGCGCCTTCGGCCCGAGCTTCAGGCAGTGGGCGTACGCCGTGCCCCAGTCCGGCACATCCGTCGAGTAGAAGGCCGGCTCGAAGAACTTGTACTCCAGCAGCATCCGCTGCCCGTCGCCCAGCCGCTCGTAGACCTCCGCGAGCCCCTCGGCGAGCCGGTCCTGCCGGGCCCGGATGTCGTCCTGCCCGGGATAGTTCGTCCCGTCGGCGAACCACAGCTTCAGGTCCGTCGAACCCGTCGCATCCATGATGTCGACACACTCCAGCAGGTGGTCGACGGCCTTGCGGCGCACGGAAGCCTCCGGGTGGCAGATGCTTCCGAGCTTGTAGTCGTCGTCCTGGAACGTGTTGGAGTTGATCGCCCCCAACCTCACGCCCCGCTGCTCCGCGTGCTTCGCCAGCGCCGCGTAGTCGTCGACCTTGTCCCACGGAATGTGCAGGGCAACCGTCGGGGCGACCCCCGTGAACTCGTGCACCTTCGCCGCGTCGTCCAGTTTCTCGTACGGATTGCGCGGCACACCCGCTTGCGCGAACACCTTGAAGCGCGTGCCCGAGTTCCCGTACGCCCACGACGGCGTCTCGACTGCCTGGGTCTTGAGAGCGGCCTTCACCGCGGCGAGCTCGGTCACGTCAGGGCTCCTGAGGCATCGGGTCGTAACGACCACCGAATGAAACGATTCAGAACGCGAAGTTATGGGCCCCCCGAAGGGGTGTCAACCCCTCCGGTCGACACGGTTACTCGTGACCAGGGCGTGACCTTCTGTCCTCGAAACATTTTCGACCGGAACCCATTGACGTGACATGCGCGACCCGCCTAACGTCCCGGCAACCCAGTTGAAACCTTTCACGACGCCCGCGACGCCGAGAGGCTGTCCCGCCGGCGTCGTCGAGGAGCCCCCATGACCCACCCGTCCACCACGGGTCCGGCCCCGGTTCTGGCACTGAAGGACGTCTCCAAGTCCTTCGGTGCGGTCCGCGCACTGCGGGACGTCTCCCTGGAGCTGTTCCCCGGGGAGGTGCACGCGCTCGCCGGTGAGAACGGTGCCGGCAAGTCCACCCTCATCAAGGCACTCGCCGGAGTGCACCGGCCGGACGCCGGCCAGGTGCTGCTCGACGGTGCGCCCGTCACCTTCCACGGCCCCGGTGACGCCCGCGACGCCGGCATCGCCGTGATCTACCAGGAGCCCACGCTCTTCCCCGACCTGTCGATCGCCGAGAACATCTACATGGGCCGCCAGCCCCGGCGCGCCCTCGGCCGGATCGACCACAAGGCCACCCACAACGCGACCGCCGCCCTCATGGAGCGCCTCGGAGTCGAACTCGACCCCGACCGGCCCGCCCGCGGCCTGTCCATCGCCGACCAGCAGATCGTCGAGATCGCCAAGGCCCTCTCCTTCGACGCCCGCGTCCTGATCATGGACGAGCCGACCGCCGCGCTCACCGGCAGCGAGGTCGCCCGCCTCTTCGGCGTCGTACGCACCCTGCGCGACCAGGGCGCCGCCGTGCTGTTCATCTCCCACCGCCTGGAGGAGATCTTCGAGATCTGCCAGCGGGTCACCACCCTGCGCGACGGCGCCCTGGTCGGCAGTGAGCCACTGGAGGGCATGACCGAGGACGACCTGGTGCGCCGCATGGTCGGCCGCGACCTCGACGAGCTCTACCCCAAGCAGGACGTGCAGCCGGGCGAGGTCGCCCTGAGCGTGCGCCGCCTGACCCGCGAGGGCGTGTTCACCGACGTCTCCTTCGAGGTACGGCACGGCGAGATCGTCGGCCTCGCCGGACTCGTCGGCGCCGGGCGTACGGAGGTCGCCCGGGCCGTGTTCGGCATCGACCGCTGGGACGCCGGCGAGGTCACCGTCGACGGCAAGGCCCTGGTCAACGGCGCCCCGTCCACCGCGATGTCCGCCGGACTGGCCCTGGTCCCCGAGGACCGGCGCGCCCAGGGCCTGGTGATGGACATGTCGATCGAGCGCAACATCGGGCTCACCGGACTGCGCACGACGGTGAAGGCGGGTCTGATGGACCGCGGCGCCGAGCGCAGCCGCTCCCTCGACTGGGCCGTCAAGCTCCAGGTCAAGTACGCCCGGATCGCCGACACCGTCAACACCCTGTCCGGCGGCAACCAGCAGAAGGTCGTGCTCGCCAAGTGGCTCGCCACCGGCCCCAGGGTGCTGATCGTCGACGAGCCGACCCGCGGCATCGACGTCGGCACCAAGGCCGAGGTGCACCGGCTGCTGTCCCAGCTGGCCGCCGACGGCGTCGCCGTCCTGATGATCTCCTCCGACCTGCCCGAGATCCTCGGCATGGCCGACCGCGTGCTGGTCATGCACGAGGGACGGCTCACCGCCGAGATCCCACGCTCCGACGCCACCGAGGAAACCGTGATGGCCGCAGCCACCGGGAGGGCCGCCGCATGACGGTCGTCACTCCCCAAGAGGCCCCCGTGGCCGACGTGCCCAAGTCGAGCGGCACCCGGCTGGTCGACCGCGTCTTCAAGATGCGCGAACTCGCCATCCTGGTCGTCTTCCTGGTGATGATCGCCGTCACCCAGGCCGGCAACAGCCAGTTCCTGTCCGAACAGGGCATCAAGGACCTGCTGCTGAACGCGACGATCCTCGTGCTGGTCGCCACCGGCCAGTCCCTCGTCGTCATCACCCGCAACGTCGACCTGTCCGTCGGGTCCACGCTCGGCATCAGCGCCTTCGCCGCCGGAACGTATCTCCAGGGCGGCGGCAACCCGGTCGTGGCGATCGCACTGGCGGTCCTGCTCGGCATCGGCTTCGGACTGCTCAACGGCCTGCTCGTCAGTCTCGGCCAGGTGCCCGCGCTCGTCGTCACCCTCGGCACGCTCTACATCATCCGCGGCATCGACTCCATCTGGGTCGGCTCCAGCCAGATCACCGCGGCCGATCTGCCCGGCGGTTTCGTCGACTTCGGCTCCGGCGGCATCTCGGCGGTGCCGTACCTGGCGCTGATCGCGCTGGCGGTCCTCATCGCCACCGCCTACTACCTCAAGCACTTCGCCAGCGGCCGCGAGCTGTACGCGCTGGGTTCCAACCCCGAGGCCGCCCGCCTCGCCGGCATCCCCGTGCGCAAGCGGATCCTCGCCGCGTACACCTTCTGCGGCGCCCTCGCCGGACTCGCCGGCGCCATGTACCTCGCGCGGTTCGGCAACGTCGACTCCGGCACCGGCACCGGCTACGAACTGACCGTCGTCAGCGCGGTCGTGGTCGGCGGTGTCGTCTTCACCGGCGGCTCCGGCAGCGTCTACGGCGCGGCCCTCGGCGCGCTGCTGCTGACGTCCATCAACAGTGTGCTGCCCGCCCTCGGCGTCAGCTCCGTCTGGGTGCTCGCCATCAACGGCATCCTGCTCATCCTCGCCATCGCGGTCGACCGGATCGTCGCGCTGCGCGTGGCCTCCGCCCTGAAGAAGAGGAACGCCCGCCATGGCTGACATCTCCCTGAGCCGAGCGGTCCGCTGGGACACGGTGGTCGGCGCCCTGCTGATCGTGGTCCTGCTGTTCTCCTTCGGCTTCGTCGACGGGTTCGGCAACGCGCTCAACCTGTCGTTCCTGATCGGCAACACGCTGCCGATCGCGCTGATCGCGTTGCCGATGACCCTGCTGGTCGTCTCCGGGGAGATCGACCTGTCGGTGGCGTCCACGGCGGGTCTGTCCGGTGCGGTGATGGGCGCCCTGTGGAACCAGGGCATGGCCATCGAGACGATCATCCCGATCTGCCTGCTGCTGGGCGTCGTGTGCGGGCTGATCAACGGCCTGCTGGTGACGCGGCTGGGGCTGCCCTCGCTGGCCGTCACGATCGGCACGCTGGCCGCGTACCGGGGTGTCGCGCAGATCGTGCTCGGGTCGGACGCGGTGACCGACTTCCCGACGCAGTACCTGGACTTCGCGGCCGGGCGCATCGGGGACACCTTCATCCCGTACGCCTTCCTGCCGTTCCTCGTCCTGCTCGCCATCGCTGTGGTCGCACTGCACGCCACGCCGTTCGGGCGGTCGCTGTTCGCGATCGGGGCGAGTGAGGAGGCGGCGCGGTTCGCCGGCATCCGGGTCAAGCGGCAGAAGCTGCTGCTGTTCACGGTGACCGGGTTGATGGCCTCGCTCACCGGCATCTTCTGGGCGCTGCACTACGCGAGTGCGCGGTACGACAACGCGACGGGGCTCGAACTGTCGGTTGTGGCCGCGGTGTTGCTCGGCGGTATCGACTTCGACGGTGGCAAGGGCACGTTGGGCGGCGCCATCGCCGGGGTGTTCCTGCTGGGGGCGCTGCAGAACGTCATGAGCCTCCAGGACGTTTCCGCGCAGTCACAGATCGTCGTGACCGGTGTGTTGCTGGTGCTTTCCGTGCTCGGGCCTCGGGTGGCTCGGCAGATCGCCGTTGTGCGTGCTCAATCTTCCGGCTGACCGTCTGGTTGTGGCTGGTCGCGCAGTTCCCCGCGCCCCTGAAAGCAGGGCGTTTCCCTCAACCTCGTTCAAAGGAACAAGTCATGCGTAAGTCAACCCTCCGCCGCAGCTGCGCGGCGCTCGCCACCGCCACCTCGCTCGCCCTGGCGCTCACCGCCTGCGGTGGCGGCACCACCAAGAAGGACGTCGCCAATGAGGGCGGCTCCGCCGCCACCGCCGGCAAGGCCGACCCGAATGCCGAGCTGAAGAAGGGCCTCACCGTCGGGTTCCTGCCCAAGCAGGTCAACAACCCGTACTTCACCACCGCCGACAAGGGCGGCGAGAAGGCGCTCAAGGAGCTCGGCTCCAGCTACAAGGAGGTCGGTCCGTCCAGCGCGACCGACACCTCCGGGCAGGTCAGCTACGTCAACACGCTCACCCAGCAGCAGGTCGACGCGATGGCCGTCTCCGCGCAGGACCCGGGCGCCCTGTGCACCGCGCTCAAGCAGGCCATGAAGAACGGCATCAAGGTCGTCACGTACGACTCCGACACCACGCCCGACTGCCGCAACGCCTTCGTCTCGCAGGCCTCCGCCGAGGACCTGGGCCGGACCGAGGTGCAGCTGCTCGCCAAGCAGATCGGCTACAAGGGCGAGATCGCGATCCTGTCCGCCGCGCAGACCGCGACGAACCAGAACACCTGGATCGACTTCATGAAGGACGAGCTGAAGAAGCCCGAGTACAAGAACATGAAGCTGGTGAAGACCGCGTACGGCAACGACGACGCCCAGCAGTCCTTCCAGCAGACCCAGGGCCTGCTCCAGGAGTACCCGAACCTGAAGGGGATCATCTCCCCGACCACCGTCGGCATCAAGGCCGCCGCCCAGTACCTGTCGGGCTCCAAGTACAAGGGCAAGGTCAAGCTGACCGGCCTCGGCACCCCGAACGACATGCGCAAGTACGTCAAGAACGGCACCGTCGAGGCGTTCGAGCTGTGGGACCCGGCGAAGCTCGGCGAGCTGGCCGCCCGTACCGCCGTCGCCCTGTCCTCCGGGCAGATCACCGGCAAGGAGGGCGAGACCTTCAAGGCCGGCTCCATGGGCGAGTACACCATCGGCAAGGACGGAGTGATCAGCCTCGGCAAGCCGACCGTGTTCGACGCCAAGAACATCGACCAGTTCAACTTCTGATCACCGAAAGGGTTGTTGATGCAGCGCGTGTGCTTCCTGCTGAAGGTCCGGGCGGACCGCCTCGACGAGTACCGCGAGCGGCACGCCGCCGTGTGGCCCGAGATGCTCGACGCCCTGAAGGCGACCGGCTGGCACAACTACTCGCTCTTCCTGCGCGAGGACGGACTGCTCGTCGGCTACCTGGAGACCGAGGACTTCGCGGCCGCCCAGGCCGGCATGGAAGCCACCGACGTCAACGCCCGCTGGCAGGCAGAGATGGCGCCGTTCTTCGAGTCGCTGGACGGCGCCCGGCCCGACGAGGCCATGAAACCGCTCACGGAAGTGTTCCACCTCGCCTGAACAATGGAGTTCATGAGATGCACAGACGTACGTTGCTGGCCGCCGCTTTCGCCGGAGCCGTGGTGACCCCCGCCCTCGCCTCCGGCACCGCGCGGGCCGCCGACCCCGGGCCCTCCGTCACCCGGACCGGCACCACGACTCTCGACAGCCAGGCCATCTTCTTCGTGTCGTACGACGGACTGGTCAACAACAACTCTTTCCAGAAGAACGGCCTGCTGACCTACAAGGGCTACCAGTACGCCGTCTGGTACACCGCCGACCGCAACGCCGTCGTCGGACGACGGGTGCTCGGCGGCAGCACCTGGTCGACGGTGAAGGTCGGGCACACCCTGCGGTACAACGACTCCCACAACGTCATCTCCATGGGCGTCTCCAAGGTCGACGGCCGGTTGCACCTCAACATGGACTCCCACAGCGACGGCTTCACCTACGTCAAGTCGGTCGCCGGGCTCCTGGACAACCCCGGCGGGCTGAGCTGGACCGCCAGCCGCTTCGGAGCGCCCCAGTCCACCCTGGACGGCCTCGCGCTGACCTCGCAGTTCACCTACCCGCAGTTCATATCCACGCCCGACGGCAAGCTCCAGCTGAGCTACCGCGTCGCCGTCTCCGGCAACGGCCGCAACGCCCTCGCCGAGTACGACGGCACCAAGTGGACCAACCTGGGGGAGTGGTCCAGCTCCACCGGCACGTACACCAGCGAGCACGGCTCCTCGACCGCCCGCAACATGTACCTGCACGGCATCGACTACGACCGGAACGGCCGGCTGCACTCCTTCTTCACCTGGCGCGAGCAGAACGGCGCCGTGATGTGCAACGGCGGCGGCATCACCAACCACGACACCGGCTACGTCTACTCCGACGACCGCGGCCGCACCTGGCGCAACAACGCGGGCAGCGTCGTCGGCGTCACCGGCGGCTCCGACAAGGTCTCCGTCACCGACGCCGGCCTGGTCGTCGACCCGCTCAACCCGGACCACTCCCTGATGAACCAGGAGAGCCAGTTCACCGACTCCGCGGGCCGGCCGCACGCGATCATCTCCTACGTCCCGGGCCGGTTCGGGCAGTGCACCACGAACTACGTCGCCGACCGCACCGCCAACGGACGCGCCTTCCACGTCCGCAAGAACGCCTCGGGCTCCTGGCAGAAGACCGAGATCCCGGTTCCGCTGAGCTCCAGCCAGCGCACCAAGCTGGTCCTGGACAAGTACGACAACGCCTACGCGATCTTCCCCTTCGGGCGGATCGCCGGCGCCTCGGCCGCCTCCGGTTACACCGACTGGAAGATCCTGTTCGACGGCAGCGGCCTCAACGCCTTCGGCGAGGTCGTCGTCGACGAGACGCGCGTCGCGCAGGACGGGGTGCTGTCGTTCATGTACCAGGAGAAATCCAGCGGTACGACGCCCTCGGCGCTGCACGTCACCGACTTCCGGTTGCCCGCCTGACCGCGCCCGGTTCCCGGGGCGGCGTGCCGTAATGTGAAGCCGCCCCGGCCGCCGCCCCCCTCGTCTCCCCCTGGAGGTCCCTGCCCGATGGCCCAGTCGGTGGGTATCAAGGACGTCGCCCGTGCCGCCGGAGTCTCCGTCGGCACGGTGTCGAACGTGATCAACCGCCCGGACACGGTCGCCACCGAGACCCGGGCCCGCGTGCTGTCCGCGATAGACCGGCTCGGCTACGTCCGCAGCGAGTCCGCGCGCCAGCTGCGCGCGGGCCGCAGCCGCATCATGGGGCTGCTCGTCCTCGACATGGGCAACCCCTTCTTCGTCGACGTGGCCCGCGGCGCCGAACGCGCCGCACGACAGGCCGGGCTCGGCGTGATGGTCTGCAACAGCGCCCAGAACCCGGGCGAGGAGGCCGAGTACCTGTCGCTCTTCGCCGAGCAGCGCGTGCGCGGTGTGCTGCTCACCCCGGCCGACGCCACGGGCCGCAACATCGAGGCGTTCCGCCGCCACGGCATCCCGTTCGTCCTGGTCGACCGGGTCGCCGAAGGCACCACCGAGTGCTCGGTCTCCGTCGACGACGTCGCGGGCGGCGCCCTGGCCGTACGCCATCTCGTCGACGCCGGGCACCGCTCCATCGCCTACGTCAGCGGCCCGCCCGGCCTCACCCAGGTCCGCGACCGGCGCACGGGCGCCCTCGAAGCGCTCGCCGAGGCCGGGCTCGGGCCCGACGCGCTGCGCGAGCTGCCCACCGAACGGCTCGACGTCGCCGCGGGCCGCGACGCCGGCGCCCGCCTGCTCGGCCTCGCCGACCGGCCGACCGCCGTGTTCTGCGCCAACGACCTGCTGGCGCTCGGGGTCCTCCAGGCGATGTACGCGGCCGGTGTCGGCGTCCCGGACGACCTCGCCATCGTCGGCTACGACGACATCGAGTTCGCGGCGGCCGCGGCCGTGCCGCTCACCTCGGTACGGCAGCCCGCCGTCACCATGGGCGCCATGGCGGCCGACCTGCTCCTGGAGGAGACGGAGGAGGAGGGTCCGGCCCGGCCGCACGAGCACCGGCGGGTGGTACTCCAGCCCGAGCTGGTGGTCCGCCGCTCCAGCCTGTCCGGACGCTGAACCTGAACGGTCGTTCAGGAAGATTTCATGATCCGAAGGGGCCACCCGCGGACACTGGCTGTGATGAACTGGGACGCGGTCCGAAAATCCGTCCGTCCCGGGAGCCCTGTTGACCCTCAGCTACCGCCAGCCCGGAGTCGTCCTCACCGACCGCCGCTTCACCGTCCCCCTCGACCACAGCCGCCCCGAGGACGAGACGATCGAGCTGTACGCCCGCGAGGTCGTCGCGACCGACAAGGCGCAGCAGGATCTGCCGTGGCTGCTGTACCTCCAGGGCGGTCCCGGCTTCGGCGCGGACCGCTCCGTCGGCAGGCCCGGCTGGCTCGGCCGCGCGCTGAAGGAGTACCGCGTGCTCCTGCTCGACCAGCGCGGCACCGGCCACAGCACGCCCGCCAACCGGCAGACGCTCCCGCTGCGCGGCGGCCCGGCCGAGCAGGCCGACTACCTCACGCACTTCCGCGCCGACTCGATCGTCCGCGACTGCGAGGCGATCCGCGCGCAGGTCACCGGCGGCGCCCCCTGGACCGTCCTCGGCCAGAGCTTCGGCGGCTTCTGCCTGACCACCTACCTGTCCCTCGCGCCCGAGGGCCTGGCCACCGCCGTGATCACGGGCGGACTGCCCTCCCTGGACGCCCACGCCGACGACGTCTACCGGGCCGCCTTCCCGCGCATCGAACGCAAGGTCACCGCGCACTACGCGCGCTACCCGCAGGACGCCGAGCGCGCCCGCCGGATCGCCGACCACCTCCTCACGCACGACGTGGTCCTGCCGAACGGCTACCGGCTCACCGTCGAGGCCTTCCAGTCCCTCGGCATCGTCCTCGGCACCGGCGACGGCACCCACCGCCTGCACTACCTCCTGGAGAACGCCTTCGTCCGCACCTCGCAGGGCCTCGCGCTCTCCGACGCGTTCCAGGAGCAGGCGCAGGGCATGCTGTCCTACGCCCGCCACCCGCTGTACGCCCTGATCCACGAGTCGATCTACGGCCAGGACGCCCGGCCCACCGCCTGGTCGGCCGAGCGGGTCCGCGCCGAGTTCCCGCAGTTCGACGCCGCGAAGGCCCTCGCGGGAGACGAACCGCTGCTGTTCACCGGCGAGTCGATCCACCCCTGGATGTTCGACTGCGACCCGGCGCTGCGCCCCCTGCGCGAGACCGCCGACCTGCTCGCCGCCCGCACCGACTGGACCCCCTTGTACGACCCGGCCCGCCTCGCCGCGAACGAGGTACCGGTCGTCGCCGCCGTCTACCACGACGACATGTACGTGGACACCGCCCACTCCCTGCGGACCGCCCGCACGATCCGCGGCCTGCGCACCTGGGTCACGGACGAGTTCGAGCACGACGGCGTGCGGACCGGTGGCCAGCGGGTCCTCGACCGGCTGCTGGCGCTGGTGCGGAACGAGGCGTGATGCCGTGCCGTAAACACGTGGCGATGCCGGTGGCGCGGATTAGTCTGCGGGCATGACGACCACTCAACTCCAGCCCATGCCCGGCGACTGGCGGCGTGCCCTCGCGGTCGTGGCCCACCCCGACGACCTGGAGTACGGCTGCTCGGCGGCGATCGCGGCCTGGACCGACGAGGGCCGCGAGGTCGCCTATGTGCTGGCGACCCGGGGCGAGGCGGGCATCGACACACTGGAGCCCGGGCGGTGCGGTCCGCTGCGGGAGCGGGAACAGCGGGCGAGCGCGGCGGTGGTCGGCGTGTCGGCCGTGGAGTTCCTCGACCACAGGGACGGTGTCATCGAGTACGGCACCGCCCTGCGCCGCGACATCGCCGCCGCGATCCGCCGGCACCGGCCCGAGCTGGTCATCACGCTCAACCACCGGGACACCTGGGGCGGTGTCGCCTGGAACACCCCGGACCACGTGGCGGTCGGCCGGGCCACGCTCGACGCGGCAGGCGACGCCGGCAACCGGTGGATCTTCCCGGAGCTCACCGAGCAGGGCCTTCAGCCCTGGGACGGCGTGCGCTGGGTCGCCGTGGCCGGTTCCAGCACCCCCACGCACGCGGTCGACGCGACGTCCGGCATGGAACGCGCGGTGCGCTCCCTGCTGGAACACCGCACCTACATCGAGGCCCTGACCGACGAGGACCCGGAGACCTACGTCCGCGGCTTCCTCACCGGGCACGCCGAGGCCACGGGGGAGCGGTTCGGGGGCAAGCCGGCGGTGGCGTTCGAACTGTTCCCCAGATGACGCAGAGCGTGACGTCGGCGGGTTTCTTCATTTCGTATGCTGAACGTCATGCGAGATCACCAGCCCGCGCGGGCGGAACTGCGCGGCGACTGCGAGCGGTGCTTCGGACTGTGCTGCGTCGCCCTGCCGTTCGCGGCCTCGGCCGACTTCGCCGTCGACAAGGACGCCGGCACACCCTGCCGCAATCTGCAGAGCGACCACCGCTGCGGGATCCACGCCAGGCTGCGACAGAAAGGGTTCACCGGCTGCACGGTCTACGACTGCTTCGGCGCCGGGCAGCAGGTCTCGCAGATCACCTTCGGCGGCCGGGACTGGCGGTCCGGGCCGCCCGAGCACGCCCGCCGCATGTTCGACGTCTTCCCGGTCGTCCGGCAGCTCCACGAGCTGCTGTGGTACCTGACCGAGGCGCTCTCCCTGCCCGCGGCCCGGCCCGTCCACGCCGATCTGCGCAAGACCCTGGAGAAGACCGAGGAGCTGACCGGGCTGACCCCCGAGGAGCTCGCCGGGCTGGACGTGGCGGCGCACCGCCAGGAGGTCAACGTCCTGCTGCTGAGGACGAGCGAGCTGGCCAGGGCCGGCACCAAGGGGCGCAAGAAGAACCGCCGGGGCGCGGACCTGATGGGCGCCCGCCTCAAGGGCGCCGACCTGCGCGGTGCCGACCTGCGCGGTGCCTACCTCATCGCCGCCGACCTCACGGGCGCGGATCTGCGGGGCGCAGACCTGATCGGCGCCGATCTGCGCGACACGGACCTCACGGACGCCGACCTGACCGGGGCGTTCTTCCTCACCCAGCCGCAGCTGAACGCGGCCCGGGGCAGTGCCGGGACGCGGCTGCCCGCGTCAGTCACCCGCCCCGGGCACTGGACAGCGCAGGTCTGAGGCCGGCTCCCGCACCGGCGTCCGGCGCTCCGGGCGCAGCCGCAGCCCCTCCGGCATCAGCGTCAGCCGCTCGGTCACCCGCAGCCGGTACGCCGGGTCGGGCAGCAGCTCGTAGCGGCGCAGCAGCAGGCCGAGCACCAGCGTCGCCTCGTGCAGGGCGAACTGGCGCCCGATGCAGGCCCGCGCCCCGGTCCCGAACGGTTTGAAGGTGTGCGGGGCCCGGGACCGTACCGCCTGCGCCTCGAAGCGGTCGGGGTCGAACCGCTCGGCGTCCGCGCCCCACACCTCGGTGTCCCGGTGCAGCATCGGCGTCAGCACCAGCGCCCAGGCCCCGCGCCGCATGGGATGCTCCCCGGCCAGCACGGTGTCCTCCCGTGCCTCCCGGGCGAACGCGGGCGCGGTGGGCCACAGCCGCAGCGACTCGTCCAGCACCCGGCGGACGTAGCGCAGCCTGGCCACCTGCTCGTAGGCCGGTTCCGTCGCGTCGCCCCAGACCCGGTCCACCTCGGCGCGGGCGCGGGCCGCGACCTCGGGGTGGCGGGAGAGGTAGTGCAGCGCGAAGGAGAGCGCGCCGGACGTCGTCTCGTGGCCGGCGACGAGGAAGGTGATGACCTGGCGGCGGACGTTGCGGAGCTCCAGCCGCTCCCCGGTCTCGGGGTGGGCCGTCTCCAGCATCCGGTCGAGCAGGTCCCCGTGCCCGCGGCCGGAAGCGCGCCGGGCCCGGATCAGCTCGTCGACCGTGTGGTTGAGGTAGGCGATGTCGGCCGCGTTGCGGCGGCTCGCGCTGCGCAGCAGCAGCGGAGCCAGCGGGAAGGGCACCGAGTTGAGCCGCTGCGCGTACGACAGCGTGCCGACCATCGCCGTCACGAAGGGATGCGTCCGGGCGCGTTCGAACGACTCGAAGTCGTGGCCGAAGCCGGTGCGGGCGATGGTCTCCAGCGTCAGCTTGGTCATGTCGTCCGGCACGTCCACCGCCCGGCCCGAGGCCGCCGCCCGGTCCCAGTGTTCCGCCAACTGCCGCGCGACGGCCAGCATCATCGGGTGGTAGCCGGCCATGGCATCGCGGCTGAACCCCGGGGCGAGCACGTCGTGCGCCAGCTGCCAGTTGGGCTCGTGGTTGTACGCCGTGAACAGCCCGTCCCCGGCCACCGGCCGCAGGTTCGCTATGCCGAGCCCCACGTGCTTGGCGAACCGCGACTCGTCCGCGAGGTCGGCCGCGTGCCGGGCGCCCCACACGAACACGAACTCCTTGCCGAAGGCCTTCCGGCGGAAGACCGGGCCCAGTTCGTGGGCGTACCGCAGCGTGTCCTGCAGGGGAGTGCGCCGGTTCACGCCCACCACGTCACCGAGCAGCGGGATCCGGTGCGGCGGATGCGGAATGCGGTCCAGCTCCGGCCAGCCCAGCTCGGCACTGCGGAACCCCTTGGGCAGCCCGTCCCGTGTCGGCGCCTCCGTCATGACGCGATCTCCCTTGATACAGCGGTGGGTTGGCACGTGTTGTACGTGGGTTCAATAGCGCGGTTCAGTCTGGTCCGGTTGTTGAACCGACGTCAAGTAAAGTGCGGGCATGGCCGCGAACCAGAGCGGGCGCACGCGCCGCCGGCTCAGCACCGAGGAGCGCCGGGAACAGCTTCTGGCCGTCGGTGCGCGGCTGTTCTCGGAGAGTCCGTACGACGACGTGTGGATCGAGCAGGTCGCCGAGATCGCCGGGGTGTCGCGCGGGCTGCTGTACCACTACTTCCCGACCAAGCGGGACTTCTTCGCGGCGGTCGTCGAGCGCGAGAGCGAGCGGATGCTGCGCATGACGGCGGCGGTGCCCGGGGTCCCGGTGCGCGAGCAACTCGCGGGCGGCCTGGACACGTTCCTGGAGTACGTCCGGGTCCACGCCCACGGCTACCGCGCCTTCCACCGCGCCGACGCGGCCGGGGACCAGGCGGTGCGCCGCGTCTACCAGCGGGCCCTGGCCGCACAGGAGCGGCAGATCCTCGCGGCGCTCGCCGCGGATCCCGAGTTCGGCCCGGCCTTCCAGGAACGGCCGGAGGTGCGGCTCGCGGTGCGCGGCTGGCTGGCGTTCACGACGTCCGTCTGTCTGGAGTGGCTGCGCGGTACGGAGTTGAGCCGGGATCAGGTGCGTGAGCTGTGCGCCCGCGCCCTGCTGGGTGTCCTCACTCCCTGAAAGGCCTCGTAAAGATCACGTGACGTGGTTGGCTCACGCCCCGATCTTCGGTAGGTTAGGCAAGGCTTACCTAAGGAGGTCTGGGATGGGTGACGACAGCCACGACGACAGCCACCGCTGGACGGCGGCCCCTGCTGCTGCGGAGCGGGCGCGCTCGGTGCTCGCCGCCGCGTGGTCCTGCTCGGTGACCGCGGAGGGCACGCGGGAGGAGCTGGTCGGCGCGCACACGGTGACCGAGGACGGCCGGGTGCTGGTGGACGTGCCCGGGGACAGCGCCCTGCTCGGGGCCGCGATCTGCGCGCCCCGCGGCGAGCCGTCCGCGGTGCTGGAGTTCGCCGACGTGGCGCCCGTCCCCGTGCGCAGCCGGATCCGCGCCCGGCTGTGGCTCGCGGGCTGGTTCACCGTGGAGGGGGAGAGCCGGCTGGCCTTCCGGGCCACGCGCGTGGTGCTGCGGCAGCCCTCCGGGGCCGTGGTCGTGGACCTCGACGACTTCGCCGCCGCCACGCCCGACCCGCTCGGCACAGCCGAGGCCCGGCTGCTGACGCACCTCGCCGACTGCCACGCGGACGCGGTCGAGCGGCTCACCCGGCTCGTCGACGCCGACAGCCTGCACGGCGCGGTCCGCGTCCAGCCGCTCGCCGTCGGCCGGCACGGACTGACCCTGCGCATCGAGCGCACCCGTGCCCACGGCGACGTACGGCTCGCCTTCCACACCCCCGCCGACACCGTCGCGCAGCTCACCGAACGCATGCACGTCCTGCTCGGCCAGGCGACCGCCGCGGCCTGCCCGCGGGCCCTACAGCGGCAGCGCACAGACGGCGACCGGTGACGGAAACGGTTCACCGGCGCGGCGCAGCGCACCGCTCTCCTCGTCGACACGGAAGACGGTCACCGTGCCGGACTTCTGGTTCGCCGCGAACAGCAGTGTCCCGTCCGGCGAGAGGGCGATCTGGCGCGGGAAGTCCCCGTCCACCGGCACGGTGTCCAGCAGCTCGAGCCGGGCGCCGTCCGCCTCGACGGCGTACCGCGTGAGGCTGTTGTCGCCGCGGTTGGCGAGAAAGGCGTGACGGCCGTTCGGGGTCACCTGGAACTGCGCCGGGTAGTTGGTGCCCGGACCGGTGCCCGTTGACTGCGGCTCACCGACCGTGACGCGGCCGGAGGCGGGATCGTACGCGCAGACCGCCACCGTGTTGTCGACCTCGTTCGCGAGGTAGGCGTACCGCCCGCCGGGGTGGAACGTCAGGTGGCGCGGGCCCGCGCCCGGCCGGGTCCGGGCCTGCGCGACCTCGGTGAGCGTGCCGGCCTTCTCGTCGAGCCGGTACGTGTAGACGGTGTCCGTACCCAGGTCGACGGCGAGCACGTGGCCGCCGTCGGGGCTGGTGAAGATCTGGTGGGCGTGCGGACCCTCCTGGCCCGGCCCCGGCGCCGGACGGGTGTGCCGGACGAGATCGGTGCGCTCGCCGAGGGCGCCCGAGGCGTCGATCGGATGCACGGCCACACTGCCGGAGCCGTAGTTCGCGCTGAACAGCCAGCGCCCGCCCGGATGCACCGACAGATGGCAGGGGCCCGCGCCGCCGGTGCTCCGGCTGCCCAGGATCTTCCGGTCGGACAGCCGGACGGCCGTCACGGCGCCGTCGTCGCGCTCGTTCACCGCGTACAGCGTGTGGCGGTCCGGGTGGATCGCGAGGTACGACGGATCGCCGACGCCGGTGACGGTGCCGGTGCCGCTGATCCGGCCCGTCGCGGCGTCGTACGTGGCCAGGCCGATGCCCTTGCCGCCGCCTTCGACGGAGGTGTACGTGCCGAGGTAGAGGGGGCGCGGGCCGGACGGACGCCGGGCCTCGCGGGACGGGCTCACGCTCGCCCCGGGTGCCGTCGGACTCGTCGGGTCCGCCGGCGCGGGCGCGTCGTCACAGGCGGGCAGCGCCGCCGCGGCGGCTCCGCCCGCCAGCACGCCGACGAACCGGCGCCTGCTCCAGCCACCACTGCCCATGTCGCCCCTCAGGTCGTCACTCGTCCCCGTCGCGACAGCCACCTTGGCGTGGATCACCCGTCAGGTGCAACAACGGCACCGGGCGTTGCGCGCTGCGCAATCCACTCCGGTGGTCGCTCAGCGAGAACGTCCGCCGACCCCCGTACGGTTCCGCCACATCTGCTCCTGCACGCCCAGGCGTTCCCGCAGCCGCGTCAGGCGGGGCATCCGCGCGCGCTGCTCCCGCGACACCTGGTCCAGTTCCTCGAACAGACGCCGGGTGCGATGCTCGGTGTCGAGCTCGTCGAGGATCCGGTTGACCTCCGTCAGGACGGAACCGAGCAACTGCCAGTGCCGCGTCTCGCGCTCGGCCTCCTCGCGCAGCAGCAGGGCCAGCTTGTCACGCGTGCCCGCCGCGGTGCGCAGTTCGGTGGCGAGACGTTCCTCCGCCGACTCGGCGCTCGCGCTGAGGTGGGTGGTCACCAGCACCGCGAAGCTCACCACGGCGTCGGCGATCTCGGACAGCAGCTGCTGCACCGCGGCGCCCGTCTCGGCGTCGAACAGCGGCTCGGGCTCGCGTTCCTTCGCCAGGTCGGTGAAGGAACGCGCGAGCACGCGCAGGACGACCGTGCAGATCTCCAGCGTGTCCAGGCCGGTGCGCAGCACCACCCGGTGCAGCAGGCCCTCGCGCACGCGCGGGTTGAGCCGCAGGCTGTCCTCCGCCTGCCGGAGTGCCGCGTCCACCTCGACGATGTCGTGGTCCAGGCGCCGCGCCTCGTGCAGCCGCTCCGCCGCCTGGTCCGGGGGCGTACCGCCGGCGGCCTCCTCGCCCATGCGCAGCATCAGCTGCCGCAGCCGGCGCGCCAGCCCCTCGATGGACGCGCCCGCCTCCTCCACCCACACCGGCGGAGCCAGCAGCAGATTGCAGCCGAGCCCGACGACCGCGCCGATCAGCGTCTCCACCACCCGGGCCCAGGCCGTGTCCCCGTGGGTGGTGACCCCGAGCACGAGCATCGCGCTGATCGCGACCTCGGGTACGTACTCCTCCACCCGGACCAGCCGTCCCACGGCCAGCGAGGCCACGAGGAGCAGTGCCAGGCTCCACCACGTCAGACCCACCAGAAGGCTGAACGCGATGGCGACGAGGACGCCGGTGACCACGGCGTTCACCCGCCGGAAGCCGTTGGTGAGCGTGGCGTACAGGGTCACCTGGACGACCAGCAGGGCCGTCAGGGGAGCGGTGAGCGGTGCCGCCTCGGGGCTCAGCCGCAGCGCGATGACGTAGGCGATCGTCGCCGCGAACGCGGACCGCACCGTCTGGACGACCACCGGGTCCCGGCGCTTGTGCACGATCCGCCTGGCGTGCGCCGTCCACTCACGTACCTCTCGCATCCTCAGGCTGTTCCCCTTCCCCTGGCGCATCGAACGCGTTCATGAAGGACGTTAGCGCCGGGGGAAACCACGGGCGACCGAGGGCCTCAGGCGCACACCTTGTCGAGGAAGGCGGCCAGGTGGCCCCGGGTCCGTTCGATCTGCTCCTGAAGGGTCAGGCTCTCGTCGAAGCGGGTCCCGCTCTCCGGCACCTTCTTCCCGCGCAGGTACAGCGAGCAGGCGAGGTCGGTGCACATGTACGCCCCGACGGAGTTGCCCTCACGCCCGGCCGCTCCCGCCTTGCGCGCGGTCATCAGCGACACACCGCCCCGAGGGTGCGTCGTCAGGCACAGCGAACACATGCTGCGCTGCAGAAAGCCCCGCTGCGCCGCCTGGAACCGCATCGCCAGCCCGACCAGCCGCCCCTCGCGCTCGGCGACCAGATAACTCCGGTCGGGCGCCCCCGGATCCCGCCAGCCGAGGAAGTCGAGATCGTCCCAGGGCCGCTCGGCGAGGTCCCGCGGGACGGTCAGACGCTTGGCCTCTCCCTTGGAGCAGTTGACAAAGGAGGTGCGGATGTCGTGTTCGGTGAGTGATCTCATGGGAGGGCTCCTGGTCGTCATCGGCGAAACCTAGGGGTCCTAGGTTTTGTGGGGTTCAGGGTAAAAGCTTCGACGAAGGGGGAGCCAGTGGATTTTCCGGAGGGCGCGTCGGCACGCGCACGGGCGCCGCCCGCCATGTGGCGGGCGGCTCGTCAGGACCCGCCGTCGATCCGCAGGCGCGGATCACGCTGAACTTCCACCCGGACCGGTCGGCGGGCGAGGTACCCGTCCTCGTGGCGCTCGCACGGGACGGCGCCTACCACTCGCAGTTCGTCACCGGCACCAACAACGGCGGCCTCACGGCTCGCCCCGGCGGCGACCGATGGCGCTGGGAGAGCAGGATCTTCCGCGGGGCGTACGACGAGGCGGCCGCCCACGAGCGGCCCGTGTACGGCGCCCTGAACTTCCGTCGGCAGGTGGTCGGCGCGGCGCCGCGCTTCGGCTCCTCGCACTTCCGGCTGCGCGCCGGCGTCCTGACCCGCGCCACGTTCTGCTACCCCGACAGCGCCGCAGAGCCGGCCGACTTCGGTGTGGCGGCCGGCATGTCGGTCACGCTCTGGCCGAGGCGGACGAGCGGGACGCCCTCGACGACTACATCGAGGCGCACGTGCACGCTGGCGTCGATCTCGCCCGGGACGTGGAGGCACTGGTACTGGACGCCTGCTACCGCGGTACACCCGTCGAGGTCGCGGCACGGCAGCTGCCGTGCCCCGTCGAGTGGCACCCGGTTATCGCATCACGGTGGCCGGACTGCGGCGCCACGCCGACTACCGCGGCCGGGAGTACACCGAACTGGGCGCGCGGATCGCCCGGGACGGCCTGGTCGACCCGCGGGCCGTCGGCGACGCCGCCCGGACGGGGCGGTACGAACTGCAGGACCTGAAGAAGGTGTGGCACACCCTCGCCCGCTTCGGCGCGCCGGAGGGAGCGGGCACGGCCTGCTCCGCGGCCGGGACGCCGGGTGGTGAGGCCCCGGTGTGAGCACTGTCAGTGTGTAGGCGAGGGCCATCAGGGGGCTGCTTTGTGGCCGGGGAGCGGGGTGGTGAGGCCCCGGTGTGAGCGCTGGGGTGAGCGCTCCCAGCGTGCAGGCGGGGCCATCAGTGGGGGGGGAGCGGACACGGCCTACTCCGCGGCCGCGGCCTCCGGTGGCCAGACCCCCGGCGTGAGCACCCCCAGCGCATAGGCCCGGGCCACCAGTTCGGTGCGGTTGGCGGCGTGCCAGCGGGCGGACAGGCGGCGCAGGTGGTAGGTGACGCCGTCGGTGGTGAGGCCGGTCTCGCGGGCGGCCCGGGCCGTGGTGGCGCCGGCGGCCAGCAGGGCCAGGATGCGGGCCTCCACGGGGGTGACCCGGTCCTGCTCGGCGCGCGGGGCGGGGGAGGGGGCGCGCTCGCCCTCCACGCGCAGCATCACCAGCAGCGCCGGTGTGTCCTCCACCGTGTCGCTCACCGGGTCCGCCGTCAGCTCCCCGTACCGCTCCGCGCCGCCGGGGGCCCGCCAGCGCACCGACACCTGGTAGCGCGAGCGGTGCCGCAGGCGCAGGGCCTGGGCGATGCGCTCCACCTGCGTGGCCTCCCGCGGGCTGAACAGGTCCAGGACGTCACGGCCGCGCAGCCGCCCCGGCGTCGTACCGCACTCCGCGGCCATCGCCGGATTGGCCAGCAGCACCGCGCCGTACACGTCGCACACCGCGACCGGCATCGCGACCCGGTCGAAGAGCAGCAGGGCGCGGTTGCGCCACGTCACGGCCTCCTGCCGGTCCTGGTCCACGAGCCCCTCCTGCCACGCCGGGCCGCCCCCGCGCAAGAGCGACGTGTCTGCATGTACTACACAATCATGTAGGGCGGCGGCATGGCCCGCAGGGTCCCGTGGATCACGCTGGAACGCAGTACGTCCGTACCGCGAAAGGCAGTTGTCGCGTCATGCGCCCCACCGCACAGACCCCCCGGCCCGCAGCCGGCCTCCCCGGCGTCCCCGTCGCCGACATCTCCGGCACCGGACCCGGCGCCGCGCCCGTCCAGCAGGCCATGGACCTGATGCGCGAGCACGGGCCCGTGTTCGTGCGGCGGCTGTACGGACGCGACACCCTGTTCGTGGGCGACCTGGACCTCGTGACCGAACTCGCGGACGAACAGCGGTTCGCCAAGCACATCGGGCCCGGTCTGGAGAACGTCCGCGAGTTCGCCGCCGACGGTCTGTTCACCGCGTACAACGACGAGCCCAACTGGGCCAAGGCGCACGACATCCTCATGCCCGCCTTCGCGCTCGGCTCGATGCGGACCTACCACCCCGTGATGCTGAAGGTGGCCCGCCGGCTCATCGCCTCCTGGGACCGCGACGCCCGCGCCGGACACCCCGTCGACGTGCCCGGCGACATGACGCGCATGACGCTCGACACCATCGGACTGGCCGGTTTCGGCTACGACTTCGGCTCCTTCGAGCGCTCCGAGCCGCACCCCTTCGTCGAGTCGATGGTCCGCTGCCTGGAGTGGAGCATGACCCGCCTCGCCCGCGTCCCGGGCCAGGACTACTCGGCGCAGGACGCGGCCTTCCGCGACGACTCCGCCTATCTCGCCCAGGTCGTCGACGACGTCATCGCCGCCCGCACCGGCACCGACCAGAGCCAGGCCGACGACCTGCTCGGCCTCATGCTCACCGCCGAGCACCCCGCCGACGGCAGCACGCTCGACACCGCCAACATCCGCAACCAGGTCATCACATTCCTCATCGCCGGCCACGAGACCACCTCCGGCGCGATGTCCTTCGCCCTGTACTACCTCGCCAAGCACCCGACCGCGCTCCAGCTGGTGCAGCGCGAGGTCGACGAGCTGTGGGGCGACGCGGCGGACGTCGAGCCGACGTACGACGAGATCGGCCGGCTGACGTACACCCGTCAGGTCCTCAACGAGGCGCTCCGGCTGTGGCCCACGGCCGCCGTCTTCGCCCGGGAGGCCCGTGAGGACACGCTGCTCGGCGGCCGCATCCCGCTGCGCGCCGGGCAGTCCGCCCTGGTGCTCACGCCGATGCTGCACCGCCAGCCCGTCTGGGGCGACAACCCCGAGCTGTTCGACCCGTCCCGCTTCACCGCCGACGCGGAGGCGGAGCGCCCGGTGCACGCCTTCAAACCGTTCGGCACCGGTGAACGCGCCTGCATCGGACGGCAGTTCGCCCTGCACGAGGCGACCATGCTCCTGGCCATGCTCGTCCACCGCTACCGGCTGAGCGACCACGCCGGCTACCGGCTCCACGTCAAGGAGACCCTCACCCTCAAGCCCGAGGGCTTCACCCTCACGCTCACCCCGCGCACGACCGCCGACCGAGTCCACACGCCGCTGCCCGGCGCCACCCCGGCCCGGGACTCCCGGCCGGCCGAACCACAGGACCTGCCCGCGCGCGTCCGCCCCGGCACCGCCGCCCTCTTCCTGCACGGCAGCAACTACGGCACCTGCCGCGACTTCGCGGCCCAACTCGCCGACGAGGCCGCCGCCGTCCGATGCGAGACCCAGGTGGCGCCCCTGGACGCCTACGCGGGCGGCCTGCCCACCGACCGGCCCGTCGTCATCACGGCCGCCTCCTACAACGGCCGCCCCACCGACGACGCCACCGCCTTCGCCGCCCGGCTGGAGGAGACCCACGACCTGTCCGGCGTGACGTACGCGGTCCTCGGCGTCGGCGACCGCAACTGGGCCGCCACCTACCAGCACGTCCCCACGCGGATCGACGAGCGGCTCGCGGAGTCCGGCGCCACCCGGCTGCTCGACCGCGCCGCCGCCGACGCCTCCGGCGACCTCACCGGCACGGTCCGGGAGTTCACGGCGGCCCTCCGCGTCGCCCTGCTGGAGCGGTACGGCGACCCGGACGCCACGGCCCCGGACCCCGAGCCCACCGCGGCCTACGAGGTCCGCACCCTGACCGGCGGTCCGCTGGACGCCTTCGCCGAGCGGCACGGGCTCGTCCCCATGCGGGTCACCGAGGCCTACGACCTCACCGCGCCCGGCTACGCACGCCGCAAGCGGTTCCTCCGCGTCGCGCTGCCGGACGGCGTCACCTACCGCACGGCCGACCACCTCACCGTGCTGCCCGCCAACCACCCGGACCTCGTCATCCGCGCCGCCGCCGCGCTCGGCGCCGACCTCGACACCGTCCTGGACATCCGCGCCACCCGCCCGCGTCGCGACTCGTTCGCCGTCGACCGGCCCGTGACGGTACGTCACCTCCTCACCCATCACGTGGAGTTGCAGGAGCGCCCGAGCGCCGGGCAACTGGCCGCGCTCGCCGCCGCCAACCCGTGCCCGCCGGAGAGCACGGCCCTGGCCGCCCTCACCGACGACCCGCGCACCCTCGTGGAGATCCTCGAGGACCACCCGGCCCTGCGCGGCGCCCTGGACTGGCCGCAGCTCCTCGACCTCCTCACCCCACTGCGCCCCCGCCACTACTCCATCTCCTCCTCACCCGCCGTCGACCCCGCTCACGTGGACCTGATGGTGTCGCTGCTGGAGGCACCGGCCCGCTCGGGCCGCGGCGTCTACCGGGGCACCGGATCCGGCCACCTGGCCGGCGTCGAGCCCGGTGACACGCTGTACGCGCGCGTGCAGCCGTGCCGGGAGGCCTTCCGCATCGACACCACCGGCGGACCGGCGCCGGTCGTCATGATCGCGGCGGGCACCGGCCTAGCCCCGTTCCGCGGCGCGATCGCCGACCGTACGGCCGCCCTCGGTACAGGCGCCGAACTCGCCCCCGCTGTCTGCTACTTCGGCTGCGACGCGCCCGACGCCGACTTCCTGCACGCCGGTGAACTGCGCGCCGCCGAGACCGCCGGAGCCGTCTCCCTGCGCCCCGCCTTCAGCGAGGCCCCCGAGGGTGAGGTGCGGTTCGTGCAGCACCGCATCGCCGCCGAGGCCGAGGAGGTCTGGGCCCTGCTGGCCGCCGGGGCGCGCGTGTACGTCTGCGGGGACGGTTCGCGGATGGCTCCCGGGGTGCGGGAGGCGTTCCGTACGCTGTACCTCAAGCATGCGCCGGGCGCCGACGAGACGGCCGCCGAGCAGTGGCTCGACGGGCTGGTCGCGGACGGGCGTTACGTCGAGGACGTGTACGCGGCCGGCTGACCGAAGGCGAAGGGGAGGGGTGGGCGCACGGTGGTGGACTCCTGGGAACGGGCCCGGCACATCCTGGAGGTGGCGGGCCTGGACCCCGGCCGCCTCGCCCACCTCGCCCCGCTGACCGGCGGCACGTACAACACCGTCGAGGAAATCCGCCTCACCGACGGCACCCGCTACGTGCTGAAGATCCCGCCCGCGGCGGCCACTCCCGGCCTCAGCCACGAGCGCCGGCTCCTCGTCTCTGAGGCCGAGTTCTACCGCTCGGCCGCCCGCGCCGGAGTCCCCGCACCCGAACTGGTGTCCATGAGGGAGGACTTCCTGCTGATGACGGCCTGCCCGGGCGACCCCTGGGACGGCTCGCTCAGCGACACGGAACAGACCGCACTGCGCACGGAGCTCGGCCGCCAGACGGCCCGGCTGCACCGCGTGACGGGCCCCGGCTTCGGCTATCCCTCCGGCGCCCTCGGCCCGCTCGCCCCCGACTGGCGGACCGCGTTCACGACGATGTTCGACGCCGTCCTCGACGACGCCCGGCGCTACGGGGCGCGGCTGCCCCGCCCCGTCGACGCGGTGGCCCGTACCGCCCGGTCCGCGTACGGCGCCCTCGACGAGGTCACCGTCCCGTGCCTCGTGCACTTCGACCTGTGGCGGGGCAACATCCTGGTCGACCGCGCGGCCGGCGACGCCCGCATCGGCGGCCTCATCGACGGGGAGCGCATGTTCTGGGGCGACCCCCTGGCCGATTTCGTCTCCTTGGCGCTCCTGGGCGACATCGAGCAGGACGAGGCGTTCCTGGCGGGCTACCGGGAGGCCGACGGCCGGGCCCGCTTCGACGCCCCCGCCCGCCTCCGGCTGGCCCTGTACCGCGCGTACCTGTACCTGATCATGCTCACCGAGACGATTCCGCGCGAGGTTGGAGCGGAACAGGAGCGCTGGGTGCAGGAGACGGTCGCCCCGGAACTGGTCGCGGCTCTGGACGAGATCGAGGAGGCCTCCCAGAGCCTCGGTTAGCTCCCAGTCAGCTCACATCAGGAAATCGGTCAGGGGGGCCGGAAGGAGCCACATGGCGCCGAGTCACTGATCGCCCGCTGGCGGGAGAGCGGCGGCCGGGGCCCGGGCGCCACCGACGAGGAGACCGCGCTCACCGCGATGTCTGAGCAACCTCTTCCAGCCCGAGCGCATCCTCATCGGCGGCTGGGCGGGCCTCGCGCTCGGCCCCCGCTTCCTGCCCGCCGTACGCCGCCACGCCATGGCGTACGCGCTGCGCCACCCGGCCGAGAAGGTCACGATCGACCTGGGCCGGCTCGGGCCCGACGCGGACAGTCCGCTCCCCGCCTGGCGCACCGCGCTTCAGGAGTGGGCACCGCGCTGAGGTTTCTCAGGTCACCGCGGAGGTACTCGCGTGGCGCCCGGACCAGTGAAGGGAGCACGCCGTGACCGACCACCGCCTCGAAGGACCCGGCGAGAACGGTGATCCCGTGCCGCGGGACATGCCGGACCAGCAGGCCGACGCCGGCGAGGACCCCTGGGAGGTCGCCCCGCGCTTCACGGGCACCGGCAAGGACGGCAAGGCCGAGGAGGACGAGGCCGACGAGCCTGTCGACGACGTCCCCGACACCGACGAAGCGGGGACGGGACGGCAGGGAGAACCGCGCTCGGGAACCGTCCACCCCGAGCATCCGGCGCCGGACGAGTCCTCCGCCTGATCCGCCGCCGGAGCGCTGTTCCGCGCTCCGGCGGCGTGAGTGCCGATGGCCGCAGCCGACCGTGGGGGCCGGCTGCGGCCATCGGTCGTCTCGGTGGTCATACGGTGGCAGACCCGGGGTCAGCCCACCTTGCGACCCCGCAACGGCTCCGTGCGTGCGCCCGCGCCCTGCTGGAGGCCCTGGAGGAACTCCTCCAGCACCTCCGTCGCC
This sequence comes from Streptomyces sp. NPDC006235, assembly GCF_040613735.1. Classification (NCBI taxonomy): domain Bacteria; kingdom Bacillati; phylum Actinomycetota; class Actinomycetes; order Kitasatosporales; family Streptomycetaceae; genus Streptomyces; species Streptomyces sp. NPDC006235. The sequence continues at coordinate 156,444 of NZ_JBEXSR010000015.1, forward strand.
GTGCGCTCGGGCCGCCAGCCGAGTTCCGCCCGCGCGCGCGTGCAGTCCATCAGGGGCAGCCGCAGCACCGCGTCGAACAGGTGCGGGGAGGCGGGCAGCAGGTGCAGGCCCCAGGCGGCGGCGATCGCCGAGCGGGCGGCGGTACGCGGCAGCCGCACCGGGCGCGCCCCGAGCATCTCGCCCAGCACCTGCGCGTCGACCGACTGCTCGGCCGCCAGGTTGAAGGCGCCCCGGGCGTCGGAGTGCACGGCCAGCCGGTACGCGCCCGCCGCGTCGTCCGTGTGCAGCGCCTGCACCCGCAGCCCCGGGATGTCGGGCAGGAAGGGCAGCAGCTCCGGGCGGGCCAGCGGGCCGGGCAGGAAACGCCCGCCGAAGATCCGGCGCTGCTCGCTCGCGGACTGCCGCTTGAAGAGGAAGGCCGGCCGCATCCGCACCACCCGCGTCTCGGGGTGGTCGCGCTCGAACGTGTCCAGCGCGCGCTCCAGATAGGCCTTCTCCCGGCAGTACGCGGCGTCAGGCCACCCGTGCGTCGGCCATGACTCGTCCACCGCCCGGTCCTTCGGGCCCGGCGAGTACGCGCCGACCGACGAGGCGTGCACCAGCGCGGGCACGCCCGCCTCGGCCACCGCCTCGAACACCCGCATGCTGCCGAGCACATTGGTGCGCCAGGTCGCCGCAGGGTCGTGCGTCGGCTGGAACGCCCAGGCCAGATGGACCACCGCGGCCGCGCCCTGGAACTGCTCGGCCAGACCGGACTCCTCGGAGGCCAGGTCGACCGCAGACCAGTCCGTCTTCGGCGGTGACCAGTCGGGGATCCGCCGGGCCAGGCCCAGCACGGAGGCGACCTCCGGATCCTCCGAGAGGAGGCGCACGACGCTGGTGCCCACGTTGCCGGTGGCCCCCGTGACGACGACCCTCATGCCTGTTCCGCTGCTCACCATCCGCTCCTCTCGGCCGCGACCGTCCCCGGAGATGACCGAGTACCCGGGTCGGGGCGAATGCACCTGGCAGCCGAGATCGCACGCGGGCAGAGGAAAGCCCCGGCCGGACGGGGGAATCACGGCCGGGGCGGCTCAAGGGGTGGACGTACGGCCCGGGGACACCGTCCCCTCCGCACCCACGTGTTGTTCAACGGGGAACTACCTCTCGGTGTTCCGGATGTGGACCTGCTTCGCGGTGATGTGTGTCACCGCTCCTCGTGCTCCGGGAGGATCTCGGCCCACAGGTTCTCGGCCTGGAGCAGCAGTGTGCCGAGCACCGCCGTGTGCTCGGCGCCCCGCCCGGCGTGCTCCCGCAGCCTGTCCTGCAAGTACCGGTGCAGCTCCCGCATCCTCTTCTCCCTCTCGTCGTCCGGGCGAGGATCCCCGCTGCCGCTGAGCAGGCGGTCGGCCTCCGCGGTGCAGACGTCCCCGATCCTGTCCAGCAGGTCCGCGTACGAGCGAAGGGCCGCGCCCTCGGGCGGGGCGGGCGTGCGGTTGCCGTCCACGGCCACCGCGAGCGCCCGGGTCAGGGCGGTGACGTGCCCTGTGACGCGGCCGAGGCGTTCGTCCTCGTCCGGCGGCGGCAGGGGCATGTGCGGAACGCGGTGCAGGGCGCGCAGCGGGCCGTAGGTCAGGCGCAGGCTTTCCTGGCTCCAGCGGCGCGCCGAGCGCAGCGCGTCCCGACGGTGCTCCAGCCGTGCCGAGGCGTTGAGCCAGCCTGCGGCGGTCTGCGCGTCCCAGTCGCCCTCGTGCAGGTCCGCCGCGACGGAACGCAGCACGTCACCCGATTCCCGGGTGAGGGCCGCCAGGTTCTCCCGGACGTCCCGGAGGTGGATCGGCGGCAGCACGAGCGCGTTGACGGCGACGCCGATGACCGCGCCGAGTGCCGCCTGCCCCACCCGGTGCCCGACACCGTCCAGGCCGGCCATGCCCGAGGTGAGGGTGAACAGGGCCGTGGTCGCCGCGTAGATGCCCTGGTCGCCGAAGCGGGGCCAGTTCGAAAGCAGCATCAGCACCGGGACGGACAGGGCGAGCGCGCCCGTCGTGTCTCCGGTGAGGGCCAGCGACGCCGAGGCCAGCACGGTGCCGACGCAGATCGCCCCGAACTGCCGAGCGCCCTGCACCAGCGAGCTGTAGACGGTGGCCTGCACCAGCACCAGCGCGACCCACGGCGCCATCAGGGCCAGCGGGTCGCCCATCCAGACCCCGCCCACGAGCCAGGCGATCACCGCCGCCGCGGCGGCCTTCAACGACTGGACGACCAGGTCCCGCTCCCGCCCGGGCCCACGCCAGGCGGCCCGCACGGCCTCCACGGCCCGCCGCGCCTCCCGCCGCACGGCGTCCAGCGGCCGCGCGGAGCGCACCCCCTGCCCGAGATCCTCCATACCCTCCCGAAACGCCTCGGCGGCGACCCGACTGTCCACCACGGCCCGGCCCCGCCCCTCCCGGGCCGACGACCTGTCCGCCCCCCGGCCGGGCGACGCCTCCTGTGCCGCCCGGCCGTGCGACACGTTGCGGGGCCGTGTCTCCTGGGCGGCCGGGCCGTCGCTCGTCTCGTAGGGTCCCGCCTCTCGGGCCGACGGGTGGTGGTCTGCGTCGCCGGGTCCCGTCTCCCGGGCTCCTCGGTTTTCCGTGGCGTTGCGGGGCCGTGTCTCCTGGGCGGCCGGGCCGTCGCTCGTCTCGTAGGGTCCCGCCTCTCGGGCCGACGGGCGGTGCTCTGCTTCGCCGGGCCCCTCCCCCCGTGCCGTCCGGCTTTCCGGCACCTCGTCGTGTCCCACCCCCCGGGTCGGCCCCCCGGAGGGGCCGGTGTCGTTCGCCGTCGCGGATTCGTCCTTTCGGCGGCCGAAGGCTTGAGCCGCCCGTCGAACCACACTCCTCGCACGCGTCATGCGCTGCGAGTATCCGCGTGACCGGGGGTTTCACGCCGCCTCATGCCAGGGGACCGTCCCGAAGGGACGACAGAAGGTGCGCGGGGTCGGCGTAGACCGCGTCCGCGCCGGACTTCTCCAGGTCCGTGCGCGGGATGCCGCCGCACAGGACGCCCACACAGCGCACTCCGGCGCGGCTGCCCGCCCGCATGTCCCACACGGTGTCGCCGACGAAGACCGCCCGCTCCGCCGGCACCCCGGCCAGTTCCAGGGCGTGCTCGACCGGCTCGGGCGCGGGCTTGCCCGCGTCCACGTCGTCGGCGCTGGCCGTGGCGGTGATGGCGTCGTCCGCGTCGATCGCCCGGCGCAGCGCGCTCAGCTCGGCGCCGCCGGCGGACGTGGCCAGCACCACCGCCCAGCCGTCCCGGTGCAGCCGCCGCAGCAGCGCCCCCGCCTCGGGCAGCGCGGGCAACCGGTCGAAGTACTGCCCGTACAGCGCCTTGTGCGCGGCGCTGATCGCCGCGTCCTGGTCCGTGTCCCGGTCCTCGCCGAGCAGGTGCGCGACGAGGTCGGTGGAGGCCAGGCCCACGGCCCGGTGAATGGCGTGCATCGGCACGTCGTGACCCGCCTGCCGGAAGGCCTCCCACCACGTCACGACGTGCAGGTGGTTGGTGTCGACCAGCGTGCCGTCGACGTCGAACACGGCCGCCCGTCCCGCCTTCGCCATGCGTACGATCCCTTCCTCTCAGCCCGCTCTCCGGCCCGACCGGATACCACCGGGTACCACCTCAGCCGCCCGCCACGCCGGACGGCACCCGCCGCTCACCGGTCCAGGCCAGCAGCTCGTCCAGGGACCACGTCGTCACCACCCGCTCCGGCGGCACCCCGCACTCCTCCGCCCGCGCGCACCCGTTGATCTGCCAGTCCAGCTGCCCCGGCGCGTGCGCGTCGGTGTCGACGGAGAAGAGCACCCCCGCGTCCACGGCCCGGCGCAGCAGCCGCCGCGGCGGGTCGAGCCGCTCCGGCCGGCTGTTGATCTCCAGGGCCGTCCCCGTCTCCGCGCAGGCCGCGAAGAGCTGGTCCGCGTCGAACTCCGACTCGGGCCGCCCCCGCCCGGTCAGCAGCCGCCCCGTGCAGTGCCCCAGCACGTCCGAGTGCGGGTCACGGACCGCGGCCACCATCCGCCGGGTCATCGACCGGGCGTCCATGCGCAGCTTGGAGTGCACCGACACGACCACGACGTCGAGCCGGTCCAGCAGCTCCGGCTCCTGGTCGAGCGAGCCGTCCTCGAGGATGTCGCACTCGATGCCGGTCAGCAGCCGGAACGGCGCCCAGGTCTCGTTCAGGGCCGCCACCACGTCCAGTTGCTCCCGCAGCCGCTCGGCCGACAGCCCGCGGGCCACCGTCAGGCGTGGCGAGTGGTCGGTCAGCGCCGCCCACTCGTGCCCCAGCGCCGCCGCGGCCCGGCCCATCTCCTCGATCGGGCTGCCGCCGTCCGACCAGTCGGAGTGCAGATGGCAGTCGCCACGCAGCAGCGCCCGCAGCTTCTCGCCGCCCCGTACGGCGGGCGGCTCCTTCGCCTCGCCCTCCAGCTTGCGCAGATAGCCGGGCACCTCACCGGCCAGCGCCTCCCGCACCACCTGCGCGGTCTTCGGACCGACGCCCTTGAGCGACTCCAGCGACCCGGCGTCCGCCCGCCGCCGCACCTCGTCCTCGCCCAGCTCCTTCAGCACCCGGGACGCCGTACGGAAGGCGCGTACGCGGTACGTCGGTGCCAGGGACCGCTCCAGCAGGAAGGCGATCCGGTCCAGTGCCTCGACGGGATCCATCGTCACCTCCACCTCAGGGGTTCCCCAGCCACCTCAAGGGTTCCCCAGCGCCCGGCGGGCCGCACGACGGGCACGCGGTTTGCCCGGTACGCACCCGGGTACTGCGATGCCTCGTCCCGAACGCCCCGACGAGGAGGCCCCGCCATGTCCGCTCCCACCGCGCCGCCCAGCAAGGTCGCCGTGATCACCGGCGCTGACTCCGGCATCGGCAGGGCCACCGCCGTACGGCTGGCCCAGGCGGGCATGGACGTCGGCATCACCTGGCACAGCGACCACAAGGGAGCGGAGGAGACGGCCGAGGAGGTCCGGGCGCACGGGCGGCGGGCCGAGGTCGCCCGGATGGACCTCACCCGGCTGCCCGACGCCGCCGACACCGTCGACGAGCTGTGCGAGCGCCTCGGGCGTCTCGACGTGCTGGTCAACAACGCAGGCACCGGCACCATGACGCCCTTCCTCGACCTGGAACTGTCCGACGTGCGGGAGGTCCTCGACGTCGATCTGGTCGGGCCCTTCCTGTGCGGGCAGAAGGCGGCCCGGCACATGATCCGGCAGGGCGACGGCGGGCGGATCGTCAACGTCACGTCCGTCCACGAGCACCAGCCGCGCGTGGGCGCCGCCCCGTACTGCGCGGCCAAGGGCGGTCTGGGCCTGCTCACCCAGGTCATGGCGCTCGAACTCGCGGAGTACCGCATCACCGTCAACGCCGTCGCGCCCGGCGAGATCTCCACGCCCATGACCGGGCAGGAGGACACCGACCCGCACACCGAGAGCCGCCCCGGCGTGCCGCTGGGACGGCCCGGCGACGCCCGCGAGGTCGCCGCCGTCATCGCCTTCCTAGCGGGCCCCGACGCCTCGTACGTCACCGGCGCCTCCTGGAGCGTCGACGGCGGCATGCTCCGTATGGGCCCCCAGGCCGGCTCGCACCTGACGAGCGACGACTGGCGCCGCCCCTGACTGGACCCCGCACTACCGCCGGTTGCGTTCTACGCTCGATGCATGACCGAAAGCGCGAGCCCGTACATATCCCACCCTCGGATCATGGTGCTCGGGGTGCAGCCGGGCACACCGCCGTTCCGGATCGTGGAGATCGACGGCCAGGTGGTCGGCGAGGCCAAGGCCGTCACCGACGTACTGTCGGCCGCCGCCGCGTTCGGCATCACGGTCCACGACCTGGACGATCCGGACGTGGTCCGCTGGGTCGGCGGCGACAAGTTCACCTGGACCGTGCACTAGGACTTCTCGGTGGCCGGCTTCCTCCCCGCGCGGCCCCCGCGCCGCCCGCGCGCGTGGACCGCGCGGCTCAGCCGGCGGCCCAGGAGCAGGTAACCGATCAGCGCGCCCCCGGTGTTCAGAATGACGTCGTCGATGTCGAAGGCGCGGCCGGTGACCAGCGCGCCCTGGGCGAACTCCACCAGCAGCATCACCACGGCGGTCAGCAGCAGCACGCGCAGGATGCCGCGGGTGCGCGGGGCGACGACGGGCACGAGGACGCCGAAGGGGACGCCCAGCAGGATGTTGCCGCCGATCTGCCGGACGGCGTCCCGCAGTTCCGGCTGGTCGAGATAGGCCTTCAGCGAGCGGCCCGGATGCAGATTGGTGTGGGTCAGCGCCTCCGAGGCGGGCGAGGGCTGGAGCGTGAGCCGGGCCAGCACCACGGCGAAGGCCACCATGAACATGAAGGCGCACAGCATCGCCAGCAGCCGCACGGGCAGCGGCAACTGGCGTCGCTCGCGGCCGGAGCCGGCCGTACGGGGACGTGAGGCTGCACCAGCCATTGTGTCCTCCAGACTTCAACTTCCCAGGGTGATAAGGCGGTTACCCACGGGCGCCCCGACGATGCCGCCGGGGGCCGTTCCCGGCCACGGTTTCCCCGCCGTCCGCCGGGGCACTCCCCCTGACGCAGCTCGGCCTCGCCTCCACCGCGCTGGCGCTCGACCTCGCGGCGGTGGCCGTCACCCGGTCACCGCTGCTTGCCGCGCCGGACCGGGCGCTGCCGCTGCGGCGCCTGCGGTCCGGGCACGTCGAGGACTACATGGTGTGGCTGCTGGTGGGCATCACGCTGCTGGGTGCGCCGGCCCTGCCCGGGGTCCTCGGGAGCTGATCAGTTCCCGTACGAGACGCGCACCTCCTTGAAGCCCAGGGACCGCAGCAGGCCTTCGAGCATGCTCTTGGTGTTGGTCTCGGCGCGGGCGGTCAGCTCGCTCTCCTTCGCGGCGTCGCCGATGTGCCGTACGGCGAGTTTCTGCACGGCCTGTTCGCCGTTGGGGTTGTCCGAGAAGAGGTCGCCGAGGCGGTCGAAGAGACCGCGCTGCTTGGAGACCGCGTAGGAACGGTCGGGGTCCAGGGCCGGCTTGCCCAGTCGCGCGTGCGGCAGCCGGAGCGTGGCGGACGTGCGGTCGCCGTTGACCCGCACGTCGTCGTCGCCGACCTTGCCCAGGTCGACGTAGGCGTCGACGGTGCCCGCACCGACGTACAGGGTGCGGGTGCCGCGGATCGCGTCGGGGAGGAACTTGGCGTCCTTCTCCAGGTCCACGACGACCTGGAAGTTGCCGGAGGCGGCGTCGTAACGGCTGAGGTCCTGGACGGACTTCAGCAGCGCGGGGCCGGACCGGTCGTGGGTCTCGGAGCCGAACAGGTCCTTCAGGCCCGGGATCACGCTCAGCCGGATTCCGGCGAAGAACACGACGAGCACCACCACGAGGGCGCCCACCACCTTCGCCCAGCCGGGCACGCGCCGGGGGAGACGCTTGACGGGAGTCGTCATGCGACGGCCCTCCTTCCTACTGTCCGGATGCCCGCCACGGCCCGTGCCAGACCGGGCGGTTGAGGACAGCAGGACGTCAGCGGAAGCACAGGAGGGCGCACTCGGGCGTCACACCGGGCCGGAGGCCGCCTCCGGCTGCTCCAGGGCCGCGTCCAGTGTCGGCTGCGGGGGCAGCAGCCGGGACAGGCCGGTGATCCGCAGGACGCGCAGCGTCAGGGGGTGGGCGCAGACGAGGAGCAGCTGTCCCTCCCGGTCGAGCACCCGGCTCCTGGCCCGGTACAGCAGCCGCAGGCCCGAGCAGTCGAAGAACTCGATCCCGCTGAGGTCGATCACGACCCGGGCGGCGCGGCGGTTCGTCTCCCGGTCCAGGTGCGGGGCGATCTCCGTGGCCGCGGCGAGGTCGATCTCGCCACGGAACTCCAGCACCGTGTGCCCCCGTTCCTGGCGGACGCGCAGATGCCGGGTGAGCGGTGCAGGTTCCTGCCGCACGACGAGATCGCCTCCAGCCTGCTCCGTGCGTGGGGAGGGGCCGCGGTCCTCAGAACCGTTCCCCGCCCTGCAAGTTACCCTCCGACGAGTGAATTTGAGCATGTTCGATTGACATATGTCTCTGAATTGCGGCCGAGTTGGCCGAGGTTCGCGCGGGGGCGTGCGCGGGAGTGAGCGCGGGCGTGATCCCCGGCGTGCGCCAGGGGCGCGGCAGGGCGCCCCGGGCTACGACAGGGCGTGCCAGGCCTTGATCAAGGCCTGACGGAACTGCTCGGTCTGGTGCGCGGTGAGGTCCCGCACCATCCGCTCCTCCAGCTCCCGGACGGGCCCGGCGTACTGTGAGAGAAGCTCCCGTCCGGCGTCGGTGAGCAGGATCAGCAGCTCACGGCGGTTGCGGGGGTTGCGCTCCCGGCGCACCAGCCCACGGCCTTCCAGGGAGCGGACGAGGTCGGCGATGGACTGCGCCGTGACGAAGGAGTCGCGTGCCAGCTGGGCCGCCGACAGCCCGTCGTGCCGCTCCAGCACGGTCAGCGCGGTGTACTGCAGAGCGGTGATCCCGGAGGGTCTGACCAGGTCGTCCAGGTGGGAGCGCACGACGAGCTCCACCTGCTTGACCATGTAGAGCAGGGAAGGGGGCGCCTTGGTCACCTGTGCGTCGAGCATGGACGCAGGCTAGACCATTGACAGGAAACCTGTCTGTAATGAGACTGCGAACCAACAGGAATCCTGTTTGTTGAACTTTTGGCGACTGGAAATCTTGGCGACGACGCTGAGGAGCGGCGATGACCACCTTCGAGAGGGAACCCGGACAGCTGTTCATCGGGGGACAGTGGCGCGAGGCCGCCGACGGGGCGCGCACCGAGGTGGTCGACCCGTCCCGGGGCACGGTCGTCACCACCGTCGCCGAGGCGGGCCCGGCCGACGTCGACGCGGCCGTACGGGCCGCCCGCGAGGCCTACGACGACGGCGCCTGGTCCGGCCTGAGCGGCCGCGAGCGGGGCCGGGTGCTGCACCGCGTCGCCCAGCTGATCCGCGAGAACGCCGACGAGATCGCCGCACTGGAGAGCCTCGACGTCGGCAAGCCGATCACCCTGTGCGGCGCGGTCGACGTGACGAACGCGGCCAACGACTACGAGTACTTCGCCAACCTCGCCCAGAGCCAGGACGGCGCCCTGCGCGACACCCCCATGAACGCCCTCGCCTACACCCGGCGCGAGCCGCTCGGCGTGGTCGCCGCGATCACCCCGTTCAACTTCCCGCTGATCCTCGCCGGCAGCAAGATCGGCCCCGCGCTGGCCGCCGGCAACACCGTCGTCCACAAGCCCGCCGACGAGACCCCGCTGAGCGCCCTCTACATGGCCCGGCTGTTCCAGGAGGCGGGGGTGCCCGACGGCGTGGTCAACGTCGTGACCGGCAGCGGGCCGGTGGCCGGTGAGGCGCTGCTGCGCCACCGCGGTGTCGACAAGGTCGCCTTCACCGGCTCCACCGCGATCGGCCGGCACGTGGCGAGCGTCGCCGGCGAGGCGCTCAAGCCCGTCACCATGGAGCTCGGCGGGAACGCGGCCCACCTCGTCTTCGAGGACGCCGATCTGGAGAAGGCGGTGGGCGCGGTCATCAAGGGCTTCGTCTTCAACACCGGCCAGTTCTGCATGGGCGGCCCGCGCCTGCTGGTGGCCCGCTCGGTGTACCCCACCCTCCTCGGCATCCTTGCCGACGCCGTGCCCGGTGTGCCGGTCGGTGACCCGCGCGACCCGGCCACCGTCATCGGCCCGATGGCGGCCGAGAAGCACCTGAAGAAGGTCGAGGAGTACGTCGCCCTGGCCCGCAAGGAGGGCGCCCGGATCGTCTGCGGCGGCGAGCGGCTCGACCTGGACGGCGGCTACTACTACAAGCCGACCGTCATCGCCGACTTGTCGAACGACTCCCGCGTGGTCCAGGAGGAGATCTTCGGGCCGGTCCTCACGGTGCAGCCCTTCGACGACGAGGACGAGGCCGTCGCCCTCGCCAACTCCACCCCGTACGGCCTGGCCTCGGGGGTCCAGACCACCAACCTCGCCCGCGCGCACCGGGTCGCCGACCGGCTCCAGGCCGGCATCGTCTGGGTCAACGACTGGGCGATGCTCGACCCCGCGATCCCCTTCGGCGGCGTGAAGGACTCCGGCTACGGCCGCGAGTACGGGCCCGAGGCCCTCGCCGGTTACACCAAGGTCAAGTCCGTCGTCGTCTCGCTCGACTGAGACAGTCGTCAAGGAGCTCCTGCGATGCCCACCACCACCCGTGCCGCGGTCGTCGAGTCCGGCGGCGCGCCCTTCACCCTCTCCGACGTCGTCCTCGACGAACCCGGCCCGCACGAGGCGCTGGTCCGCATGGTCGCCACCGGCCTGTGCCACACCGACCTCGGTGTGGCGAGCGGCGGACTGCCCTTCCCGCTGCCCGGGGTCCTCGGCCACGAGGGCGCGGGCGTCGTCGAGGCCGTCGGCTCCGCCGTCACCGGCGTCACACCCGGCGACCACGTCCTGCTCTCCTTCACCTCCTGCGGCGACTGCCGCAACTGCCGCGGCGGGCACCCCGCGTACTGCGCGACCTGGCTGCCGCTGAACCTGCTCGGCGGCAGCCGGGCCGACGGCACGAGCACCATCAGCCGCGAGGGCCAGGCCCTGGGCGGGCACTTCTTCGGCCAGTCCTCCTTCGCCGAGCGGGCCCTGGCCGACGAGCGCAGCCTCGTCAAGGTCGACCCGGACGTGCCGCTGGAGTCCCTCGCCCCCCTGGGCTGCGGCGTACAGACCGGGGTCGGCGCCGTCTGGAACGTCCTGAAACCGGACACGGGCAGCACGGTCGTCGTCCTCGGCGCCGGAGCGGTCGGCCTGTCGGCCGTGATGGCGGCGGCCCTCACCCCCGCCACGCGGATCGTCGCCGTCGACCGGGTCGCCGAACGCCTTTCTCTGGCGACGGAACTGGGCGCCACGCACACCGTCGACACGAGCGGGACGGACCTCGGCCCGGCCCTCGCCGAGATCACCGGCGGCCAGGGCGCGGACGGTGTCGTGGAGACCACGGGCAACGTCGGCGTCCTGCGCCAGGGCGTCGACGCGCTGGCCGCCCGCGGCACCCTGGTCGTGGTCGGCGCACCGCCGTTCGGCACGGAGGTCGCCCTGGACGTCAACGGGCTGCTCGGCGGCAAGCGGATCGTGGGTCTCACCCTCGGCGACAGTGAGACCCAGACCATGATCCCGGCCCTGGTCCGCCTGGTGAAGGACGGGCGGCTGCCGCTGCACCGGCTGATCGGCACGTATCCCTTCGGGGACATCGACCGGGCGGTGCAGGACATGAGGTCGGGCAAGACGATCAAGCCGGTTCTGGTGTTCTGACGCGTGAGAGCCCGGGGGCGCGGTGGTTTGGCGTGTGCGGCTGTGCCGTGGCTTGTCGCGCAGTTCCCCGCGCCCCTTCGGGGCGGCTCGCCTCAGTCGTTCACCAGGACCAGCTTCCCTGTCGTCCGGCCCGTGTCGCCGGTGGCGTGGGCCTGCGCGGCGGCGGAGAGCGGGTAGGTTCCGGCGATCGTGGCGCGGAGCTTGCCCGTTTCGGCGAGTTCCGCGATCGTCTCCATGCCGGCGCGGTCGGCGTCGACCAGCATCCGGACCGCGCGGACACCGAGCCGCTCGGCCTCCTCGTAGAAGTCGTCCGAACCACCCGGCAGGATCGACACCACGACGCCGCCCGGGCGCAGCACGCGCAGTGAGCGCAGGGCGGTGTCGCCGCCGATCGTGTCCAGGACGACGTCGGCGTCCTTCACGGCCTCGGCGAAGTCCGTCTCCCGGTAGTCCACCGTCTCGTCCACGCCGATCCCGCGCAGGAACTCGTGCTTGCCCGCGCTCGCCGTGCCGATCACGTACGCGCCGCGTGCCTTCGCGATCTGCACCGCCACATGCCCGACGCCGCCCGCCGCGGCGTGGATCAGCACCCGCTGCCCGGACTTCAGGTCCGCGTGCTCGACGAGGGCCTGCCACGCGGTCAGCGACACCAGCGGCAGCGCGCCCGCCTGGACGTGGTCGATCCCGGCCGGCTTTCGGGTCAGGGCCCGCACCGGGGCGATGACGTACTCGGCGTGCGAGCCGTGCCCGTACGGATACGGCAGCATGCCGAAGACCTCGTCCCCGGGTGCGAACGCCGCGACGCCGATGCCGACCGCCTCCACCACCCCGGAGACGTCCCAGCCGAGGACGAAGGGCGGCTCGCCCAGGAAGCCGCCCGTGGCGCGGTGCTTCCAGTCGGTCGGATTGACCCCTGCGGCCCGCACCCGGACCAGCACCTCGTTCGGCCTCGGCGCCGGGCGCTCGACTTCCACTTCCTTGAGGACCTCGGGACCGCCGAGGACGTCCTGGCTGATGGCTCGCATCGTGTTCTGTGTGCTCATGGTCATCCAGCGTGCCCGCCCGCGCCCGGTCCGCCAATGGCAGGATGGTCAACCTTCGATAGGATCGTGCCATGCGACGTGAGCGAGTGGTGGTCCTGGCCCTGGACGGCGTGTACCCGTTCGAACTGGGCATCCCCAGCCGGATCCTGGGCGCGGCCGACGGGCGGTACGAGGTGCTGACCTGCTCGGTCGACGGCGGTCCGGTGCGTACGAACGCGGACTTCGGCGTCACCGTGGAGCACGGCCCCGAGGCCCTGGCCACCGCAGACACCGTCGTGATCGCGCCCGTCGCCCCCGCCCACCTGACCGACGAGGTGCCCGGCGACGTGCTGGCCGCGCTCGCGCTCATCCGCCCCGGGACGCGCATCGTCTCCATCTGCACCGGCGCCTTCGTCCTCGCCGCCGCCGGGCTCCTCGACGGGCGCAGGGCGACCACCCACTGGCAGGTCGCCGACCACTTCCGCCGCATGTTCCCGCACGTCGACCTCGACCCGGACGTGCTGTTCGTCGACGACCACCCGGTCCTCACCTCCGCGGGAGCCGCCTCCGGCGTGGACGTCTGCCTGCACCTGGTCCGCAAGGACCACGGCAGCCGCCTGGCCAACACCGTCGCCCGCCGCTGCGTGGTCCCGCCGTTCCGCGACGGCGGCCAGGCCCAGTACATCGAACAGCCCGTCCCCGAACAGGGCGCCGCGAGTACCGCGGCCACCCGCTCCTGGGCCCTGGAACGCCTCGGCGAACCGCTCACCCTGGCCGACCTCGCGGGCCACGCCCGGATGAGCCTGCGCACCTTCGCCCGCCGCTTCCACGACGAGGTGGGCCTCAGCCCCGGCCGCTGGCTGATCCAGCAGCGGGTGGCGCGGGCCCGGCATCTGCTGGAGTCCAGCGACCTCACCGTCGACCAGATCGCCGGCCGGGTCGGCTTCGCGACCGGAGCATCCCTGCGCCAGCACCTGAACGCGGCCATCGGGGTGACCCCGCAGGCCTACCGCCGCACGTTCCAGACCGCCCGCTGACCCAGGCAGGGCCTGTGTCTGCCCAACTGGGCGGCATGCAAAGCCATTTGTCGACCTGTTGCTTTCTGTCGGAGCGTGACGGAACCCTCACCTCCGGCAGGGGAGCGAAGTTGATCCTCTCAGGCGTAAACCCGATAAGGTTCCCATTGACGCTGCGAGTTGGCGCGATCGCGTCCAGTCGACTCGCAGTGCGTACTCATGAGTGCGGTCCACCCCCCCCCGTTCGATCGTGTTGCCTCGAAGGATGCAGATGGAACTCGCCACTCCGCCACCGGCGGCGCGGGCCCCTGTCGCCTGGTACAGCTGGTGGTTGATGCCACTGGGCTTGGGTGGCGGGACCGTTGCCGCCACGTTCATGAGCTCGGAGCGACTAACCACGGCCGTCGCCGGTGTCGCGGCGACAGCTGCCGGTGCCGTGTGCGTACGCCTGCTACTGCGCACCCGCGCTCAACTCCACAGAGCGGAGGGCTCCTTCCGCACCACGCAGGCCGAGCACAACCAGCAGTGGCAGCAGCATGTCGCGGGCCTGGAACGGAAGTTCTCCGCCGAGCGCGCCACCCTGGAGTCCCAGCTCACCGAGCAGAACGCCTCGTACGAGCGGCGCCTCGCCGAGCAGAGCGCCACCAACGAGTCACAGCTCGCCGACCAGTCCCGGGCCTACGAGGAACGGCTGACCGAGCAGGCCAGGTCCTACGAGCTCCAGCTCGCCGACCAGACCGAGGTCTTGCGGGAGCAGCTCTCCCACCAGCTCGCCGCGGTCGCCCGGCTCGCCGACGAGCAGCTGCCCGACGCCATGGAGAAGCTGCGCTCGGGCGAGGCGATCGACGACATCCTGCCGACCGTCAACCAGTGCGCGAAGGTCAGCGCCGACCTCCAGGCGGAACTGCGCAAGCTGCTGCGCACCGCCCTGATCGGCCTGGAGGCGGAGTTCGACCGCTCCACCACCGCCGAGCAGGCCGTGATCAGCATCGGCAACCGCATCCACGTGCTGACCAGCAAGCTCCGCGGTCGGCTGCACGAGATGCAGGGCGAGCACGGCAGGCTCCCGGCCGTCGCCCGCGGCCTGATGGAACTCGACCAGCAACTCGGCCCCGCCGACTCGCTCGCCGCGAGCATCGGCGTGCTCGGCGGCTCGGACCGCCCGGGACGCCAGTGGCAGGAACCGCAGCGGCTGCTGAGCGTGGTGCGCGGCGGCATCGGCCGGATCAAGGACTTCCACCGCGTCCAGGTGCGCCACCTGCCCGAACTCGGCGTCGACGGCGGCCTGGTGGACCACCTGACGCTGATCTTCGCCCACCTCCTGGACAACGCGGCCCGCTACTCGCCGCCCACCGAGCCGGTGCTCATCTCCGGCAAGGAGGTCCCCAACGGCGTCGGCATCGAGATCCAGGACTCCGGCAAGGGCCTGAGCGAGGAGAAGAAGCGCGAGGCCGAGCACGCCCTCGCGGGCACCGCGCCCGGCGCGGGCCTCGGCGGCATCACCGAGGACGCGAGCATCGGCCTGCGCGTCGTCGGCGCCCTCGCCCGCCGCTACGGCATCCGGGTCACCTTCGCGGACTCGCCCTGGCTCGGCACCTCCGTGGTGGTCGTGGTGCCGCACAAGTACTTCAGCCCGCTGCCCGCGGCCGCGACCACCCAGGCCGCGCCCGCCCCCGAGGCCCGCCCCGCCGCGCCCGCCCCGGCCCGCGGGACGGTCACCGCACCGGCAGCGGCCGCCCAGACGGAAAGCGTGGAGACCACACCCGGCGGACTGCCCCGGCGCCGCAGCAAGCGGACCGAGGCGGACGGGTCCCGGCAGGCCGAGCGGAGCGACCGGAGCACGGCCGTCTCCGCCGTCCCCCCGGACGCCTCCTTCTCCGGTCTCGCGGCCTTCGCCACCGCCGGACGCGACGCCGCCGAGGCGTCCCGGGCGGCCGACGACCGCGAGACTCCCGCCGGACGCGAGTCCACCGAGTACCGCACCGAAGAGAGCGACTAGTCCTCATGACGCAGCAAGGAACAGATGTGAGCTGGGCGCTCCGCGATCTCGTCGAGAGCATCCAGGAGATCCGTTTCGCCCTCGTGGCCTCCAGCGACGGCAAGGCCATCACCTCCTACGGCGCCGAAGACCCCGACGACGTCGACCGCTTCGCCGCCGTGGTGGCCGGCCTGCAGGCACTGGCCCAGCCGGTCGCCGAGCAGTTCCCGAAGTACGCCGGGCAGTTGCGCCTCGCGATGATCGAGGTGGACGGCGGGCACCTCTTCGTCGTCCGCGCCGGTGTGGAGACGTACCTCGGTGTCCTTGCCAGGGAGGGCCTCGACCAGGGCTTGCTCGGGCACCAGATGAGGGACCTGGCCCGCAGGATGGGTGAGCTCCTCGGCACCACTCCGCGCCTGGAGGAGCACTCTGGATGAGTGCTCCCCGCAGGCCGTCGGACCCGTCCGGTCTCGAGCGCTACTACGTCCTCACGGGAGGACGCAGCGGACCGGGCGGTTCGGCGTCGAGCCTCGACGTGGCGACTCTCGTCGTTTCCCGCGCCGCCCCGTTACCGGGCATGCAGCACGAGCACGGGGAGATCCTCCGGCGCTGCCGCGATCCGCTGTCGGTCGCCGAACTCGGCGCCCACCTCAGGCTGCCCTTCAACATTCTCGCGGTGCTGCTGTCGGACCTGCTGGACGCAGGTCGGATCGAAGCCCGTGATCCCATCCCGGCACACGACGCCGGCCGCGGGCCCGACCTCGCGCTCCTTGAGGAGGTACTCAGTGGACTTGAAAGGCTTTGACCAACCCGGAGGGCGGGTGGCCGGGGACACCCGCTCGGTGAAGGTGATGATCGCCGGCGGGTTCGGCACCGGGAAGACCACCATGGTCCGGTCGGTCAGCGACATCAAGCCGCTCACCACCGAGGAGACCCTCACCCAGGCCAGCGTCGACGTCGACCGTCTCATCGGCGTCGCCGACAAGACGCAGACCACCGTCAGCCTGGACTTCGGCAAGATCGGTATCAACGAGAGCCTGGTGCTGTACCTGTTCGGCACGCCGGGTCAGGAGCGGTTCTGGTTCCTGTGGAACGGGTTGTTCAAGGGGGCGCTCGGCGCGATCGTCCTGGTGGACACGCGCCGCCTGGAGTCCAGTTTCCGGGCGATCGAGGAGATGGAGCGGCAGGACGTCCCCTTCGTCGTCGCGCTGAACGTCTTCCCCGACTCCCGGAACTACCCGGTCGAGGAGATCCGGGACGCCCTGGACATCCCCGAGCACACCCCGGTCCTGTCCTTCGACGCCCGCGACCGGGCCTCCAGCCGTGACGTCCTCGTCGCCCTGATCCACCACCTGAAGGAACGCTCGGCCGTGGCCCTGGAGCCCCGATGAACGATTCGACCGACCACACCCTCCAAGCCAGTCGGGGCTGCCCCGTCGCCCACCACGGGGCCGATCTGACCCGGCTGTACGGACCGGAGGCGGCGACCGACCCGGCGGGCATCTATGAGCGGTTGCGCAAGGAGCACGGCTCCGTCGCGCCGGTCCTGCTGGAGGGCGACGTACCCGCCTGGCTGGTGCTGGGCTACCGCGACAACCGACGGGTGCTCGACAACCCCCGCCAGTTCAGCCGCGACGCGCGGATCTGGCGGGACTGGCGGGAGGGCCGGATCGAGGAGACCTCGCCGATCATGCCGATGGTCGGCTGGCGCCCCGACTGCGTGTCCCAGGACGGCGAACCGCACCGCAGGCTGCGCGGCGCCGTCACCGACGGGCTGCAGGCGGCGGCCGTCCGGGGCATCCGGCGGCACGTCACGCACTTCGCGAACAAGCAGATCGACGCGTTCGCCGACGCCGGGCGCGCCGACCTCGTGGCCGACTACGCCGAGCAACTGCCGATGCTCGTGCTCACCAGGATGCTGGGCCTTCCCGCGGCGGACGGGCTACGCCTGATCGAGTCGTGCGCCCAGGTCTTCAAGGGCGGTGAGGGCGCCCTCGAGCACAACGACCAGATCATGCAGATCCTCGCGGAACTCGCCGAGCGCAAGCGGGCCGAGCCGGGCTCCGACTTCGCCACGGCCCTGCTGGAGCACCCGGCAGGCCTCGACCACGACGAGGTCGTCAGCCATCTGCGCCTGGTGCTGATCGCCGCGCACACCACCACCAGCAACCTGCTGGCCCGGGTCCTGCAACGGGTCCTCACCGACGCCGCCCGGCTGTCCGGTCTGGTCAGCGGGGAGCTGAACATCTCGTCAGTGGTGGAAGAGGTCATGTGGGACACCCCGCCGCTGTCCGTGCTGCCGGGCCGGTTCGCAACCGCCGACCTGGAGCTCGGAGGCCATCACGTCCAGGAGGGAGAACTGCTCATCCTGGGCCTGGCCGCCGGCAACCTCGACCCGGAGGTACGGCCCGACGCGGCCGTCGCCGTGCAGGGCAACCAGTCGCACCTGGCGTTCAGCGCCGGACCGCACGAGTGCCCGGGGCAGAACATCGGCCAGTCCATCATCGAGATCGGCGTGGACGTCCTGCTGCACCGACTGCCGGACCTGCGCCTGGCCGTACCGCCGGAAGAACTCAGCTCGACCGCCTCCACGTGGGAGTCCCGGCTGGACAGCCTGCCGGTCGAGTTCGCCGTCTAGGCCACGCCGGCGGACCGTTGCCCGGCCGGTTTCCGGCCGGGCAACACCGTGCGTGGGTGCAGGCGGTGGCTCACCCGCCCAGCAGGTCGTCGGCCGGGTTGCGTCCGGGGAGTTCGGCCGTGGCCAGGGGGCACTCCTCAGTGGCGGCGAGCGGCCGATGGTCCGCTCGGCCCAGGCCTGGACGGCGTGGTGGAGGCCGTCGCCGCGCTGCGGGCGGCCACGCCGGCCTCGCGGCGCCGCGGCGCTGTCCTCTTCGTCGCCCTTCAGCACCGGTTTCGAGGAAAGCGCCCCTCGCCGGGTACGGCCAAGCTCTGGCAGTGCTTTCGCGTCCGCGGTGAAGCCGGGCACAGGCTCGGCCCCTTGCCACCACCGGCGGGTGGGGCAGCGGCCCGAGCCTTCAGGATCGAGGCGTCAGCCGTCGAGCCAGTCGCCTGCGACGCCCGTGGGACGGTATCCCGTGGCGTTCCAGAGGAAATGCGGGTGGGCACAACCGAACATGTAGGCGAGCAGTGCGGTGTCTTCCCTCCCGGTCTGAGGGTCGTGCAGTGCGTGGAACCTCTCAGATCCGACTACGCCGGCGTCTTGTTGGACATGACGGGCGCGGTCCGGCGACGGTGCGGCGCTGGATGCCTCCACGGCTGCGATGTAGGTGCGGCGCAAGATCTCCCATGTGCTGTCCGTGTTGCCGTACCACGGGCCGTGCAGTGCTTCGAAGGCATGGAGCTCGGCGTCGAAGAGGGGCCATGTCCGGGGGTATTGGGCTCGACAGCGTGCTGACAGCTCGGCGGTCCGGGTGCTCAGTGCCGGTGTGGTGGGCCGCGGGGCGATGGTGAGGGTGGTGCCGTGGGTGAGGATGCCGGTGCATGGGTTGGGCTGCAGGTCGCACAGCGGGCACTCCTCGGCCGGGGGGAGGCCCTGGGTGATGCCGTCGAACCACAGGGCGTGGCGGCCCGTGAGCCCCATCCAGACGATGGTGGTGGTCATCAGCCAGGTGTTCCACATCGGGCTGTGGGCCTCGGGCATGCAGCCGTACTTGACGAGGGCTATCGCGCAGGCGGCGTAGAGAGCCTTGGTGTGGGTGGGCATTTCGGCGAGCCAGAAGTTGCTGATCTCGCCGGTGAGGGCGTCGGCTCGTACATCGGCCATGTCGTCGATGACGCGGCACAGCAGCAGGGAGGCGAGGTTTTCTTCCTGCCAGAGTTCGGTGTCGGGGGCGACGTGCCAGAACAGGCAGTCCAGCATCTGCAGGGCTGAGTAGGTGCTCTGGTTGAGCGGGTTGGTCTGAGGGAGCATGACGCTGCCCGCGTCGTGCTGTTGGAGCCAGTACTCGTCGACGGATCGCTTGTGGGCTGCGAAGAGTCCGGAGACCAGGGCCCGTGCGCTGTTGGTGCTGAAATTCTCGGCCAGGCGGCCTTCGACGTGTTGGGTGAGGCGCGTTGTGTCGATGGTGTCGATCACGCGCTTGTATTCGTGGAAGACGAGGATGTCGTCCTCGAAGCGGTGGCGGTGGCCGAGGTCTCGTTCGAGGTCGTTCATCTGCCGGGTCCAGGACCATCCACCGGTCAGGACGCTGTCGAGTTCCCGGCGGTGTGGCCAGGTCTTGACGGTGAGGGGGCGACCGGCGCTCTGCCGCCAACGGTAGTCGTCCTGCGTGCGTGCGGGGGGTGTGGGCAGCCGACGGCACAGAGGGCAGGCGCAGACGGTTGTCTGCTCCTCCTCGCGCGGCGGGGTGAGTGCCCGGCTCCGCCAGGCCCCTTCCAGCATCGTGCAGGTCAGTCTGCAGACCTCGATGTCGGTGCTGACTTGGGGGAAGGCTGCTTCGATCATGCGCAGGCTGGTGTCGAGGTGCCTCAACCTGGCGTAGCCCTCCTCGTCGGGCGGGAGGAACGCGGGCCGCGCCAGATGGAGGGCTCCCTCCACATGCAGCGTGGTGCTGGAGTGGGGTGAGCCGAATGCGTTCAGCCGCTGCTGAGCGGCGTTCTGGGACCTTCGGTACTGCTCCGTGCTGCCATTGATGTGTTTCGCCAAGAGGCGGGCCAGGGTGTTCCCTGCCTCGGTGGGGTGGAGCTGCGCGCTCGGCTGCGCCGGGATCGAGCTGTCGGCGGACGCCTTCGGAACAGCACCTGCGACTTGAGATTTCACACCGGTCTCCCAATGAGCTGTGGTCCTGGCAACGGAATCGATCGACCGTGGTCGTTGACCGGCCGTGTCCGGGAATCTTCTGTACTTTCCGCGACGGCCTCGCAGGACAGGCGGACTCACGCGACCGGCTTTGGCCCGTGCTACGAACGACCGCGAGGGGCACGACTGCTGCGTTGACGGCGCTCCTGCTGCGACGCGAGCACCTGCATCGCCGCCTCAGCCGTGTTGATCAGGAAGTGCTCGCGGTCCGTCAGGTGTGGCGCGACCACTGGATCCGAGATGTGCTGCTTCGCCCGAGGCGTGTGGGTGGCTGACAGGGGGGTCGAAGGGCAGGTCGAACCGGACGTCCTGAGGCATGTGCTTCCTTTCGGGAGACGGACCGCAGAGCCCCCCGCCCCTGCTCGAACTAGGCTTCGCAGTCCGAAAGTTGAACCGAGAAGCGGTACCAGGCTGCCCAAGGCGTGAACTAGCCATTCCGTGACCCTGCCGTGATCTCCGTTACTGCCCGAACCACGTGAGCTGCGTATACTCCCTCGTCCCTCACCCGGCCCCGGCTCGTCCGCTGGGCCCGTGCAGCCCCGGAACGTCACACTGGTAAGCGTCCGTGACCACGCTTCAGGAGGACCGCCGACGATGACGTCCGCACCCGTACGCAGCGCTGAGCAGCGCAAGAAGGACACCCTGCACCGTCTGGAGCACGACGTGGACGCCTGGGTCGCCACGGCCGACGGCACCTCGGGGACGCCCTACCTCGTCCCGCTGTCGTTCCTGTGGAACGGCTCGTATCTGCTGTTCGCCACACCCGCGTCGAGCCCCACCGGACGGAATCTGGCCGCCACCGGCCGGGCCCGCGTCGGAATCGGGCCGACCCGTGACGTCGTCCTGGTCGACGGCACCGTCGAGACCGTCCAGCCCACCGAGCTGACCGAGCAGGACGCCGAACTCTTCGCCGCCAAGACCGGGTTCGACCCCCGCCGGCTGGCCACGCCGTACCTCTACTTCCGCGTCGTGCCGCAGCGGGTGCAGGCCTGGCGGGAGGCCGACGAACTGGACGGCCGCGAACTCATGCGCGATGGACGGTGGTTGACGGCCGACTGAATCGGCCCGGCCGGGATAACCGCAAGGTACGGGTCCGCGGGGCACGACCGTCCCGCGGCCGGAATCCTGCGGAGGAGACATGGCCCTGGTGAAAGCGGGTGTCCTGGTGCTCGACTGTGCCGAGCCCGAGAAGCTCGCCGTGTTCTACAAGGAGCTGCTGGAGGGGGAGGAGGCGGACGCGACCGCCAACCGGGTGGAGATCAAGGGCGCCGACGGCTTCCGCATCGCCCTGCGCCGGGACGTCAACGCGACCCCGCCCAGCTGGCCCCGCCCCGAGAACTCCCTTCAGGCGCACCTGGAGTTCGTGGTGGACGACCTCGACGCGGTGGAACGCCGGGTCGTCGCCCTCGGCGGCCGGCCCCTGGAGGCCAAGGAGCCCTCGGGCCCCCTGGAGGAACGCGGCTACGCCGACCCGGCGGGCCACTCCTTCACTCTGCGCCGCACCCCGCCGACCGCACCCAAGCAGGGCTGAACGGGGCGGCGGGGGCGCGGTGCGCGCGACCCTCGCGCAGACCGGGCCGGCCCCGCCCGCCGCACC
>NZ_JBEXSR010000016.1:0-164099 GCF_040613735.1 Streptomyces sp. NPDC006235
CGCGTCGAGCGGCCGACGGGGGAGCGGGACGGGGCGAGAGTCGCCGAACATGCCAAGTGCAACAGCCGGATGGACGTGCGGGTTACGCTGGCCGACGGGGCGGGGCCCCGTCGGCCGGTCTGGGAACCGTGGGTTACACCCGCGGCTTCTCGCGCATCTCGTACGTCGCGATGACGTCGTCGACCTTGATGTCGTTGAAGTTGCCGAGGTTGATACCGCCCTCGAACCCTTCGCGGATCTCGGTGACGTCGTCCTTGAAGCGACGCAGGCCCTCGATGTTGAGGTTCTCCGCGACCACCTTGCCGTCGCGGATGAGGCGGGCCTTGGTGTTGCGCTTGACCTCGCCGGAGCGGATGAGAACACCCGCGATGTTGCCCAGCTTGGACGACTTGAAGACCTCGCGGATCTCCGCCGTACCGAGCTCGACCTCTTCGTACTCCGGCTTGAGCATGCCCTTGAGGGCCGCCTCGATCTCCTCGATCGCCTGGTAGATGACCGAGTAGTACCGGACGTCCACGCCCTCGCGCTCGGCCATCTGCTGCGCACGCCCGGCGGCGCGCACGTTGAAGCCGATCACGATGGCGTCCGAGCCCATCGCCAGGTCGATGTCGGACTCCGTGACCGCACCGACGCCGCGGTGCAGGACGCGGATGTCGACCTCTTCGCCGACGTCCAGCTGGAGCAGGGAGGACTCGAGTGCCTCGACGGAACCGGAAGCGTCACCCTTGATGATCAGGTTCAGCTGCTGGACCTCGCCGGCCTTCAGCACCTTGTCCAGGTCCTCCAGCGACACACGGCGCGTGCGCTTCGCGAAGGCCGCGTTGCGCTCGCGCGCCGCACGCTTCTCCGCGATCTGACGGGCCGTACGGTCCTCGTCGACGACGAGGAAGTTGTCGCCGGCACCCGGGACGTTGGTCAGACCCAGGACCTGCACCGGCGTCGACGGGCCGGCCTCGGTGACGAGGTTGCCGTTGTCGTCGTGCATGGCCCGGACCCGGCCGTACGCGTCGCCGACCACCATGGTGTCGCCGACCCGCAGCGTGCCGCGCTGGACGAGGACCGTCGACACGGCACCACGGCCGCGGTCGAGACGGGACTCGATCGCGATGCCCTGCGCGTCCTGGTTCGGGTTGGCCCGAAGGTCGAGCGAGGCATCGGCCGTGAGGACCACGGCCTCCAGCAGGGAGTCGATGTTCAGACCCTGCTTGGCGGAGATGTCGACGAACATGGTGTCGCCGCCGTACTCCTCGGCCACGAGGCCGTACTCGGTCAGCTGACCGCGCACCTTGGTCGGGTCCGCACCCTCGACGTCGATCTTGTTGACCGCGACGACGATCGGGACGTCGGCCGCCTTGGCGTGGTTGAGCGCCTCGACCGTCTGCGGCATGACGCCGTCGTTGGCCGCGACGACCAGGATCGCGATGTCCGTCGACCGCGCACCACGGGCACGCATGGCGGTGAACGCCTCGTGACCCGGGGTGTCGATGAAGGTGATCTTGCGCTCTTCGTCGTTGACCTCGGTCGCGACCTGGTAGGCACCGATGTGCTGGGTGATGCCGCCGGCCTCGCCCGCGATGACGTTCGTCTTGCGGATGGCGTCGAGGAGCCGGGTCTTACCGTGGTCGACGTGACCCATGACGGTGACGACCGGCGGGCGGACCATCAGGTCCTCCTCGTCGCCCTCGTCCTCGCCGAACTCGATGTCGAAGGACTCGAGGAGCTCGCGGTCCTCCTCCTCCGGGCTGACGATCTGAACCGTGTAGTTCATCTCGTCGGCGAGGAGCTGGAGCGTCTCGTCGGAGACGGACTGCGTGGCCGTGACCATCTCGCCGAGGTTCATCATGACCGCGACGAGCGACGCCGGGTTGGCGTTGATCTTCTCCGCGAAGTCGGTGAGCGAGGCACCGCGCGACAGGCGAACGGTCTCGCCGTTGCCGCGAGGCAGCATCACACCGCCGACCGACGGGGCCTGCATGGCCTCGTACTCCTGGCGCCTCTGCCGCTTCGACTTGCGACCACGACGCGCGGGACCGCCGGGACGACCGAAGGCGCCCTGCGTGCCACCACGGCCACCGGGACCACCCGGACGACCGCCGAAGCCGGGACGGCCACCGCCGCCACCCGGACGGCCGGCGAAACCGCCGCCACCGCCACCGGGACCACCGGGACGGCCGGCGAAACCGCCACCGCCGCCGCCACCGGGACGACCCGCGAAGCCGCCGCCACCCGGGCGACCGCCGCCGCCACCGGGACGACCGCCGCCACCGGGACCGCGGCCGCCGGGGCCACCGCCACCGGGACGCGGACCGGCAGCCGGACGCTGCGGCATCATGCCGGGATTGGGACGCGGACCGCCGGGACCGCCGCCGGGACGCGGACCGCCGCCCTGCGGACGGGGCATGCCGCCCGGAGTGGGACGCGCGCCGCCCGGAGCCTGCGGACGAGGACCGCCGCCCGCGCCCTGCGGACGGGGACCGCCCTGGCCCTGGCCCTGCGGACGCTGCGCGCCGCCGGGGGCACCGGGGCCGCCGGGACGCGGGGCACCGCCCGGACGGGGCGCCTGGGGGCGCGCCATGCCGGTGGAACCACCAGAGGTGAACGGGTTGTTGCCCGGACGGGGACCCGCGGGACGGGCACCGGGGCGCGGGGCGCCGCCACCCGGACGCGAGGCGCCGGGGCGCTCGCCGCGGTCACCACGGCCCTGGCCGCCCTGACCGGAGCCACTCGGACGCGGGGCACCCGGACGCGGCGACTGGCCGGCCGGACGCGGGGCGCCCGGACGCGGACCGGAACCCTGCGAGGAGCCCTGCGACGAACCCTGCGAGGAGGGAGCCGCCGGGGGTGCCGTGAACTCGGGCGCGGTCGGAGCCGGGGACGCCGGGGCGGGCCGCGGCGCGGGCTTCGGGCCCGGGGTGGGACGGGGGCCGGGAGTGGCCGGTGCGGCCGGAGCCGCGGGCTTCTCGGCGGCTGCCGGCTTGGGGGCCGGCGGGCGCGGGGCGGCCGGACGGGCAGCCTGCGCCGGGGAAGGGGCTGCCGGCTTCGCCGGGGCAGCCTTGCGTGCGGGGGCGGGCTTGCCGCCTCCGTTGCCCTGCTGGAGGGCGTCCGTCAGCTTGCGTACAACCGGCGCTTCGATGGTCGAAGACGCCGAACGGACGAATTCACCGAGCTCCTGGAGCTTGGCCATGACGACCTTGCTCTCGACACCGAACTCCTTGGCGAGTTCGTAGACCCGGACCTTAGCCACTTCGCTCCTTTGAGGTCCGGGTGAAGCCGGACCGTCGCTAGTTCATGGGCGTACTCATCGCGTACTCATCGAGTGCTCATCGCAATCTCGACCTGCTTTCGACTCGCGAGGTACCTAGACCGCACGGGGGCTTCCGTACGGCACGTTCTTACCGTGTTGCCTGATCGGCAACTGTTGTCTGCTCGACGTATTGGCGCAACGCCTTTGTGTCGGGCGCTCCCGGGGCGCGCAGTGCCCTCGTGAACGCCCGGCGGCGAACCGCCTGGTCGAGACAGACCGGTGTGGGATGCACATACGCACCCCGGCCGGGCAGCGTACCGCGTGGATCAGGGACACATGCGCCCTCGATCAACACGATCCGCAACAGATCGGCCTTGGCCACTCGCTCCCGACACCCCACACAGGTGCGTTCAGGGCATGCGCGGGTGCGCGTCCGGCCAGACACCGTTAAGTCTACCTCCCCGTAGGCGCCTCACCCCTTTGGGGCAGCATTCGAACAGTTGCCGGGCCCGAACCTGTCGTGATCTGAACGACCCGCGGCTTGGATCTATTCCCCGGCCCGGTCGTCCCCGGCCGGTTCGGTGTCCGGCCGGATGTCGATCCGCCAGCCGGTCAGCCGGGCCGCGAGGCGGGCGTTCTGCCCCTCCTTGCCGATGGCCAGGGACAGCTGGTAGTCGGGCACGGTCACCCGGGCCGACCGGGTCGCCATGTCCACGATCTCCACCTTGGAGACACGCGCCGGGGACAGCGCGTTCGCCACCATCTCGGCCGGGTCCTCGGACCAGTCGACGATGTCGATCTTCTCGCCGTTCAGCTCGCCCATCACGTTGCGCACACGGCCGCCCATGGGGCCGATGCAGGCGCCCTTGGCGTTCAGGCCGGACCGGGTGGACCGTACGGCGATCTTCGTGCGGTGACCGGCCTCACGGGCGATCGCGGAGATCTCCACGGAGCCGTCGGCGATCTCCGGCACCTCCAGGGCGAAGAGCTTCTTCACCAGATTGGGGTGCGTCCGCGACAGCGTCACGGACGGGCCGCGGACACCCTTGGCCACCCGGACGACGTACGACCGCAGCCGCATGCCGTGCGGGTAGGTCTCGCCCGGCACCTGCTCCTGGACCGGCAGGATGGCTTCCAGCCTGCCGATGTCGACGAGCACGTTCTTCGGGTCGCGGCCCTGCTGGACCACGCCGGTGACGATGTCGCCCTCGCGGCCGGCGTACTCGCCGAGCGTCGCGTCGTCCTCGGCGTCGCGCAGGCGCTGCAGGATGACCTGCTTGGCCGTGGTGGCGGCGATACGGCCGAAACCGGACGGGGTGTCGTCGAACTCGCGGGGCTCCTGGCCCTCCTCGAGGTCGTCGGGGTCCTCCTTCGCCCACACGGTCACATGGCCGGTCTCCCGGTTGAGCTCCACGCGCGCGTGACGGCGGCTTCCCTCGGTGCGGTGGTAGGCGATGAGGAGGGCCGATTCGATCGCCTCGACCAGCAGGTCGAAGGAGATCTCCTTCTCCCGAACCAAGCCCCGCAGGGCACTCATGTCGATGTCCACGGCTACGCCTCCTCTTCCTTCTTGTTGTCCTTGCGGCTGAACTCGACCTGGACGCGTGCCCGGACGATGTCGTCGAAGGCGAGTCTGCGCGCGGTGGCCTTGCGGCCCTTGACCCCGGGCACCTCGGTGTCGATTCCCTCGTCGTCGACCTTGAGGATCCTGGCGACCAGCTCGCCGCCCTCGGCCAGCTGGAACTTCACCAGGCGGTCCGTGGCGCGGACGTAGTGCCGGTGTTCCGTGAGGAGGCGCTCCGCGCCCGGGGTGCCGACCTCCAGGGTGTACTCCCCCTCGCCCATCGCGTCCGTCTCGTCGAGCTTCGCCGAGAGCGCGCGGCTCACATCGGCGATCTGGTCCAGGTCGGCGCCCGTGTCCGAGTCGACGACGACGCGCAGCACACGCTTGCGTCCGACGGAGTCCACTTCGATCTCTTCGAGATCCAGGCCCTGGGATGTGACGAGCGGTTCCAGCAGTTTTCGCAGCCTCTCGCTCTGGGTGGTGCTCATCCGGGTGACTCCTCGGCCGCGTGTGCTGTTGTGGGATGGGTCGCGTGTCTGGTCAAAGGGTATCCGGTCGCGGGGTGTGTTGCCGTCCACCCGGTGACGAACGGTGCCGCTGAGTGGTCCCGGGCGGGGGCCCGGGTACCGTGATCACGGGCGTTCAGCCCTCAGAGCCGTTTCTTTCTCGTACGAGCCCCCCGAGGACGTCTGACGTGCCGTTCCCCTCATCTCCGCGCGCCCGGTCGGGGCCGCGCAGAAGGACTCTGCTCGCCGTCGGCCCGGCGGCTCTCGCGCTGGCGGGCTGCACCGCCGGGGGCGACGCTCCGGGTGCCCCGGAAGACGGCCCGTCGGCGGCCGAGCGCCGGGCACGCGCGCGTGCGGCGCGGGACAGCGAGGGGCTGGTGGAGCGGTACGACGCCGTGATCACCGCCCATCCGGGGCTCGCGGAGCGGCTGCGCCCGCTGCGGGAGGAGTCCGTGCGGCATGCGCGGGCCTTCGGAGGGGGGCCGGGCCGGAAGGCGTCTCCCTCCCCCTCCTCCTCATCCGCGTCCCCCTCGGCCGCCGCCGTGCCGGGCAGCGACAAGGACGCGCTCGCCGCCCTCGCCGCCGCGGAACGGGAGCTCGCCGACCGGCGGACCAAGGCGCTGCTCGACGTCCCGGGCGAGCTGGCGCGGCTGCTGGCCTCGGTGGCGGCGGCCGGGGCGGCGCACGTGTATCTGCTGACGGAGGGTGGCGCGTGAGCGAGGCGAAGGACCGGGAGCTGCGGGCCCTGCAGGCGGCGCTGGCCGCCGAGCACGCGGCGGTGTACGGCTACGGCGTCGTCGGCGGCCGGATCGGCGAGGGGCAGCGCGCCGAGGCACGGACGGCGTACGACGCGCACCGATCGCGCCGGGACGCGCTGGTGCGCGAGGTGAAGGACCTGGGCGGCAGGCCCGTGGCGGCGGCCGCCGGGTACGCGCTGCCCTTCCCGGTGCCGGACGCGGCGGCGGCCGTGCGGCTCGCCGCCGAGCTGGAGGACCGGGTGGCCGGGGTGTACTCGGACCTGGTGCGCGCGGCGGGCGGCGCCCGGCGGGCCCTGGCCGCCGAGGCGCTGCGGGAGGCGGCGGTGCGGGCGGTGCGCTGGCGCGGCGAGAGCGTAGCCTTCCCTGGGCTCGCCGAGCGGGCCGGCACGGCCCCGCCCCTGGCGGCGCCGACGGCGTGACCGCGCAGGGCACGCACCGCGGACAGCACGAAGGGAACGACTCGCGCATGGTTTTCGAACCGCCGAAGCGTCTGGTCAGGGCGCTCGGTGAGACGGCACCGGAGGGTGACGACTGGCTGGAGAAGCTGCCCGGGGCGGCGCAGCAGGCCGTCGCGCTACGCGAGTTGACCGTGGAGCGGGTGCAGGTGCCCGGCGGGCGCAGCAGCCTGGTCGTGCTGGTGCGGACGGCGGACGGCACGCCCGCCGTGCTGAAGCTGGCGCCGGGCCGGGCCCGCCCGGAGGCGGAGCGGGCCGCGCTCGCGCACTGGGCCGGGCGGGGTGCCGTACAGCTGCTCGAACCCGGTCGGACCGAGGGCGTGCTGCTGCTGGAGCGGCTGCATCCGGATGTGTCGGTGCGGTCCCTGCCGGAGGCGAAGGCGCTGCTGGAGGCGGCGGGGACGCTGCGGCGGCTGTGGGTGGAGCCGCCCCCCGGCTTCCCCTTCGAGACGGTGGCCGAGCGGACCGGGCGGCAGGCCGAGGTGATGCGGGCGCGGGCGCAGGACGATCCCGCGGTGGCCCCGCTGGTGGACTTGGCGCTCGCGGCGCGCGACGAACTGCTGGCCGCGCCGCGCGAACACCGGCTGTTGCACGGCACGTTCCGGCAGAGCAAGGTGCTCGCCGGCGAGCGGATGCCGTGGCTGGCCGTGGGGCCCGACCCGGTGGTCGGCGAGTGCGCCTTCGATCTGGCCCGGCTGGTCCGCGACCGGGTGGAGGACCTGATCGCCCAGCCGTCCGGGGCGGCGACGACCCGGCGCCGGGTGAAGCGGCTGGCCGAGTCCCTGGACGTCGACCAGGAGCGGCTGCGCGGCTGGACGCTGTTCCGGGCCGTGGAGTCGGGTGTGCGGGCGGGGCGGGTCGGACGCCCGCGGGACGCGGAGTTGCTGCTGGAGTTCGCGGGCTGGCTGTGAGCGCTCCGCAGGTCCGGAGCGCTCACGGGGCCAGGGCGCTCAAGCGGTGAGCCGTGCGACGGCCTCCTCGACCGTCAGCTCCTCACGCTCGCCGGTGCGGCGGTCCTTCAGTTCCACCACGCCGTCGCCCGCGCGCCGCCCGGCCACCAGGATCTGCGGTACCCCCATCAGCTCGGAGTCGGTGAACTTGACGCCCGGGGAGACGCCGGCGCGGTCGTCGACCAGGACGCGGACACCGGCGGCGGCCAGCTTCTGGGAGATGTCGAGGGCCAGTTCGGTCTGGAGGGCCTTGCCGGCGGCGACCACGTGGACGTCGGCCGGGGCGACCTCCTTGGGCCAGCACAGACCCTTGTCGTCGGCGCTCTGCTCGGCGATGGCGGCGACCGCTCGGGAGACGCCGATGCCGTAGGAGCCCATGGTGACGCGGACCGGCTTGCCGTTCTGGCCGAGGACGTCGAGCTTGAGGGCGTCGGTGTACTTGCGGCCCAGCTGGAAGATGTGGCCGATCTCGATGGCCCGGTCGAGGACGAGGCCCGTGCCGCACTTCGGGCAGGGGTCGCCCTCCTGCACGACCACGACGTCGACGTAACGGTCGACCTCGAAGTCGCGGTCCGCGACGACGTTCTTGGTGTGCGTGCCGGGCTTGTTGGCGCCGGTGATCCAGGAGGTGCCCGGGGCGACGCGCGGGTCGGCGATGTACGTGACCTTGTCCAGGCCCTGCGGTCCGACGTAGCCGCGGACCAGGTCGGGGCGGGCCGCGAAGTCCGTCTCGGTGACGAGTTCGACGACGGCGGGGGCGAAGTGCGCCTCGACCTTGTCCATGTCGACCTCGCGGTCGCCGGGGACACCCACGGCGACGATCTCGCCGTCGACCTTGACGAGGAGGTTCTTCAGCGTGGCCGAGGCCGGGACGCCGAGGGAGGCGGCGAGGGTCTCGATGGTCGGGGTGTCGGGGGTCGGGATGTCCTCGGCGGCGGGGACGTCCGCGGCGTCGACGGGCTTCAGCTCGTACGTGATCGCCTCGGTGTTGGCGGCGAAGTCGCAGTTCGGGCAGTCGGCGAAGGTGTCCTCGCCGGCTTCGGCCGGGGCGAGGAACTCCTCGGACTTGGAGCCGCCCATCGCGCCGGCGGTGGCGGCGCAGATGCGGTAGTCGAGGCCGAGGCGCGCGAAGATCTTCTGGTAGGCCTCGCGGTGCAGGGCGTAGGAGCGGGCGAGGCCCTCGTCCTCGGTGTCGAAGGAGTAGGAGTCCTTCATGAGGAACTCGCGGCCGCGCAGGATGCCGGCGCGGGGCCGGGCCTCGTCGCGGTACTTGTTCTGGATCTGGTAGAGGATCACCGGCAGGTCCTTGTAGGAGGACGCCTGGTCCTTCACCAGCAGGGTGAAGATCTCCTCGTGGGTGGGGCCGAGGAGGTAGTCGCCGCCCTTGCGGTCCTGGAGGCGGAACAGCTCGGGGCCGTACTCCTCCCAGCGGCCGGTGGCCTCGTAGGGCTCGCGCGGCAGGATGGCGGGGAGCAGCACCTCCTGGGCGCCGACGGCGTCCATCTCCTCACGGACGATGCGTTCCACGTTGGCCAGGACCCGCTTGCCGAGCGGCAGCCAGCTCCAGATCCCGGCGGCGGTGCGGCGCACGTACCCGGCGCGGACGAGGAGCTTGTGGCTGAGGACCTCGGCGTCCGCCGGGTCGTCGCGCAACGTCTTCGCCATCAACTGGGACATGCGCTGGACCGGTACGTTCGCCATGGCTTCTCTGCTCCTGCTGCGTGTGGGTGATGGCAGGAGGTTATCCGGGGGGCACCGGGCGGCGGAAATCGGTTAGCGGCGGCGCAGCGGGAGCGGAGCGCCCATCACCGCGTACGGCTTGGGGGCGCTCGGGAAGAGGACCTGGCGGGCGAGGTCCCGGTAGCCGAGGGAGCGGTAGAGCGCGCGGGCGGGGCTCTCGGTGTCGATCGCGGAGAGGATCGAGCGGGGTTCCGCGGCGGCGTCGGTGATCGTGGTGATCAGGGAACGCCCGATGCCGCGGTTCTGGTGGGCGGGGTGGACGTGCAGTTCGGTGATCACGAAGGCGTCGTCGAGCCAGTGGTCGTGGTGGTTCGCCCTGAGGTACGGCTCCACGACGGTGGACCACCAGTGGGCGCGGTCGTTGGGCATGCCGTAGACGAAGCCCACGAGCTTGCCGTCGGCTGTCGCGCCGAGGGCACGGGCGCCCGGGTAGGTCATGTGGCGCAGGACGATCTGGCGGCGGACTGCGACTTCGTCGGGGCCCAGCCCGAATGCCACGGCTTGGACTTCCAGGGCCTCGTCGACGTGGGCGGAGAGGTCGAGGGGGCCGATCACCAGGTCCATGGCGGGGAGCCTACAGGGGGCTTCGAGTTGTCAGAACAGCACGCTCATGAAGGCGCCGACCTCTTGGAAGCCCACCCTCTGGTACGTCCTGCGGGCCGCCGTGTTGAAGTCGTTGACGTACAGGCTCGCCACCGGGGCCACGTCGGCCAGGGCGTAGCGCAGGACCGCTGCCATGCCGGGCGCCGCCAGGCCGGTGCCCCGGTACTCGGGGGCGACCCAGACGCCCTGGATCTGGCAGGCGCGGTCGGTCGCGGCACCGATCTCGGCCTTGAAGACGACCTTGCCGTCCGCGTCGAAGCGGGCGAAGGCGCGGCCGGATCCGACGAGTTCGGCGACGCGGGCCTGGTAGAGCAGGCCGCCGTCGCCGGCCAGCGGGGAGACGCCGACCTCCTCGGTGAACATCGCCACGCACGCCGGCATGATCTTCTCCATCTCGTCCTTGCGGACGCGACGGACGTAGGGGTCCGGGGCGATGCCGGCCGGCAGGCGGTCGGTGACCATGAGCGGCTGGTGGCGGCGCACGTCGCGGGCCGGGCCCCACTGGGGTTCCAGCAGCCGCCACAGGTCGGCGGTGGAGGCGGCCGGTCCGACGATGGAGGAGCAGCGGCGGCCGGCCCGGCGGGCGCGGTCGGCGAAGGCGCGGACGGCGCGCGGAGTGGCGCAGATGGGGACGAGGTTGGCGCCCGCGTAGCACAGGGACGTCAGCATGCCGTCCTCGTACCAGCCCCACATCTCCCCGCCGAGCCGCCAGGGGTCGAGGCCGGCGATCTGCACGCGGGAGGTCACGAAGGCGTTCGCGACGGGCTCGCGGTCGAGTATGGCGAGCGCGGCGTCCAGGTCGCTCGGTTCGAGGACCCGGGAGGTCGTCTGCGTCAACACGGGCGGGGCCTCACACACTCGGGTCTGCTTGGTCTCCGCACTATAGCTGCGCTGCTTGGGCGGGGCGCCTTCGAGCTCGGGAGCGGGGGGTTTGTCGGCGGGTGCGGGTTCGTTGTGGCTTGTCGCGCAGTTCCCCGCGCCCCCAAGCAGGACGCAGGGAAACCCGGCGACTCTGAAAACCTCAGCCCGCTACCGCCACCGACGGTTCGCCCGAGGCGACGCCGTCCTGTTCCATCTGCTCGGCGAGCTTCATCGCTTCTTCGATCAGGGTCTCGACGATCTTGGACTCGGGGACGGTCTTGATGACCTCGCCCTTGACGAAGATCTGGCCCTTGCCGTTGCCGGAGGCGACGCCGAGGTCGGCCTCGCGGGCCTCGCCGGGGCCGTTGACGACGCAGCCCATGACGGCGACGCGGAGGGGGACCTCCATGCCGGTGAGACCGGCCGTGACCTCTTCGGCCAGCTTGTAGACGTCGACCTGGGCGCGGCCGCAGGACGGGCAGGAGACGATCTCCAGGCCGCGCTCCTTGAGGCCCAGCGACTCCAGGATCTGGAGGCCGACCTTCACCTCCTCGGCCGGGGGCGCGCTCAGGGAGACGCGGATGGTGTCGCCGATGCCCTGGCTGAGCAGCGCGCCGAAGGCGACCGCCGACTTGATCGTGCCCTGGAAGGCGGGACCGGCCTCCGTGACGCCGAGGTGCAGCGGGTAGTCACAACTCTCGGCGAGCTGCTTGTACGCCTCGATCATCACGACCGGGTCGTTGTGCTTGACGGAGATCTTGATGTCCCGGAAGTCGTGCTCCTCGAAGAGGGACGCCTCCCACAGGGCCGACTCGACCAGGGCCTCGGGGGTCGCCTTGCCGTACTTCTGGAGCAGGCGCTTGTCGAGGGAGCCAGCGTTGACGCCGATGCGGATCGGGGTGCCGTGGTCCCGGGCCGCCTTGGCGATCTCCTTGACCTTGTCGTCGAACTGCTTGATGTTGCCGGGGTTGACGCGGACCGCCGCGCAGCCGGCCTCGATCGCGGCGAAGACGTACTTCGGCTGGAAGTGGATGTCGGCGATGACCGGGATCTGCGACTTGCGGGCGATGGTGGCGAGGGCGTCGGCGTCGTCCTGGGTCGGGCAGGCGACGCGGACGATCTGGCAGCCGGAGGCGGTGAGTTCGGCGATCTGCTGGAGGGTCGCGCCGATGTCGGACGTACGCGTCGTCGTCATCGACTGGACCGAGACGGGGGCGTCTCCGCCGACGGCCACGGATCCGACCTGGATCTGCCGGCTCTTCCGGCGCTCGGCGAGCTTGGTCGGAACGGACGGCATGCCGAGAGAAATCGCAGTCATCTGCTGTGCAACCCCAAGTCGTGGATCAAGGTCCGGTCCCGTGAGCAGCGGGCTCCGAGCTTCGAGATTACGGCACATGCACTGGCGCGGGCACATCCCACCCGGGTTGCCACCCGATGGGAGGCGGCCCGGCACACAGTATGCCGAGCCGCCTGGAACGCCGTATGACTAGGAGATTCTCACCGGGTTAACCACGTCCGCGATCAGCACCAGGATCGTGAAGCAGATGAAGATCCCGGCGACCACGTACGCGACGGGCATGAGCTTCGCCACGTCGAAGGGGCCCGGGTCCGGCCGGCGCAGGACCTTGGCCGTGTTGCGGCGCAGTGACTCCCACAGGGCGCCCGCGATGTGGCCGCCGTCGAGCGGCAGCAGCGGGAGCATGTTGAACAGGAACAGGGAGAGGTTGAAGCCGGCGACCAGCATGAGGGCCATGGCCAGCTGCTGGGTCGGCGGGATGTCGAGGGTGAAGATCTCGCCGCCGACGCGGGCCGCGCCGACCACGCCCATCGGGGAGTCGGCCTCGCGCGGGGCGCCGTCGAAGGCCGCGTTCCACAGGGCCGGGATCTTGCTGGGCAGGGCGGCGAGGGAGTCGACGGCCTCGCCGATCCGGTCGCCCATCCAGGTCACGGACTCGCCGAAGTCCTGCTTGACCACACCGGTGGCGGCGCTGAATCCGAGGAATCCGGCCTGGACGTACTCGCCCTCGACGATCTGCCCGCCGGAGTCCTTCTTGGCGACCTGGTTGTTGGCGATCTTCGCGTGCAGGGTGACGTCCTGGCCCTTGCGGTCGACGACGATCGGCACCTCCTTGCCGGGGTTGGCGCGGATCAGATCGGACAGCTTGTTCCAGTCGTCGGTCGGCACGCCGTTGAAGGAGACGATCTTGTCGCCCGCCTTGAGGCCCGCGGCGGCGGCCGGGCTGGCCGGGTCGCCCTTCGCGCACTTGTCGCGGTTCTCGCTCTGCGCGATGACGCACTGGGAGACCGAGCTGACCGTGGTGGTCTGCTGGGTGATGCCGAAGCCCATCAGGATGGTGAGGAACAGCGCCACGGCCAGGACGAGGTTCATGAAGGGGCCCGCGAACATCACGATCACGCGCTTCCAGGGCGCGCGCGTGTAGAACATGCGGTTCTCGTCGCCCGGCCTGAGCTCCTCGTACGCGGCCGAACGGGCGTCCTCGATCATGCCGCGCCACGGGGAGGTGGAGCGGACCTCCAGCCGGCCGTCGGGGCCGGGCGGGAACATGCCGATCATGCGGATGTAGCCGCCGAAGGGGATGGCCTTGAGCCCGTACTCGGTCTCACCCTTCTTCCGCGACCAGATCGTCGGGCCGAAACCGACCATGTACTGCGGCACGCGGATGCCGAACAGCTTGGCGGTGGACAGGTGCCCCAGCTCGTGCCACGCGATCGAGAACAGCAGGCCGACCACGAAGAGACCTATGCCGAGGATGAACATCAGGGTCGTCATGCACGGGCCTCCGCCGTCTGTGCCGCCAGTTGCCGGGCCCGGGTCCGCGCCCAGGTCTCCGCTTCGAGGACGTCCGACACGGTGAGTGAGGTTCCCGTACGCGGGGTGCCGTGCTCCTCGACGACCCGGGTGACGGTCTCCATGATCCCGTTGAAGGGCAGTGCGCCCTGCCGGAACGCCTCCACGCACTCCTCGTTGGCCGCATTGAACACCGCCGGGGCGGTGCCCGCGAGTTCGCCGACGTGCCGCGCGAGATTCACCGACGGGAAGGCCTCGGTGTCGAGCGGGAAGAACTCCCAGGTCGAAGCCTTGCTCCAGTCGAAGGTGGGCGCCGCGTCGGGCACGCGCTCGGGCCAGCCGAGGCCGATGGCGATGGGCCCGCGCATGTCGGGCGGGGTCGCCTGGGCCAGTGTCGATCCATCCGTGAACTCAACCATCGAGTGGACATACGACTGGGGATGCACGACCACCTCAATGCGGTCGAAGGGAATGTCGTAGAGGAGGTGCGCCTCGATGACCTCCAGGCCCTTGTTGACGAGGGTCGCGGAGTTGATCGTGATGACCGGGCCCATGGCCCAGGTCGGGTGCGCGAGGGCGTCGTCGACGGTGACGTGGGCCAGCTCCGCCTTCGTCCGGCCGCGGAAAGGGCCGCCGGAGGCGGTGACGACCAGCTTGCGGACGTCGGCGCGGGTGCCGGCGGCCAGGGCCTGGAAGAGGGCGGCGTGCTCGGAGTCGACCGGGATGATCTGCCCCGGCTTGGCGAGGGCCTTGACCAGCGGGCCGCCCACGATGAGCGACTCCTTGTTGGCGAGCGCGAGGGTGCGGCCCGCCTCCAGGGCGGCCAGGGTCGGGGCGAGGCCGATGGAGCCGGTGATGCCGTTCAGGACGGTGTGGCAGTCGGTCGCCGCGAGCTGCGTGGCCGCGTCCGGGCCGGCGAGGATCTCGGGGAGCGGCTCGTCCGTGCCGTACTGCGCGGTGAGCGCCTCGCGCAGGGCCGGTACGACGTCCTCGCGGGCGACCGCTACCGTGCGCGCCCGCAGCCGGTACGCCTGCTCGGCGAGGAGGGCGACCCGGCCGCCGTTGGCGGACAGGCCGGTGACCCGGAACCGGTCGGGGTTGCGCAGCACGAGGTCGATGGCCTGCGTGCCGATGGACCCGGTGGAGCCGAGGATCACCACGTCCTTCGGGCCGTCGCCCGCTACGGGGTCGTAGACGAGGTGCGGGTCGGCGAGGGGGGCTGGACTGTCGCTCATTCCTCCATTGTTGCCGTAAGCATCGTGTGTGAGGACAGCGCATCCCTCCGTGGGGGCGCGCGCCGCGCCGGCTCACGCCCCCACGGAGGCCGGGTCACCGGATCGGCCGGTGCACGTTCTCCTTCCGGCTCGGTCCCGGTGTCGCGTCCGCGATCCACGGTCCCTCGCCCGACGGGTCGACGATGCCGCGCTCCAGCCACTCGTACGTGCCCGACAGGACGCCCTTGACGACCTTGCGGTCGAGGTCGTCGGTGTTGGTCCACAGGCGGTTGAAGAGCTCCTCGATCCGGATGCGGGACTGGCGGCAGAAGACGTCGGCGAGCTGGTAGGCCTCGCGGCCGTGGTCGCCCTGGCTGCGCAGCAGTTCGGCACGGACGCAGGCCGCGCTCATGGCGAACAGCTCGGCGCCGATGTCGACGATCCGGCCGAGGAAGCCCTGCTTGGACTCCATCCGGCCCTGCCAGCGGGACATGGCGTAGAAGGTGGAGCGGGCGAGCTTGCGGGCCGTGCGCTCGACGTAGCGCAGGTGCCCGGAGAGGTCCACGCCGTGCTTGAACTCGGCGTAGGAGGTGGGAAGCTGGCCCGGGCCCGCGACCAGTTTCGGGAGCCACTTGGCGTAGAAGGCGCCCGCGTTGGCGCCCGCCTTGGCCTTGTCGCCCAGGGACTTCTCCGGGTCGATGAGGTCGCCGGCGACCGAGAGGTGGGCGTCGACGGCCTCGCGGGCGATGAGGAGGTGCATGATCTCCGTCGAGCCCTCGAAGATGCGGTTGATGCGCAGGTCGCGCAGGAGCTGCTCGGCGGGGACGCCGCGCTCGCCGCGGGCCCGGAGGGACTCGGCCGTCTCGAACCCGCGGCCGCCGCGGATCTGGACGAGTTCGTCGGCCATCGTCCAGGCCATCTCGGAGGCGTACAGCTTGGCGAGGGCGCCTTCGATGCGGATGTCGTTGCGGTCCTCGTCGGCCATCTGCGAGGCCAGGTCCGTGACCGCCTCCAGGGCGAAGGTGGTGGCCGCGATGAAGGAGATCTTGGAGCCGACCGCCTCGTGGTGCGCGACGGGCTTGCCCCACTGCTCGCGGGCCGCCGACCACTCCCGGGCGATCTTCAGGCACCACTTGCCGGCCGCGACGCAGGAGGCGGGCAGCGAGAGCCGTCCGGTGTTGAGCGTGGTCAGGGCGATCTTCAGGCCCTGGCCCTCCTCGCCGACGCGGTTGGCGGCGGGGACGCGGACCTGGTGGAAGCGGGTGACGCCGTTCTCGATGCCGCGCAGGCCCATGAAGGCGTTGCGGTTCTCGACGGTGACGCCGGGCGAGTTGGTCTCCACGACGAAGGCCGTGATGCCGCCCTTGTGGCCCTCGCTCTTCGGGACCCGGGCCATGACGACCAGCAGGTCGGCGACGACGCCGTTGGTGGTCCACAGCTTCACGCCGTCGAGGACGTAGTCGTCCCCGTCGGGCACGGCGCTGGTGGCGAGGCGGGCCGGGTCGGAGCCGACGTCGGGCTCGGTGAGCAGGAAGGCGCTGATGTCCGTGCGCGCGCAGCGCGGCAGGAAGCGCTCCTTCTGTTCCTGTGTGCCGAACAGTTTCAGCGGCTGCGGCACGCCGATCGACTGGTGCGCGGAGAGCAGCACGCCGATGGCGGGGCTGGCGGAGCCGGCCAGGGAGAGCGCCTTGTTGTAGTACACCTGGGTGAGGCCGAGACCGCCGTACTTGGTGTCGATCTTCATGCCGAAGGCGCCGAGCTCCTTCAGCCCGTCGATCACCTCGTCGGGGATCCGGGCCTCGCGCTCGATGACGGCCGCGTCGACCTTCGTCTCGACGAAGTCGCGGAGCTTGGCGAGGAACTCCTCGCCGCGCTGAACCGCCTCGTCGGCCGGAAGGGGGTGGGGGTGGATGAGGTCGAGCCGGAAGCGGCCGAGGAAGAGCTCCTTGGCGAAGCTGGGCTTGCGCCAGTGCTGTTCCCGGGCGGCCTCCGCCACCTCACGGGCCTCCCGCTCGGTGACGGCGGGACGGGAAGAGGGGGTGGTGGAAGCGGACATGAGAGCCACCTCGCCGCATATAGGGATGTTGAGGACCGTACGTTACCGATCAGTGCTACTGGATCGTTGGTACCCGAAACCGGACGCTCCCACCAGTCCTCGCGCATCCGTTCAGCCGAAGAGGACGGAAAGCTCCCGGGCTTGTCGGGGGCCTGAGGACGGTGTTGCATCAAGGTGTCCTCCCGGGAACGGCCCGCCCTTCTGGCGCCGTGCCGGAATTCGGTATCGAAGCGCTTCGACAACCTATGGACACGTACTCCCGCTGGAGCTACTGTCGAACCACCCTCACCCACCCACATCAGCAACGCGCATTGTCGAAGCGCTTCACAAAGCTTGGAGAGCGGATGGTCACCCTCGCCGAGGTCGCCCAGCACGCCGGAGTCTCGGCGAGCACGGTGAGCTATGTCCTCAGCGGCAAGCGGTCCATCTCCGCGAACACCCGGCAGCGGGTCGAGCGGAGCATCCGCGAGCTCGGGTACCACCCGAACGCCGGGGCCCGCGCCCTGGCCAGCAGCAGGTCCAACATCATCGCGCTGATGATCCCGCTGCGCACGGACATGTACGTGCCCGTGATGATGGAGATCGCCATCGCGGTGGCGACCGCCGCGCGGACGCACGGGTACGACGTGCTGCTGCTCACCGGTGAGGAGGGCCCGGACGCGGTGCGCCGCGTCGCCGGGAGCGGGCTCGCCGACGGGGTGATCCTGATGGACGTCGAACTCGACGACGAGCGGCTGCCGTTGCTGCGTGCGACGGACCAGCCGTCCGTGCTGATCGGGCTGCCCGCCGACACCACCGGGCTGACCTGCGTCGACCTGGACTTCCGGGCGACGGGCGCGCTGTGCGTGGAGCACCTGGCGAAACAGGGGCACCAGGACATCGCTGTCATCGGCGAGGCCCCGGCGGTCTACGAGCGGCACACCGGCTTCGCCGAGCGCACCCTCGACGGGCTGCGGTCCCGCTCCCGGGAGCTGGGCGTGCGGCTGCTGCACCGGCCGTGCGAGGGCGGGTACGACGCGATGGCCGTGACGCTCGCCCGGATCCTCGACGAACGCCCGGGGACCACGGGGATCATCGTGCAGAACGAGTCGGCGGTCGAGCCGCTGCTCGCGCTGCTGCGGCAGCAGGGCCGGGCCGTGCCCGAGGACGTGTCGGTGGTCGCGATCTGCCCCGACCAGGTCGCGACGCAGGCCTCGGTGCGGCTCACGTCGGTC
This sequence comes from Streptomyces sp. NPDC006235, assembly GCF_040613735.1. Classification (NCBI taxonomy): domain Bacteria; kingdom Bacillati; phylum Actinomycetota; class Actinomycetes; order Kitasatosporales; family Streptomycetaceae; genus Streptomyces; species Streptomyces sp. NPDC006235. The sequence goes on from NZ_JBEXSR010000016.1 coordinate 17,975, forward strand.
GCCATCCCCGCGCAGGAGATGGGCCGGAACGCCGTGGAACACCTGGTCGCCAAGTTCGGGGGACGCGGCAGCGACGAGGTCGTGCTGATCGCGCCCGAGCTGACGGTCCGGGGCAGCACGGGGCCGGCGCCCACCCGGCCGTAAGGCACACCCCGGGCACACGCCGTCCCTTCTCCCGCCCTCCTCCCAGGGCACCCCCATGTCCGCGCACCACTGCCTGAACACCTCTGTCTGCACTCCCCCAGGAGCACAGGAGCCCGCCACGTGAATCAGCCTGCTGAAACCCATCCCCAGGTGAGTCTGGCGCAGTCCTCCCCCACCGTCGGCACGTTCCGCGAGCGGGGCGGCGCGCTGGAGTGGAGCGGCCGCCAGGAGACCGTACGGATCGAGCCGTGGGGCCCGGACGCGGTCCGGGTGCGGGCCCGGCTCGGCGGCCCGGTGCTCGAAGGGCTCCCGGGCGCGCTCCTCGACGAGGCTCCCGCGACACCGTCCACGGTGAAGATCGAGGACGGGCGCGGGCAGCTGACCGTCGGCGCGCTCACCGTCGAGGTGAACGCCGAGGGCCTGGTCCGCTTCCTGCGGACGGAGGACTCCGCCGAGCTGCTCGCCGAGGACCGCGCCCACTTCTGGTGGCCCGGCTCCCGCCTCTACACGGCCGTCGGCCACGGCCACCACCGCCTGGAGCAGCGCTTCGCCGCGTACGACGACGAGAAGCTGTACGGCCTCGGCCAACACCAGCACGGGCGCCTGGACCAGAAGGGCCTGGTCCTCGACCTGGTGCAGCGCAACGCCGAGGTCGGCATTCCGGTGCTGACCTCCAGCCGCGGCTACACGCTGTTGTGGAACAACCCGGCGATCGGCCGCGTGGAGCTCGCGCACAACGGCACGCGGTGGGTCGCCGACTCGGCCCGGCAGATCGACTACTGGATCACGGCGGGTGACCCGGCCGCAGCCCAGCGCCGCTACAGCGCGGTGACCGGCCGGACGCCGATGCTGCCTCAGTGGGCGGCGGGCTTCTGGCAGTGCAAGCTGCGCTACCGCACGCAGGACGAACTCATGGCGGTGGCACGGGAGTACAAGCGCCGGGGCCTGCCGATCTCCGCGATCGTGTGCGACTTCTTCCACTGGACGCACCTCGGCGAGTGGAAGTTCGACCCGAAGGAGTGGCCGGACCCGGCGGCGATGGTGCGCGAGCTGGAGGAGCTCGGCATCAAGCTGGTGGTGAGCGTCTGGCCGTCGGTGTCACCGCTGAGCGAGAACCACCCGGTCATGGAGCAGCGCGGCTACTTCATCGGCACGCAGTACGGCCCGATGGCGCACGCCGACTGGCCCGACAAGGAGGTCGCCTCCACGGTCCAGGTGGCTTTCTACGACGCCACCAACCCGGAGGCCCGGGAGTTCGTGTGGTCGAAGGTGAAGGAGAACTACCTCGACCCGTACGGCATCACGGCGTTCTGGCTGGACGCCTGCGAGCCGGAGCTGAAGCCGGGCTTCCAGGAGAACCTGCGCTACTGGGCGGGCCCGGGCCTGGAGGTCGGCAACATCTACCCGGCCGAGAACGCCCGCACGTTCTACGAGGGGCTCGTCGCCACCGGCGAGGAGGAGGTCGTCAGCCTCAACCGCTCGGCCTGGGCGGGCAGTCAGCGCTACGGCGCCGCCCTGTGGTCCGGGGACATCGGCACGGACTTCCCGACCCTGCGCCGCCAGATCGCGGCCGGCCTCAACACCGCACTGTCGGGCATCCCGTGGTGGAACACCGACATCGGCGGCTTCCACGGCGGCGACCCGGACGACCCGGCGTACCGGGAGGTGATGGTCCGCTGGTTCCAGTTCGGCGCGCTGTCCCCGCTGATGCGCCTGCACGGCTTCCGCGACCCGGGCATGCCGCTGGGCCCCGCGATGACCGGCGGACCGAACGAGGTGTGGTCGTACGGCGAGGAGGTGGGGGCCGTCCTGGAGAAGTACCTGCGGCTGCGCGAGCGTCTGAAGCCGTACGTGCTGCGGGTCATGCGGGAGGCGCACGAGGAGGGCCTGCCGGTGATGCGGCCGCTGTTCCTGGAGTTCCCGGACGACCAGGCCACCTGGTCGGTCGACGACTCCTACCTCTTCGGCCCGGACCTGCTGGTCGCCCCGGTGCTCACCGCCGGCGCCACCGCCCGCACGGCGTACCTGCCGGCGGGGGGCACGTGGACGGACGCCTGGACGGGTGAGACGTACGAGGGTGGTCGGTCCGTGACGGTCGACGCCCCGCTGGACCGCATCCCGCTGTTTCTGCGGGACGGGGCGCGGCTGCCCGTAGCGGAGTAGCCGCGTCAGCGGGAGGGGTGGCCGGTTCGATGGAGGTCATCCGGCCACCCCTTCCGCATGTTCGGCCAACTTTCGTCCAGCGCAAGCGAGTTCGGGAGGATAGGTTCCCTGCGTGTCCACGTCTCCGCTCGCCCTCACGCTGGCGAACCTGTTGCTGCGGCCGGGCTTCGGCTCCCGCCGTGACCCGGACCGGATCTTCGATCGCATCGTGGTGGAGGCCGGTGAGGCGCCGGGAGACCGGGAGTTCGTCGACGGCTTCCGGTCGCTGCTGGGGTGGTGGGCGAAGGCCGGGAACCTCACCCCGGTCGGCTGGCAGTCGGCGCAGGTGCACGTGCGCCGGCACCTCACCAACCGGGCCCGCGTCCTGCGGCTGATCGCCGAGCATCCGGAGATCGAGCGAGAGCCCATCGACAAGCCGGTGTTCGTCGTGGGGCTGCCGCGCACCGCCACCACGGTCACGCACTCGGTGCTGGCGATCTCGGACGAGCACCGGTGTCCCCTGCTGTGGGAACTGCTCGGGCCCGACCTCGAGTTGCCGCCCCGGCAGCGGCGCAGGGCGATCACGGCCGGGCGCCGGCTGGTGCAGGGCACGGACCTCTTCGCGCCGCGCTTCCGCGACATCCACGCGATGGCCGCCGAGGGCCCCGAGGAGTGCACGTTCGCGCTCCCGCACGCTCTGATGCCGTTCTCCCAGGCCCGTATCCCGGAGTACCTGGACTGGCACTGCGAGCGGGACTTCACCGCCGACTACCGGTACCTCAAGCAGGTCTACCAGGTGCTCCAGTACGGCCGTCCGCGGCGGCGCTGGGTGCTGAAGTCCCCCATGCACCTGGAGAACCTGGACGCGCTGCGCACGGTATTCCCGGACGCCACGATCGTGTGGTGCCACCGGGACCCGGTCACCGTCGTGGCGTCGTTCTGTTCGCTGATCGAGCACGGCATGGCCGTCAGCACCCGCCCGCTGGACCTGGCCGGCATCGGCGCCACCTGGCTGGGCCTGCTCAGCCGTGCCATGGCGCGCGGCCTCGCGGCCCGGGCCGCGATCCCCGCGGAGCAACTGGTGGACGCCCCGTACTCCTGGCTCGGCTCGGACCCCGCCACCGGCGCCCCGAAGCTCTACGCGGCCGTCGGTGCCCCCTGGACGGAGGCGGACGCGGCCCGGCTCCCGGCGGCCGTCGCCCGCCCCAAGGGCACCCGCAAGCACACCTACGACCTGTCCCGCTACGGCCTGAGCCGCGCCGAGGTCGAGTCGGCGTTCGCGGACTACAACGCGCTGCGGGCCGAGGTCGACCGCGCCTGAACGACACGGCCGGCCCCGGCCCCGCGACGGATCAGCTGCTGCTGACCGTCAGGTTGTTGGTGGTGAAGTTCAGCCCGCCGGACGACGAGGTGACCTCGTAGCCGAACTGGACGTCACCGATGGTCTCGTTGCCCATCCAGCGCTTGGTGTCCTTGATCCACTTCAGGATCGGCAGGATGTTCACGGTTCCGGAGCTGGAGTTGGAGGTGCGGATGAACGAGAACACCTCGTTGGAGCCGTTGGTGCCCTTGAAGACGTTCCAGGAGTGGCCGCCGAGACTGACGCTGCCCTGCGAGGTGCCGATCGGGCCGACGGGGCCGGTCTTGTTGACCCAGAGCATGATCTCGTAGTCGTGGTCCGTGTCCCAGATGTCGTACGACGTGTTGTACGCGCCGGAGGACGGGACGCTGACGTTGTAGCTGCTGGACAGCGAGCCCAGCGAGGTGATCGGCTTGTTGATCGCCTTCGTCTGGTTCGGGTAGGACTTGATGCCGCCGGTGTTGGGGTGGTTGGCCCAGACACCCCAGTTCGTGCCGGAGTTGGCCCAGATGCACTGGCTGCCGGCGCCGCCGCCCCAGATGTTGTTGTAGAGCGTGTAGCCGTTCAGGTTGGTCTGACCCCACTGGTCGCAGGAGTTCCAGACGGCGGCCGAGGCGGGGGCGGAGGCGAGGCCGACGGTGGCGCCGAGCGCCAGGGCGGGAGCCAGCAGGGCCTTGGTGACCCTGTTCAGCGTGCGTGATGCCATGGTGTCCCTTCCATGGGGTGGGGGGATGGGGGGAACTACCACGCCCTCAGGGTGAGGACGTGGTCTTCTCCGGCGACCAAGTGGAGGGATTCTGCGCCGGAGGAAGTCCGCAGTTCGACGCGGTGGGTGCGGCCCGGCCTGATGACCACGGTGGCGCCGTCACGCGTCCAGGTGAGGTCGAGCTCCGCCCCGAACCGGGTGCGCACCCCGTGCAGGGCGCCGGCGGCGTACGCCGCCGGCAGCGCGGGCAGCAGCACCAGCCGGTCGGGGGTCGACTGCACGAGCATCTCGATCAGCACGGCGGGCAGGGTGTGCGCGGCGTCGGCGTTGTAGACGTTCCGGTTCGGGTAGTGGGCGCTCATCAGCGACGCGTGGAAGAAGTCGCCGTCCAGGACCTGGCCGAGGGCGTGGGCGACGCGGTCGCCGTCCCTGAGCCGGGCCGCGATGAGCGCGTGGTGCAGGTGTCCGTGCGCGGAGTCGTTCTCGGCACCGCGCAGTTCCAGGGCGCGGTGCGCGGCGGCCGCCAGCTCGGGGGTGTCGTAGGGGGTGATCTCGTCGAGCGGCCAGACCCCGTAGAGGTGGCTGAGGTGGCGGTGGTCGTAGGAGTCCTCCAGGCCCGGCCAGGCCCATTCGGCCAGGGCTCCGTCGGCGTTGATCCGGTGCGGGGGGAGCCGGTCTGCCAGGGCGTTCCAGCGGTCGGCGTCGGGGCCCGGGTGGTAGACGGCGGCCGTGCGCAGGGCGTGACGGGCCGCGGAGAGGTCCATCGCCGCGTTGAGGGTGCCCCAGCTCGCGTTGGCCGGCCTGTTCTCGGGCGAGTAGGACGGGACGACGACCAGCCGGCCGTCCTCGTCCGTGCGGGTGAGGAAGTCCTCGTAGAACAGGGCGACTTCGGCTAGCGCGGCGGCGGTGCGCGGGTCGCGGGTGCCGTGGGTCTCGTCGTGGTCGACGAGCGGCTTGAGCAGCCAGTCGGCGCCCGCGGTCCACAGGTGCAGCGGGTACTCGCGGCTGAAGTGGTACGAGTGGCCGGACTCGCCGTCGGTGTGGGCGGGGGCGACGGCGCCCCGGGCGCCGAAGACCGCGCGGGCGTTGTCGCGCCAGTCGGGCAGCTGCCGGTGGATCAGGTTCGCGTGGGCCTCCGTGACCTCGGGGAGGGCGGCGGCAGCGGCCGAGGAGGTCTGGAGATTGAGGTTGGCGTCGTTGGTGAACGCGCCCGACCAGGCCGTGTTCCAGTCACCGGTCCACAGTCCGGTCAGGCGGGGCGGGAAGAGGCCGCTGGCGGACAGCAGGTGGTAGCGGCCGGCCGCGAACAGGCGCTCCAGCAGGGCGGCGCTGCGGGGCCGCTTCAGCAACTCGGAGCCCGGCAGCGCCCGTTCGGCCGGGTCGGCGGCCAGGTCGAGGGTGACGCGCTCGTAGGCGGTGCGGTGCAGGGCGGCATGGCGGTCGAGGAGTTCGTCGTACCCGGTGGGCAGGTCCCGCAGGGCACGCCGCTGCGCGACCACGTCCAGTTCGCCGGTGTGGCGGTGCACCCGGGTGAGGAGCAGCACGGACCGGGCTCCCTCGATGTGCACGCCGGGGGGCGTGAGGGTGGTCGTGCCGCCGGTGACGGTGAGCAGGGTGACGCCGGTGCAGGCCAGGTCGCTGTCGGGGTAGCGGGCGCGCAGGCTCAGCAGGGCGCCCTCGGGGGTGAGGACGGCTCCGTGGCCGACGCCCAGTCCGACGGGGGCGCCGGGCAGCCGGTGGTCCAGGTCGATGTCGAGGGTGAGGCCGGGTCCGGTGACCTGCTGGACGAGCACGTCGTCGGCGCGGGAGACGAAGAGACGGCTTGTCCAGCCGGTGCAGGCCGCCCGCACGACGCCGGTGGTGAAGTCGACGTCGCGCCGGTAGCCGGGGCAGTCGTCCGGCGGCCGGCGCAGCCGGATCCGGAAGGCGGGGTGGAAGGGCTGCACCCACTGGAGCGGCCTGCCGTCGGTGAAGCTCTCGGCGGCGGTCGTGTCGCCCGCCAGGAGGCGGTCCTGAAGAGCGGGCAGGCCGTCGGCGAGCTGCGGGGGCCGGGGGTCCCTGCCGCCCGGCCGGACCAGGGTGTGGTGGGTGACGACGACCCGTTCGTCGTTCGGGTCACCGGACACCAGGGCGCCGTGGTGGCCGTTGCCGCTCAGGAAGCCGTCCTCCCAGCGGGCGGCCGGGTGCGGCTCCCACGTGCCGTGGACGGGTGCGGAGTCGGTCATGGCCGCAGCACCGCCGCCCCGTAGCGGCCGAGGGTGACCCGGTCGGTGACGTCCGTCTGCGTCAGCAGGTCGTGGTGGGTGCCGGGGACCTCGACGGTCACCGGCTCACGGCCGTGGTTGAGCAGGAACAGGATCTCGCCCCGCAGGACGGCCTCGACCTGCTCGGGGAGGCCGTCGAGCACCGGCCGGACGCCCGCGTCGCCCGCGATCCGGGCCAGCAGCTCGCGCAGGGCCTCGGGCTCGGGGAGCGTGGAGACGTACCAGGCCCGGCCCTTGCGCAGGACGGCGGGCATGCCGTCCAGTTCGCCGCCCTTGTAGCAGGTCGTGTGGTCGGGGTCGGCGGGCTCGATCTCCTCGGACCACAGCGTGCCCCGGAAGCCCTCGCACGCGACTGTCTCGTCCGCGTCCAGCGGCCACCACTCGTGCAGGGTGCGGATGCCGAACAGCTCCCGCAGCCGGACGTCCATGCCGCCGGGGCGCACCCGGTCGTCCTCGTCGGCGACGCCGGTCAGGAAGCCGCAGACCAGGGTCCCGCCGCCGCGGACGTAGGTCAGGAGGTTGGCGATCGCCGCGTCGGTGAGCGCGTACAGCTGGGGCACGACGACCACCGAGTACGGCGTCAGATCGTGCTCCGGATGGGCGAAGTCGCAGGTGAGATGAGCCTGCCAGAGGGCCCGGTGCCAGGCGCGCAGGACGTCCGGGTACTCGACCCGGCTGGACAGGCGGCCGTCATGAGCGCCCGCCCACCAGGCGTCCCAGTCGTGCAGGACGGCGACGTTCGCGGTGAGGTGCCGGCCGGTCACCTCGGGTGCGATCCTCGCCAGGTCCGCGCCGAGCTGCCTGACCTCCTGGTACGTACGGCCTTCCTCCCCCGCGTGGCTGACCATGCCGGAGTGGAACTTCTCCGCGCCCTGCCGGGACTGCCGCCACTGGAAGAAGCAGACGGCGTCGGCGCCCCGGGCCACGGCCTGGAGGGACCACAGCCGGTTGAGGCCGCGCGGCTTGGGGTGGTTCACGCCCCGCCAGTTGACCGGCCCGGCCGCCTGCTCCATGAGCATCCAGGGCCCGCGTGCCTGCGAGCGGGTCATGTCCTGCACGAGCGCGCCGTTCTGGGCGCCGAGCGGGTCGCGCGGGTCGGGGTAGATGTCGACCGATACGACGTCCTCCTCCGCCGCCCAGCGCCACGCGTCCTGCCCGATCCACAGCGGCATGAAGTTGCTGGTCACCGGGATGTGCGGGGTGTGACGCCGGACGATGTCCCGCTCGGCGGTGTAACACTCCAGGAGCATGTCGGAGGTGAAGCGCCGGAAGTCCAGGACCTGGCCGGGGTTGCGCATGTAGTGCGGCAGGCGGGGCGGCAGGATGCCGTCCCAGGTGTCGTAGCCCTGGCTCCAGAAGGCGGTGCCCCAGGCCTCGTTGAGGGCGCCGAGCGTGCCGTACTTCTGCCGCAGCCAGCGGCGGAAGGCGGCGGCGGCCTCGTCGCCGTAGTCGAAGGTGCAGTACTCGTTGTTGATGTGCCACATCGTCAGGGCCGGGTGGCCGCCGTAGCGGGCCGCCAGGTCCTCGGTGATGGCGGCGGCGTAGCGCCGGTAGGTGGCGCTTGAGTGCGAGAAGTGCTGCCGGCCGCCCCACCACTCGGTGCGGCCGTCCTCGGTGACGGGCAGGGTGTCGGGGTGCAGCCGGCCCATCCAGGGCGGGGGCGAGGAGGTGGGGGTGGCGAGGACGACCCCGATGCCGTTGTCGTGCATCAGGTCCATCAGCGTGTCCAGCCAGCCGAACTCCCGGGCCCCCGGCTCCGGTTCGAGCTTCGACCAGGAGAACACCCCGAGGGTGACGGAGTTGACGCCGGCGTCCTTCATCAGCCGGACGTCCTCGTGCCAGGTCTCCCGCGGCCACTGTTCCGGGTTGTAGTCGCCGCCGAACAGCAGACGGCCTCGGGTCGCGTCGCTCAGGCCGGGCATCAGGCGGGCTCCCCGTACTGCACGCCGCGCCCGTTGGTGGCGATGTAGACCCGGCCGTAGACGCGCGGGTCCCCGGCGATGGTCGCGCCGATCCAGCCCCACTGGTGCTGGTCGTCGTTGACCCGGGTCCAGCTCTTCGCCTCGTCGTCGGAGCGGTACACGGCGGTGACGCTGTCGGTGGAGCCGACCATGTAGAGCGCCGGGTAGGCCGCGCCCTCGGCGGCCTTGCCGAAACCGAGCGTGTACGACGCCCGGCAGCTGCCGATCTTGGTGAAGCTCGCGCCGCCGTCGGTGGAGCGGTACAGCCCGTTCCCCTTCAGGCTCAGCCACAGGTCCCCGGAGCGGCCCGGTGCCACGGCCAGCTGGAACTCGGTGTCGCCCGAGTCCAGGCCGGTGGCCCGCGCGGTGAAGGTCCGGCCGCCGTCGGTGCTGGCGAACAGGGTGCCGGTGGTGGTGTCGAAGGCGTAGAAGCGGGACGGCTCGACCGGGTCCGCGACGGGGACCGCCCCCTTGGGGAAGGTGGCCACCTCGGACCAGGTGCCGCCGTTGTCCGCCGAGCGGTACCCCGGGTTGCCCGCGCCGAAGGACCACAGCAGCACGCTGCCGTCGGCGTTGGTGGCGATCGGGCCCGGCGCGGACTTGGCCAGGTCCGGCTGGGCCTCGAAAGGGGCCCAGGTCTTGCCGCCGTCGTCGGACCAGGCACCGTTGCCGTGGTCGCCCCACCCGGCCCGCACGACGTACGACGGCTTGGCCGCGGCCAGCGCGAGCCCCGTCGCCGTGCCGAACACCGGGTTCGACGCCATGCCGCGCGAGGGGGATGCCGTAAGCCGCTCGTGGTACATCACGCCGATGTCCCCGGACCCACTGATCAGGTGCGCCTCTCCGACCGGAGGGGAGACCAGCTGCCGGATGGACGCCTCCTCCAGACCCCGGATCTCCGGGGCCCAGTGCTGGAGGTCGCGGGTGCCGTAGAGGGTCGCGCCGGTGCCGAAGACGATGTGCTCGGAGTCGAACGGGTCGAGGCCGACGGCCTGGATCCACCAGCCGAACTTGGGCTGGTCGGCGCCCCACTTGAGGTACGGGGTCTCGGAGACGTCGAGGACGGCCTTGTCCTTCAGGGACGTCCAGGTGCGGCCGCCGTCGGTGCTCCGGTACAGCGTGTCGACCAGCGACCAGCGGTTGTTGGTGGAGACGACGACGGTTCCGGGGCGACGGGCGTCGACGGCACAGCCGCCGTAGCCGAAGGAGTCGGTCCCGCCGTCGCTCGTCGCCCCGCCGGGCTTCACGGGTGTGACCTCGGTCCACTTGCCGGTGGTCGTGCGCAGCTTGTGCACGCTGCCGTCCGACTGGCCGTTGGGGCCGGGGGCGTTGGCGTACGTCACGTACAGCTCGCGGGTGTGCCGGTCGTACGCGGCCCGGACCGGGACCTTGGCGGCGGTGCCCTCGGGCTGCCCGGGGACGGCTTCCCAGGTCGTACCGTCGGCGGTTCGGTAGAGGTTCGCGGAGGTGCCCTCGGAGTCGCCCCAGCCGGCGTAGACGCTGCGGCCGGCGGCGACCAGGAGGGTGATGCCCTGGCCGGTGGCGCTCGGCGCGGCCGGGAAGCTCGCGGCCTTCCAGGTGGCGCCCCGGTCGGTCGACTTGAGCAGCCCGTCGTGCCGGGTGCCGAGCCACAGTGTGTCGCCGTCGCGCGGGTCGACGAGCAGCCGCTCCCCACAGCCACGCCCGTCCTCGTTGGCCCCGAGCTTCACACCGAGGTCCGTGCGCTTCCAGGTCGCGCCGCGGTCCTCGGAGCGCAGCACGGCCCCGTTGCCGGCCCAGGGCTGCGCGTACGTGCCGAGGGCGAGGTACAGCCGGTTCGGGTGGGCCGGGTCGACGGCCATGGCCTCCACACCGAGCAGGTTCCAGTCGTCCCAGCCGAGGTGGTCGGTCAGCGGGATCCACCGGTCCCTCCGGTCGTCCCAGCGGTAGGCGCCGCCGATGTCGGTCCGGGCGTAGGCGAGGCCGCGGACGGCAGGGTGGAACAGGACACCGGTCACGAATCCGGTGCCCCCCTGGACGACGTTGCGCCAGCGGTAGGCACCACCTGCGGCGGGGACGGCGGCCTGGGCATGCCCCTGGAGGACTGGGAGAGCGGCGACCGCGGCGGTTCCGGCGAGCACAGCGCGCCTGCTGAGATGGAACGTGCTCATGACATACCTCGGTTCTTGCGAACGGGGAGTTGGGGGACTGTCCTGGGGGCGCGGGGAACTGCGCGAACAACCACAACGCAGCCGCGGAGAACAAACGACCGAAAGTCCTACGGCGAGGACTCACACAAAGGGCGTCAGCCCTTGACCGCCCCCGTGAGCATGCCCTTCTTGAAGTGCTTCTGGACGAAGGGCGACAGCACGGCGACCGGCAGCAGGGCCATCACCATGACCGCCATCTGAATGGCCAGCCCGGACAGCTGCCCGGTCTTGATCGCCTGGCCCAGACCGACCGGTGCCTCCTGCCGCTGCACGAGCTGGATCATGACGTTCTGCAACGGCATCATGTCCTGCTGGTTCAGGTAGATCGACGCGTTGAACCAGGCGCTCCAGTACCCGACGGCGTAGAACAGCGTGATCACCGCGAGAACCGCCCGCGACAGCGGCATGACGATCTGCCACAGGATCCGCACGTCCCCGGCGCCGTCGATGCGCGCGCTGTCGATGAGTTCCTGCGAGATCCCCATGAAGAAGCCGCGCAGCACCAGGATGTTGAAGACGCTGATCGCGCTCGGCAGGATCAGTGCGAGATAGGTGTCCGTCAGGCCGAGGGACTGCACCAGCAGGTAGGTGGGGATGAGGCCGGCGCTGAAGAACATCGTCGCCAGCAGCGTCATCAGGATCCAGCGGTGGCCGAGGGACTCGCTGCGGGACAGGCCGTAGGCGCACAGGACGGAGACCGTCATGGAGAACGCCGTGCCGACCAGGGTGACGAGGATGCTGATGACCGCGGCGCGGGTGACCTGGCCGCCGCTGAGCAGCTCCTGGTAGGCGATGAAGGTGATGCCCTTGGGCACCATCACCAGGCCGCCCGCCTCGTCGATGGTCTTCCGCGAGGACAGGCTGGTGACGACCACGATCCACAGCGGGAAGATCACCGCGAGGCAGGCGAACGACAGGGCGATGGCCTTGCCGGCGAGGCCGGCCTTCGAGGGCTCCTCCTCCCACGCCGGGCGGGGCGGGGCCTGCCACCAGCGGGGCGCCTTCTGCTGCTGGGCCGGTTCGGTGTCCTGGCGCGGCTCCCACATCACGGACGTCATTTCTTGTACACCCCCTGCTCGCCCATCAGGTGGGCCACCTTGTTCGCGGCGAGGACCAGGCCGATGCTGACCACGCCCTTGACGAGACCCGCGGCGGCCGCGTAGCCGAAGTCCTGGTTGCGCACGCCGTTCCACCACACGAAGGTGTCGAGGACCTCCCCCGCGCCCGGTCCGACGCCGTCGCGTTGCAGCAGGATCTGTTCGAACCCGACGGTCAGGGCGTCGCCGACGCGCAGCACCAGCAGGAGCGCGATCACCGGGCGCAGGGCGGGAAGCGTGACGTGCCACATGCGGCGCCAGCGTCCGGCGCCGTCCATCGCGGCGGCCTCGTAGTGGTCCTGCGGAACCGAGGCCAGCGCGGCGAGGAAGACGATGATCCCCCACCCGGCGTCCTTCCACACGCTCTGCGCGGTGAGCAGGAAGGCGAAGGTGTCCGGGTTGGTCATGATGTTGAGGCCGTCGTAGCCGTTCTGCCTGAGCAGCTGGGAGAGCATGCCCGCGCCGCCGAACATCTGCTGGAAGACGGCGATGACCAGCACCCACGAGAAGAAGTGCGGCAGGTAGAGGACCGCCTGCGCGACGGCCCGCACCCGGGGCCGGACCACGCTGTTGATGAGCAGCGCGAGCAGGACCGGGATCGGGAAGAACAGCACGAGCTGGACGAAGAACAGCACCAGCGTGTTCTCGACGGCGTTCCAGAAGGCGGAGTCCTCGAACATCCGCTGGAAGTTCTCCAGGCCCACGAAGGGGCTGTTCAGGATGGAGATGATGCCGTTGTCGCTGATGTAGGGGTCGTAGTCCTGGAAGGCGACGACGTTGCCGAGGATCGGCAGGTAGTTGAAGACCATGACCAGGACGACGGCCGGCAACGTCATGAGGATCAGGGCACGGTCGCGTCTGAACCTGAGCCTGAGGCTCAGCTTGCCCGAGCCTGTCTCCTCCCGGCCGCCGGTGGCGTCGCCGGACGTCACCGGGGTCTTCACCGGCGCGCTGGCCTCGGCGCTGCTCCGAGGCACCGTGCTGTGGGACACGGCTGTTCTCCTTGCCTCAGAGCCTGGTCAGCTCGCCGCCGAACCGTTCTCGTCGAGAAGCTTCTTGTACCAGTCGCGCAGCTTGTCGCCGCCCTTGCTCTTCCAATCGGCGACGGCCTGCTGCATGTCGCTGATCTTCTTGTGCCCGCGGATGATGTCGTCCTCGAGCTGCTCGAAGTCGTTGGAGAGGTTGGTGTAGCGGGAGGGCTCGGTGATCTGCAGGCCCCAGAAGGACGACTTCTTGGTGAAGCCCCCCATCCGCTGCTCCCACTCGACCATGGCCTTGGTGATGTCGGGGAAGTCGGGGTAGGCCCTGGTCGCGGCGGGGCTCGCCACCATGACGTAGGCGTTGAGCACCTCGTTGTTGCCCTTGTCGTTCTTGACGGGGACCCCGTCCTTGATCGTGTAGTGGGTGCCCTCGACCCCGTAGTTGGTCATCATCCACTCCTTGGTGCCGTACGGCGCCGCGGTGACGTTGGCGACCGCCAGGACGTCGCGGATGACGGACTCGGAGGCCTTCTTGTTGACGAAGGCGAAGATGCCGGCCGGGTTCTGGGCGTACAGCGTCGGGTCACCGCCGTCGTGGTTCCAGATGTCCATGCCCCAGACCTTGAAGTCGGGGTTCTGGGTGGCCTGCTGGGCCTGCAGCCCCCACCAGTTGGTGATGTTGTTGTTCCAGATCAGGAACTCGCCGGCGGCGAACTTGGGTGCGGGGTCACCGAGCTGGCCCTTGCCCAGCTTGAAGTCGGGGTGGACGACTCCGGCGGCGAACAGCTTGCGCGTCCACTCGATGGCTTCCAGGTACTCCGGGGTCTCGACGCGGCACATCAGCTTGCCGTCGACCAGGTTCCACCAGAGCGGCTTCTCGCCACCGCCGAGCGCGCCGAACGTGTTGAACGCGGTCCACTTCATGTCACCGCAGGCCCACCGCTTGGCCCTGGGGTTGGTGATCTCCTTGCACAGGGCCATGAACTCCTCGGCGGTCCGCGGGACTTCGTAGCCCTCCTTGTCGAAGATGTCCTGACGGTAGAGGGGCACGATGTTCTGGACGGACGGGGCGGGCTGGGGCAGGCCCATCAGCTTGCCGCCGAAGATGGAGCGCTGCCAGGCGTCGCTGGGGATCGCCGCGAGGTTCGGGTACTCCTTGACCTTGTCCCCGGACAGGTACGGGCCGAGGTCGGCGAACTTGCTGATGATGGCGCTGGGTATCTTGCCCATCATGTTCCAGCTGGGGACGACGACCACGTCCGGGACGTCGCTGGAGGCGAGGACCGCGCCGAGCTTCTGGTCGTAGGTGTTGCCGTCCTGGTTGCGCCACTGGACGTCGACGCCGATCAGGTCGTTCATCGACGTGTAGTAGGGGTTGTTCTGCTTCGGCGGCGATCCCCAGAACGGCGACATGACGGTGACCTTGCCGCCCTTGCCGAGCTTCTTCGCGACGGAGGTCTTGAGGGTGTCGACGTCGAGCTTGGTGGTGAAGCCCATCGACGAGCCGTTCCGGGCCGGGATGTCCGGCTTCACCACGTTGCTGGCCACGTAGCTGGGCAGGATCTTCTTGGCGTCCTTGCCCGACGTGGTGCCGTCCCGCGATCCACTGTCCGACCCGCCGCATGCGGCGAGCAGCGGCATTCCACCGGCCACCGCTGCGGTGGCGACCGCGGTGGAGGCGAGGAATCTTCTCCGGCTCGGTCCGGAGGAGGCGGAGGCGGCGTTCGGCGTCATTGCGTCAACCCTTCATGGCGCACCAGGACACCCGGCGGTAGGCCGTCGGCTGCGGTGTCTCGAGTGGAACTGGCTGAGCCGAAGCGAGCCTTCGACCCAGAGGGGGGCTTCCGTGTCGAAGCGCTTCGATGTTGCTGTGAGGTTAAGTGAACGCCCAGGGGTGCACAAGGGTCGTCCCCAAACTTCCTCGACGGCACGAGAAGGGACCGTTCCTCATGTACGACTTGAAGGGACGGCACCGGTCCCTTGACACCCGACCCGTCGCCGACTCAGCATCGAAGCGCTTCGAAAGGGCCTTGCCGCTCCACCGCAAAGGGAATCCCACGTGACCGCACCCACGCCGCCCAGTCCGCCGTTCCGCGATCCGCGCCTGCCGTTCGCGAAGCGGATCGACGACCTCCTGTCGCGGCTCACGCCGGAGGAGAAGATCGCCTTCCTGCACCAGTTCGCGCCCGCCGTCGAACGGCTCGGCATCGCCGCCTTCCGCACCGGCCAGGAGGCCCTGCACGGCGTGGCGTGGATGGGCCCGGCGACGGTCTTCCCGCAGGCGGTCGGCCTCGGCGCCACCTGGAACCCGGAGCTGGTGCGGCGCGTCGGCGACGCGGTCTCCAAGGAGGTCCGCGCGATGCGCGCCAAGGACGACCGGGTCGGCCTCAACGTCTGGGCGCCGACCGTCAACCTGCTGCGCCACCCCCTGTGGGGCCGCAACGAGGAGGGCTACTCGGAGGACCCCAAGCTCACCTCGGCGATCGCCACCGCCTACACGCACGGCCTGCGCGGCGACCACCCCACCTACTGGCGCACCGCGCCCGTGCTGAAGCACTGGCTCGCCCACAACAACGAGACGGACCGCTCCACGACGTCGAGCTCCGTGCGCCCGCGCGTGCTGCACGAGTACGACCTGAAGGCCTTCCGCGAGACCGTCGAGGCGGGCGCGGTGGCCGGGGTGATGCCGGCGTACAACCTGGTCAACGGCCGCCCCAACCACGTCTCCCCCTACCTGAGCGAGCACCTGCGCGCCTGGACCGACGAGGACCTGCTGGTCTGCTCCGACGCGGGCGCGCCGAGCAACCTGGTGGACTCCGAGCACTACTTCGACACGCACGAGGAGGCCACCGCGGCCTCCCTCGTGGCGGGCGTCGACAGCTTCACGGACCACGGCACGGACTCCTCGCAGATGATCGGCCGCCTGCGAGGCGCCCTGGAGCGCGGGCTGCTGACCGAGGCCGACGTCGACACCGCCGTCCGCCGGCAGCTCTCGGTCCGCTTCCGGCTGGGTGAGTTCGACCCGGAGTACGACCCGCACGGCGCCACCAGCGAGTTCGACACCCCGGCGCACCGCGCTCTCGCGCGGGAGGCCGCCGAGCAGGCGATCGTGCTGCTCAAGAACGACGGGGTACTGCCGCTCGCCCCGGACACCCGGGTCGCGGTGGTCGGTCTGCTCGCCGACGAGTGCAAGCTCGACTGGTACAGCGGCACGCTCCTCCACCGCTCGACCCCGCTGGAGGGCCTGTACGAGCGGTTCGGCGCGGACCGGGTGGAGTTCGCCGAGGGCGTGGACCGGGTCCGGCTGAAGACCTCCGCGGGCGCGTTCCTGCACGTACCGGTGGTCGAGGACGCCGCCGACGAGGTGCGCGGCGCCGAGGGTGCCCTCGACCCGGCGCTGCTCGCGGGCCGCACCGACCTGCCCCCGCTCACCACCGACGCGACCGGCACCGAGCTGGCGCTGGTCGACTGGGGTGAGGGCGTGCTGACCCTGCGCGCCCCCGACGGCCGCTACCTCTCGGTCGCCGACGACGGCCGCGTCCGCGCCTCCGCCGACCAGCCGGGGGGCTGGGTCGTCCAGGAGACGTTCCGTCTGGAACCGCACGGGAACGGGCACCTCCTGAAGCACCTGGGAACGGGTCGCCACGTGTGTGTCTCCGCCGACGGCGTGAAGGTTGCCGACGAAGATCCCGAGGTGTTCGAGCTGGTCGTCGCCGAGCGCGGCGAGGAGGCGGTGGCGCGGGCCGCCGCGCAGGCGGACGTGGTCGTGGTGGTGGCGGGCAACGACCCGCACATCAACGGCCGCGAGACCGAGGACCGTACGACCCTGCGTCTGCCCGGGCACCAGGAGCGGCTGCTGCGGGCCGCCCGCGCGGCGAACCCGGCGACCGTACTGGCGCTGGTCTCCGCCTACCCCTACGCGATCGACCCGGCGGACCTCCCGGCCGTGCTGTGGACCGCGCACGGCGGCCAGGCGGCCGGCACCGCCCTGGCCCGGGTGCTGGCCGGGGACGTCTCCCCCGCCGGCCGCCTCCCGCAGACCTGGTACGCCGACGACGCCGACCTGCCCGGTCTCCTCGACTACGACGTGATCGGGAGCCGGCAGACGTACCTGTACTTCGAGGGCACGCCCCTGTTCCCCTTCGGGCACGGCCTGTCGTACACGTCGTTCGCGTACGACGGCCTGACGGCCCGGGTGGCGGACGGGTCGGTGCACGTCTCCTTCACGGTCACCAACACCGGCGACGTCACCGCCGACGAGGTCGCCCAGCTCTACACCCGGGCCGCCGAGGCGTCCGGGCCGCGCCCCCGGCGCGAGCTGCTGGACCACCGCCGCGTCACCCTCGCCCCCGGCGCGACGGCCGCCCTGAGCTTCGAGGTCCGGCTGTCCGCCTTCGAGTTCTGGGACGTGGCCCAGGACCGGTGGCGTCTGGAGCCGGGCGCGTACGAGCTGCTGGCCGGGGCCTCCAGCGAGGACGTCCGGCTGCGGACGACCGTGACGCTCGACGGCGAGCCCACCACGCCGCGCGCGGTCGTCGCGGGCGGTCTGGCCGCGGCCGGCTTCGACGAGCAGAGCGGCATCGAGATCGTCGACCGGACGAAGGTGTCGGGCGACGCGGTGACGCCGGCGGACGGGACGGCGGGCGAACTGCTCTACCGGGCCTGCGACTTCCGGTCCGGCATCTCGGGGGTGACGGTGGAGGTGGCGGGCGAGGGCTCGGTCGAGCTGTCCCTCGACGGCGGCCCGGCGCTCGCGGTGCTGTCGACCGCCACGCCCACATCGGGCCCGTACGACTACGTCTCGCTCGGCGCGTCCGTCGACGCCGCGGGCGTGCACGACGTGCGCCTGAGACTGCGCGGCCCGCTGCGGCTCGCGCGCGTCGGCTTCTCCGGTTGAGGGTCCGGAGCAGGCCGACGTAAAGGAGGGGCCCGGCACCGGAAGGCATCGGTGCCGGGCCTCTTCGCCCACTCTATATGAAAATGGTTCCCATGAGCTAGTGCCGGAGCGTCAGAGGGCGAGGCCGGTGAGGACCATCACGCGCTCGTACGTGTAGTCCTCCATCGCGAACCGCACGCCCTCCCGGCCCACGCCGGACTGCTTGACGCCGCCGTACGGCATCTGGTCGGCGCGGTAGGACGGCACGTCGCCGATGACGACGCCGCCGACCTCCAGGGCGCGGTGGGCCCGGAAGGCGGTCTGCAGGTCGTGGGTGAAGACGCCCGCCTGCAGGCCGTACTTGGAGTCGTTGACGGCGGCGAAGGCCTCGGCCTCGCCGTTCACCTTCTGCACGGCGAGGACCGGCCCGAAGACCTCCTCGCAGGAGAGGGTGACGTCGGCCGGTACGCCGGCCAGCACGGTCGGCGCGTACGAGGCGCCGTCGCGCTTGCCGCCGGTGAGCAGCGCGGCACCCGCGTCGACCGCCTCCCGGACCCAGGTCTCGACGCGCTGGGCGGCGTCCTCGCTGACCAGCGGCCCGACGTCGGTCGCGTCGTCGCTCGGGTCGCCCGTGACCTGGGCCTCGACGGCGGCGACGAGACGCGGCAGTAGCCGGTCGTACACGGACGCGTCCGCGATGACCCGCTGGACGGAGATGCAGGACTGGCCGCCCTGGTAGTTGGAGAAGGTGGCGATGCGGTTCGCCGCCCAATCCAGGTCCTCGTCGCTCGCCCAGTCGGCGAGCACGACGGCCGCGCCGTTGCCGCCCAGCTCCAGGGTGCAGTGCTTGCGCGGCACCGAGTCCATGATCGCGTAGCCGACCTTCTCGGAGCCGGTGAAGGAGATCACGGGCAGGCGCTCGTCCTGCACCAGGGCGGGCATCTTGTCGTTGGCGACCGGCAGGACGCTCCAGGAGCCCGCCGGGAGCTCGGTCTCGGCGAGCAGTTCGCCGATGACCAGGCCCGACAGCGGGGTCGCCGGGGCCGGCTTCAGGATGATCGGCGCGCCGGCGGCGATGGCCGGGGCGACCTTGTGGGCGCAGAGGTTGAGCGGGAAGTTGAAGGGCGCGATGCCGAGCACGACGCCCTTCGGGAAACGGCGGGTGAGGGCGAGCCGGCCCTGGCCGCCGAGGTCGGTGTCGAGCCGCTGGGCCTCGCCGCCGTTGAACCGCCGGGCCTCCTCGGCCGCGAACCGGAACACGGACACGGCCCGGCCGACCTCGCCGCGCGCCCACTTGAGCGGCTTGCCGTTCTCGGCGGAGATCAGCCGGGCGATCTCCTCGGTGCGCTCGACGAGGCGCTTGCTGACGTGGTCGAGGGCGGCGGCCCGCACGTGGGCCGGGGTGGCGGCGAACTCGTCCCGCACGGCGTACGCGGCGGCCACGGCCTCCTCGACCTGCGCGTCCGTCGGCACGCTCACCTTGCCGACGAGCCGCCCGTCCCACGGGGACGTGACGTCGAAGGTGTCCTCGCCGGTGGCCTCACGGCCGGCGAGCCAGAAGGCGTGGGTGGAAGTCATGTTGGTTCCGGCCCTTCGGCGTTGGGGGTGGTCCTGTGCTGCGGGTCCAACGGTAGGGGCGAGGTGGCCGAACGACGTTTGTCCAGGGCGTAGCAATAGGGAGCGGGCACACTACGGTCTGGCTACTCCGAGCTGGTCGCCTTCAGGGCGAGCCAGAGCTCCATCCGTGCGTCGGCGTCGTCCAGGGAGCGGCCGAGGATCTCCTCGACCCGGCGCATGCGGTAGCGCAGGGTGTGGCGGTGGACGCCGAGGTCGGCCGCGGCGGCGTCCCACTGGCCGTGCCGGGACAGCCAGGCGCGCAGGGAGGCGACGAGGTCGCCGCGGCCCGTGGCGTCGTGCTCGTACAGCGGCCGCAGCATCCCGTCGGCGAAGGCCCGTACCGCGTCGTCCGCCAGCAGCGGAAGCACGGATCCGGCCGCCATCTGCTCGTGCTCCACGAGGACGCGCCCGCGCCGCCGCGCCACCGACAGCGCCTGCTCGGCCTGCTTGTACGCGGCGGACGCGGCGATGGGCCCGGCCGGCGCCGACAGGCCCACGACCAGTTCGTCCTGCTCGCCGCCCGGCACCTTCTCCCGCACGCCGGCCCGGGCCGACTCCAGTGCCGCCGCGTACTCCCCGCAGGCCGCCGCGGCGGCACCGCCGTCCGCGGCCAGCACCACCAGCCGCTCCCCCTCAGGCACGACGAGGACGGCCTCCCCGGCCCGGGCCGCGGCGGATTCCATGACGTCGGCGAGCGCCGCGAGGGGGTCGCCGCCCGTGTCGGCGGCGGCGAGCGCGGCGGCGGAGGGCCGGTCGACGGCCGGGGCACCCGAGTGGGCCTCGGCCCGGGTCAGCGCGGCCGAGGCCGACACCGGCACCCGCTCCGCGACCAGCATCCGGTACGGCGCGTCCAGCAGCCCGCCGTACAGGTCCCCGGCGACCGCACGCGCGTGGTCCGGCTCCCCGGCCAGCAGCATGCGCAGCACCGCCGCGCCGACCCGCTGCTCGGCCGCCTGGAGGGACCGGGAGCGTTCCGTGGTCAGGGTCAGCAGGGCGATGGCCGAGTGGACGGCGTAGCGCTCGGCGGTGCCGAGGGCGGCGGCCGTGCCCACGGCGAGGGCCGCGCGGGGACGCCGGCCCGTGCCGATGCTGTGCAGTTCGACCCGGTCCTCGTTCTCCGGCCCGCCGGCCACCGAGGAGGCGGGCGCGGGCCGCTCCCCCAGCCGCTGTACGTCGCCGGTGAGCCGCGCGGCCCGCCGCCCGGCCCATTCGGGTGCCGTGGCGACGACGGCGCCCGAGGCGTCG
Source organism: Streptomyces sp. NPDC006235 (assembly GCF_040613735.1). NCBI lineage: Bacteria > Bacillati > Actinomycetota > Actinomycetes > Kitasatosporales > Streptomycetaceae > Streptomyces > Streptomyces sp. NPDC006235. Next base: position 38,556 of record NZ_JBEXSR010000016.1, read on the forward strand.
TACAGCGCGGCCCAGCCGTCGACCTGCGCGGCGAGCGCGGCCAGCAGCCCCTCGGGCCCGCCCGTCTGCGCCTGCCGGGTCAGCTCCCGCTGGGCGGCGAACCCGGCCGTGACGGCGCGGTACTGGTCGGCGGCGATCGCGGCGGACACGGCCTTGCTGATGGCGAGGAACGGCGTGCGGCGCGGCACCTCCAGCAGCGGCAGGCCCTCCTCCTCGGCCGCGTCGACCAGCGCCTTGGGGATCTCCTCGTAGTTGACGCCGACGGCGAAGCCGAGCCCGACCACGCCGGCCCCGACCAGCCGCCGTACGTAGCGGCGCATGGCCTCCGGGTCCTCGGCGTCCAGCTTGAGCGCGGTGACCAGCAGCAGTTCCCCGCCCTCCATGTAGGGCACGGGGTCGGCGAGCTCGCTGACGTGCGCCCAGCGGACCGGCACGTCGAGGCGGTCTCCGCCCGCCCGCACGGTGAGTTTCAGCGCGGAGTGGTGGACGAGCGAGGCGAGCGTCGGGGGCATGAGGCCTTCAGGTCTGCGTCAGGGCTGTGTGATCGTTGTGCTGTTTTGGCCGTCACGTATGAACGACCTGTGACGATTCTGCCTCACCGTACGGTCCCCGCGTACCCACACCGTTCGGAAGGCGACAGCCCTGCCGACTCTGTAAGCCCGGTCAGCCCCGGAGATCCACGAGCAGCGGTGGCGCGTGCTCGCCCTTGACGTCGGTCAGCGAGAGCACCGCGTGCCCGGCCGGCACCCCGTGCGCCAGCTCGGAGGCGGACCAGCGCTCCCGTTCGACCTGCCGCACGGTCACCGCCCGCGCGGTCGGCGCCTTGCCGGTGATGACCCTGCGCAGCATGTGCGCGGCTTTACCGGCGGGCGTCTCCGCGATGATCTGCCGGTCGGTGACGTCCCGGGCCTCGGTCCACTCCTTGCCCCACACCTCGGCGAAGTCCTGCCCGTCCCACGGGGTGAGCCCCGACAGCGCCATCCGGCACCCGGTGGCCCCCAGCAGGGGTCCGCGCAGGGGCCGGGGTACGTCGTCCAGCGTCCGCAGGGTCAGCACGACACCGGCGTTGCCGGACCGCAGCCGCTGGATGCCGCGCACGGCCTCGGGCGTCACCACGCCGGTCGCGTCATCGAGCAACAGACAGGCGAACAGCGACCGGTCCTCGCGTACGGCGACACTCGCCGTGAACTGCGCGAGCACCAGCCGCGCCAGCATCCGGGAGGCGTCGGCGTGCCCGCGCTCGGGCAGGTCGATCCGCACGCGTACGGGATGGTCGAGGGCCTTGAGGGTGAACGGCCGGGTGCTCCCGGACGTGTCGAAGAAGGAGGCGAAGGCGGGCCGGTCGAGCAGTGCGACCCGATCCGCGAGCACCCCACCGACATCACCCGGCTGCCCCATCTGCCGCTCCCGGGCGTCCAGTTCCCGCAGCAGCGACTCCTGCCCGGCCTCCTGAAGCCCCTGCCGCAGCGCGGCCAGCGGCCCCGGCGCCCCGTCCAGCAGCTGCCGCAGCTCCGGCACGGACGGAAAACGCCCGTGCACGGACCGGAACGGCCCCAGCAACTGCGCGAGGACGGTCGTGGAACGCCGGCTGTCACTGCCCGGATGCGGATCGGCGAGGTCCCCGACGAGCGCCTCGGCGAGCACGGCCGCGGCCTCGTCCGGGTCGCCGGTCCCCCCGTACAGATCCAGGTCGTACTCGGACTCCTGGTTCCCGATCCGCACGACGACGTCATACGCATCGGCCGGCCCGAGCCCGGCCCCCGCCGCCCCGACGACGACGACGGCGGCCCGCCCGGCGAGAGCATGCAGACACAACGACTCGGCGAGCGGCCGCACGACGGTACCGGTCTTACCGGATCCGGCGGGGCCGACGGCCACGAGCGAGGTGCCGAGCAGATCGGGCCCGAGGCCGAGCCCCGCGCCACGGTAGGTGTAGGGGTTGCGGGCGTCGTCCACGGTGGTCCCGATCCGCACCTGGCCGGTGAGCAGGTCGTGCCGGGCGAGCCGCGCCGGCAGGTCGCGCTCCCCGGAAGGGTGGAGGCAGGCGGCGGCGCCGTCCCGCAGGACCGTGGAACTGAAGGTGGCGAGGCTGTGCCGTCCGGTGCGCACGCCCTGCCAGGCGCGGAGGATCCGGGCATGGTCGACGTCCCGCATGAGCCCGGCCCGCGCCTCGGCGGCCAGCCGCTCGGCGGCGTCGACGGCTCCTGCGGCGCGCAGCTCGTTCCACTGGGCCGGATCGTCCTGGTCGGCCGGCTGCGCCTGCGGGGACTCCGGCCTGCGGAAACGGGGGACGACGAAGCGGCGCCACACCTCGCCCCAGCGGCCGAGCCGGGCCACACCGACCATGATCGCCAGGGCGACGAGCAGCTCGTACCCCCGGTACACCACGAACGTGCCGGTCTCGCCGATGCCGCTGTCGGCGCCGCGCCAGGCGTCGGGAACGATCAGATCGAACGGCACCCACCACCAGTTGCCGAGGTAGCCGTTCTGGAGCAGCGACCAGATCAGCCATCCCACCAGGAAGGCGATCAGCGCCCCGCTCAGCAGCTGCCGCGTGGGGATCTCCTCCGGCTCCTCCGCCGGCCGCGGCCGATGCCCGAACCGCCACACGCCGGGCGGCGCCTCGGGCCGGGGCGTGCGCAGCCACGTCAGGAAGGAGGACCCGTCCGGCACCGGTGGCATCCCGGGCGCCCGGGTCGGCCGGGGCGGCACAGTGACCCCCTCTGGCGGCACCCCGGGCACCTCCGGCGGCCCCGCCGGACGCGGCACCGGGTTCGCGTGCGTACCCCGCGCCTCCTGCGTCCCGTCGCTGTCCATCGCCCTTGCCCCCTGACCAGCCGCTCCGTCCACCATCAGCGAGCCAATCTAACGCCCTCCCCTGGGGAGTTCACCGCTTACACGGCCGGGGCCGGGGCACCAGCCCACGAGACCGCCATGTCCACCCCGGACAAGCCGCCCTTCCGACAACGCCCACATGGAGCATGCCCACCCCCCTCCCCCCGCCCTAGCCTGCGAGAAAGGAAGCGAAGTGGCTGTAACCATTCGTCCGCACCACCCCAGGAGCCCCGCATGACCGCACTTCCGCAGGAGCGTCGCGTCGTCACCGCCATTCCCGGACCGAAGTCGCAGGAGTTGCAGGCCCGCCGTACCGCCGCGGTCGCGCAGGGTGTGGGGTCCGTGCTGCCCGTGTTCACGGCGCGGGCCGGTGGCGGGATCATCGAGGACGTCGACGGCAACCGACTGATCGACTTCGGGTCGGGCATCGCCGTGACCTCCGTCGGTGCCTCCGCCGAGGCCGTCGTGCGCCGGGCGTCCGCGCAGCTCGCCGACTTCACCCACACCTGTTTCATGGTCACGCCGTACGAGGGGTACGTCGAGGTCGCCGAGGCGCTCGCCGAGCTGACCCCGGGTGACCACGCCAAGAAGAGCGCGCTGTTCAACTCCGGCGCCGAGGCCGTCGAGAACGCCGTGAAGATCGCGCGGTCGTACACGAAGCGGCAGGCCGTCGTGGTGTTCGACCACGGCTACCACGGGCGCACCAACCTGACCATGGCGCTGACGTCCAAGAACATGCCGTACAAGCACGGCTTCGGGCCGTTCGCGCCCGAGGTGTACCGCGTGCCCGTGGCGTACGGCTACCGCTGGCCGACCGGCCCCGAGAACGCCGGCCCCGAGGCCGCCGCGCAGGCCATCGACCAGATCAGCAAGCAGGTCGGCGCGGAGAACGTCGCAGCGATCGTCATCGAGCCGGTGCTCGGCGAGGGCGGCTTCATCGAGCCGGCCAAGGGCTTCCTGCCGGCGATCCGCAGGTTCGCCTCCGACCACGGCATCGTCTTCGTCGCCGACGAGATCCAGTCCGGCTTCTGCCGTACGGGACAGTGGTTCGCGTGTGAGGACGAGGGCGTCGTCCCCGACCTGATCACCACCGCCAAGGGCATCGCCGGCGGTCTGCCGCTCGCCGCCGTGACCGGGCGCGCCGAGATCATGGACGCCGCGCACGCCGGCGGTCTGGGCGGCACCTACGGCGGCAACCCGGTCGCCTGCGCGGGTGCCCTGGGTGCGATCGAGACCATGAAGGAGCTCGACCTCAACGCGAGGGCCAAGCACATCGAGGCCGTGATGAAGACGCGCCTTTCCGCCATGCAGGACAAGTTCGACATCATCGGTGACGTCCGCGGCCGGGGCGCGATGATCGCCATCGAGCTGGTCAAGGACCGTACGACGAAGGAGCCCCACCCCGAGGCGACCGCCGCGCTCGCCAAGGCCTGCCACGCCGAGGGCCTGCTGGTCCTGACCTGTGGCACCTACGGCAACGTCCTCCGCTTCCTGCCCCCGCTGGTGATCGGCGAGGACCTGCTGAACGAGGGCCTCGACATCATCGAGCAGGCCTTTTCCCGCATCTGACGTCGGCAGAGCACGCAGAGCGTGTGAAGAAGGTGTGCGAGGTGGATGACAGGGGGCCCTACGGCCTGTCCTGGGTCCAGCCCCTGTCGTAGGTTCTACCCAGATGAGAGATACACCCCGCCCACAGGGGACTGTGGGTGACATCAGGCCGAGGCCTCCCCAGCTTCGACCTGGTCGTGCCCTCGCGCACACAACCGGAGCCTGAGGCTCTGGATCTCCTCACCGATCGGACAGTCGCCCGCCCCAAACCCCCCGGGGCGCGCGACGTTCCGGTCCGGACGGCCGCCCCGGAACTCCCCCCCTGTTCCGGGGCGGCCGACCTCCATTTCCGGCCCATGCAGGTCATGCCGTTCCCCTGGCGGGCTGCGCGGGTTCCGGCCGGTGTATCCCGCGCGGGCGGTATCCCAGGACATCCGCGAGCCCGACGAGATCCGCGAGCAGCCAGACGATGGCGAGCCACATCTCCGTGCCCTGGAGCCCGGGTTCACGGCCCGGGCCACTGCCGTCGGGAGTGGGGCCGAAGGAGAATCCCCGGCCCGGATGCCAGCGGCGCAGGGCCGCGGTGAGCTGGGCCGACGCCCAGGCACGGGCCTCCTCGGCACGGTGGGTGGTCTGCCGGGCGCAGAGCCACAAGGGGTGGATCACGTCCAGGACGTTGCAGGCGTTCTCCCGGCCCGGTGAGAAGTACCGGAGGTCGCGCGCGTGGTCGAGCACCGTGTCGATCACCCGCTCCGCGTACGGCACGGGCAGCCCGAACTGGGCGAAGGAACCGCGGGTGAGCCGGTAGTAGCCGTTGACCATCTGCAGGCGCCCGGACTCGGGGGTGGGCGAGCCCCACATGCCCGTCCAGGGGTCGGCATGGGTGTGCAGCCAGCCGAACAGCGCCTCCAGCGCCCCGGGAGCGGCGGCCTCCGTACCGAGGCGCCGGTTCCAGTGCGCCGCGGTGGCCCAGGAGTCGACCCACGCCCCGGCATGCCAGGCACGCTCGCGCCAGGGCAGTTCGGCCAGGTGTCCGACGAGTCGGTCCGCCGTGGTGGTGCGCACCGCGTGGACCGGGTGGGCGAAGGAACTGCCGAGCAGGTCCAGCGCGTAGCCCACGCACAGCACGTGGTACGCCGAGGCCCCGTCCTCCGGCAGCCCGGCCGGGCCGGGGACCGGCGGTGCCGCGCCGTACTCGGGGACCAGTCCGGTGGCGGGGTCCTGGAGGGCACGCAGCCGCGCCGCGTGCTCGGCGGCGGGCAGGTGGGGCGGCTCTTCCCCGAGCAGCAGCGCGGCGATCTCGACGGCGTCGCAGTGCGCCCGCACGGTCGGCTCGGCACCGGGCCGGTCGACGTACCGGCCGGTGCCGGGCTGCCGACAGCGGTCCAGCAGACCGGCGGCCTGCGCGCGGGCGCCGTCGGCGAACGCGGCCAGTTCCTCGATGAGCACCGTCCGTTCCAGGGAGGGGCGCGGTGCCGCTCCGCGTGTTGCGGGCACCCGCGGCTCCCGGCGGTCGCGTATCCGGCGGGCCGGGTTGCCGGCCGCCACCGTCCACGCGGGCAGGTCCTTCGTGACGACCGCGCCGGCGCCGATGACGCAGTGGTCCCCGATGGAGACGCCGTCCACCACGACCACGTGGGAGCCGATCCACACATCGTCGCCGACCGTGATCCCGGCGCTGGTGACGGGCTGCTGATGGACCGGCAGGTCGGGCGAGGTCCCGTGGTTGAAGGCGAGCAGCGAGCTGTGGGCGCCGATGCGCACCCCGTTCCCGAGGGTGACGGTGCCGCGCACCACGGTGAAGGGGTTGATCGTGCAGTCGGCGCCGGTGCGTATCTCGCCGGTGACGTAGGCGTGGGCCGCGATGTACGACCGGTCGCCCAGGGACAGATGGTCCGGGTACACGGCGGCCGTCTCCGCGACGAAGCAGCCCTCACCGAGCCGTACGGACGCAGCGCCCGGCTCCGCTCCCGGCCCCGTTCCCCCGACCAGCCGTTTCTGCCGCCGTTCCTGTGCCGCCCGCTGCTCCTGCGACGCCTGCTCGGCGTAGAGCCATGGACAGTGGTCGAAGAGGCCGTCGTCCTTCTCCGCCGGCTGGTTCACGTGATCCTCCACTGGGTCGCGCGGGTGGACAGTGGACATCCGTGCCCGTGCCAAGCTGGTTCCCATGCCGATCTCCGAGGACCAGGATCTCGACGAATCCGCCACCGCGCAGCACCCGCGCTCCCTGGCCGTCTTGTTCGGCATCCCGGCGCTCCTCTTCGCCCTGATCACGTGGCAGGTCGTCGTGGACGGTCCGCTGGTCCGTCTCGACGAGCGCGTCCGCCGCGGCCTGCTCCACCCGGACGGTCTCTCCGAGTTCCTCTCCGATCTCGGCAACATCCAGGTCGCGCTCCCGGTCCTCGCCGTCGCCCTCGGATACGTCGCGCTGCGGACCCGCGGTACGGACCGCTGGTGGCTGCCCGTCACCGCCGCGGTCCTCCTCATGGCGCTGGTTCCGGCACTGATCGTCCCGCTCAAGGAACTCACGGACCGCCCGGGCACCCCGGCCGTGCCGCCCGGCACCGGCTACTACCCCTCGGGCCACACCGCCACGGCCGCCATCGCCTACGGCAGCGCGACCCTGCTCCTGCTCCCCCGGCTCGGCACGCCCCTCGCCCGCCGCACCCTCGTCACGGCCTGCCTCGCCCTCGTTCTCGGCGTGAGCTACGGCCTGGTCCGCCATGGGTACCACTGGCCCCTGGACGTGGTGGCCAGCTGGTGCCTGTGCGCGGTACTGCTGTCGTCGCTGTGGCTGTTCCTCAGGCGCGCCGCCCTGCCCGAGCAGCCCGTGTCGGGCTAATCGCCGTGCTCCGTGGCCAGCCCGGCCGCCGCCTCGTGCATCGCCAGTTCCAGCAGGGCCGGGTCCGTCAGGGCGCCCGAGCCGTCCGGGGGGACGAGCCAGCGGACGCCGCCGGGTGAGGAACGCCCCGGGTACGGCACGACGATCCAGGTGCCGGCGCCCGCCGTGCGGATGCCCGTGCCGAGCCAGCGGGACGCGGTACCCGGCGGCACGAAGAACCCCATGCGCGCATCGCCGAAGTCGACGAGCACGGGGCCGGGCTGGTCGAGGACGCGACTGAGCACGTCGAGCGTGGCGTAGCCGAGTTCGCCGGGCAGGATGAGGACGTCCCACGCGCTGCCGGCCGGCAGCAGCGCGACCCCGAGCGGGTTGCGTTCCCACTCCCAGCGGCAGGTCTCGGGATCGGGCGCGACGGATGCGAGCCACTCGACCGCCGTCTTCGCACCGGTCATCAGGAAGACCTCCTTCTCGCTCGTGAACCTCGCGAACGCGCGGGGCGTTCCGAGGGCGTCACGAGGGAGAGGGAGGTCTCCTTGCGGTCATTACGCGGGTTTCGGCCCCTCGTTGGAGTGAACCGTCTCACACCGGAGTGAACCGTCTCACCCGCCGCCGGTTCAGCTGTCGAAGCCCAGCCCCAGCCGGTCCATCGTGCGCAGCCACAGGTTGCGGCGGCCGCCCTGAGCGTCGGCGCGGGCCAGGGACCACTTGGTGAGGGCGATCCCCGTCCAGGCGAAGGGTTCCGGGGGGAACGGCAGCGGCTTCCTGCGGACCATCTCCAGCTCGGTGCGCTCCGTGCGCTCCCCCGCCAGCAGGTCCAGCATCACCTCGGCGCCGAAGCGCGTCGCACCGACGCCCAGGCCCGTGTAGCCGGCCGCGTAGGCGACCTTGCCCTGGTGGGCGGTGCCGAAGAACGCCGAGAAGCGGGAGCAGGTGTCGATCGCGCCGCCCCAGGCGTGGGTGAAGCGGACGCCCTCCAGTTGCGGGAAGCAGGTGAAGAAGTGCCCGGCGAGCTTGGCGTAGGTCTCCGGGCGGTCGTCGTACTCGGCGCGCACGCGGCCGCCGTACGGGTAGATCGCGTCGTAGCCGCCCCAGAGGATCCGGTTGTCGGCGGACAGGCGGAAGTAGTGGAACTGATGGGCGCTGTCCCCGAGGCCCTGGCGGTTCCTCCAGCCGATCGAGGCCAGTCGGTCGGGACTGAGCGGCTCGGTCATCAGGGCGTAGTCGTAGACCGGGACGGTGTACGAGCGGACCCGCCGGACCAGGTTCGGGAAGATGTTCGTGCCGAGGGCGACCCGGCGGGCGCGGACCCGGCCGTAGGGAGTGCGTACGGCCATGCCCGCGCCGTACGGCTTCAGGGTGAGCGCGGGGGTGTGCTCGTAGACGCGGACGCCCAGCTTGACGCAAGCCCGTTTCAGACCCCAGGCGAGCTTCGCGGGGTGCAGCATGGCCACGCCCCGGCGGTCCCACAGACCCGCCTGGAAGGTCGGTGAGTTCACCTGTTCCCGGACCGCCTCGGCGTCCAGGAACTCGACATCCTCGGCGAGGCCCCGGCGGGTCGTCTCCTCGTGCCAGCCGCGCAGTTCCGCCGTCTGGTAGGGCTCGGTGGCGACGTCGATCTCGCCGGTGCGTTCGAAGTCGCAGTCGATGGAGTGCCGGGCGACCGCCGCCTCGATCGCGTCGAGGTTGCGGGTGCCCAGCTCCTGGAGTTTGTGGATCTCGTCGGGCCAGCGGGCGAGGCCGTTGGGCAGGCCGTGGGTGAGGGAGGCGGCGCAGAATCCGCCGTTGCGTCCGGAGGCGGCCCAGCCCACCTCGCGGCCCTCCACCAGCACCACGTCCCGCCGCGGGTCGCGTTCCTTGGCGATCAGCGCCGTCCACAGTCCGCTGTAGCCGCCGCCGACGACCAGTAGATCGCAGGTCTCGGAGGTGGTGAGGGCGGGTTCGGGGCGGGGCCGGCCGGGGTCGTCCAGCCAGTACGGGAGCGGCTGGGCTTCGGAAAGCGAACGGATCCACTGGTTCCGCTGGTTCATGGCGCTCGGGGCCATGATGTCAACTCCCTACGGTCAGGCCTTGTGTCTGTTGCGCCGGTTACCGACGACCATGGAAGCAAGGACGAGCAGCACGGCGACGACGAACATGGTCGTGCCGATGACATTGATCTGAACGGGCGTTCCGCGCTGCGCCGAGCCCCAGACGAACATGGGGAAGGTGACGGTCGAGCCGGCGTTGAAATTGGTGATGATGAAATCGTCGAAGGAGAGCGCGAAAGCGAGCAGTGCGCCCGCCGCGATTCCGGGTGCCGCGATCGGCAGGGTGACCCGGACGAAGGTCTGGAACGGGCCCGCGTACAGGTCCCGCGCCGCCTCCTCCAGCTTGGGATCCATCGACATCACGCGCGCCTTGACGGCCGTGACCACGAAGCTCAGGCAGAACATGATGTGCGCGATGAGGATGGTCCAGAAGCCCAGCTGGGCGCCCATGTTGAGGAACAGGGTGAGCAGCGAGGCGGCCATGACGACCTCGGGCATCGCCATCGGCAGGAAGATCAGCGAGTTCACGGCGCCGCGGGCGCGGAACCGGTAGCGAACCAGCGCGAAGGCGATGAGCGTGCCGAGGAGGGTGGCGCCGAGCGTCGCCCAGAAGGCGATCTGGAGGCTGACCGACAGGGAGCCGCACAGATCGGAGACGCCGCACGGGTCTTTCCAGGCGTCCAGGGAGAACTGCTGCCACTCGTAGTTGAAGCGCCCCTTCGGTTTGTTGAAGGAGAACACCGTGACGATGACGTTCGGCAGGAGCAGATAACCGAGCGTCAGCAGTCCCGCGATGACGACGAGATTTCTTTTCAGCCAGTTGACGAAGGGCATTTAGACCAGATCCTCCGTCCCGGACCTGCGGATGTAGAGGGTGACCATGAGGAGGATGGCCGCCATGAGGATGAAGGAGAGCGCCGCGGCGGTCGGATAGTCGAGCACTCTCAGGAACTGCGTCTGGATGACGTTTCCGACCATGCGGGTGTCGGTGGAGCCGAGCAGGTCGGCGTTGACGTAGTCGCCGGTGGCCGGGATGAAGGTCAGCAGCGTGCCGGAGACGACGCCCGGCATCGACAGCGGGAAGGTGACCTTGCGGAAGGTCGTCCAGGGGCGGGCGTACAGATCACCGGCGGCCTCGTGGAGCCGGCCGTCGATGCGCTCCAGTGAGGTGTAGAGCGGCAGGATCATGAACGGCAGGAAGTTGTACGTCAGTCCGCACACCACCGCGAGCGGTGTGGCCAGGACCCGGTCGCCGGCGGTCCAGCCGAGCCAGTTGGTGACGTCCAGGACGTGCAGCGTGTCGAGCGCGCCGACGAGCGGGCCGCCGTCCGCGAGGATCGTCTTCCAGGCCAGGGTGCGGATCAGGAAGCTGGTGAAGAACGGCGCGATCACCAGGATCATGATCAGGTTCCGCCAGCGGCCCGCGCGGAAGGCGATCAGATACGCGAGCGGGTAGCCGAGCAAGAGGCACAGGATCGTGGCGGTGCCCGCATAGAGCACGGACCGCACGAACTGCGGCCAGTAGGCGGACAGCGCGTCCCAGTACGTGGCGAAGTGCCAGGTGACCTTGTAGCCCTCCTCCAAGGAACCCGTCTGCACGGACGTGGAGACCTGGTAGATCATCGGCAGCGCGAAGAAGACCAGCAGCCAGAGGATGCCGGGGAGCAGCAGCCAGTACGGCGTCCAGCGGCCCCTGCGCTTTTGGGGTTTCGGCTCGGGCGCTTCCGGCGCGAGCGGCGGTGGCGCCTCGGTGAGTGTTGACATCAGGCCGCCTCTTCCACTCCGGCGTCGGCGTCCTGGTCCGCGTCCAGGCCGAAGGTGTGGGCCGGGTTCCAGTGCAGGACGACCTCGGCGCCCGGCACGAGCCGCGGGTCGCGGTCGATGTTCTGGGCGTAGACCTCGAAGTCGGAGCAGACCGGGCTGTCGACGACGTACTGCGTCGAGACGCCGATGAAGCTGGAGTCGGCGATCCGGCCGGTGATGCGGTTGCGGCCGTCGGGTATCTCGCCGGCGTCGTCCGCGTGGGTGAGGGAGATCTTCTCCGGGCGGACGCCGACCAGCACCTTGCCGCCGGTGGCCGAAGGGGCGGAGCACCGCGCCTCGGGCAGGACGAGCTTGCCGCCGCCGGCCTTCAGCACGATCTCCTCGCCGCTGGTGGAGTCGACCTCGGCCTCGATGAAGTTGGAGGTGCCGAGGAAGTTGGCGACGAAGGTGGTGCGCGGGTTCTCGTAGAGGTCGGCCGGTGAGCCGAGCTGTTCGACGCGGCCCGCGTTCATCACGGCGACCGTGTCGGCCATGGTCATGGCCTCCTCCTGGTCGTGCGTGACGTGGATGAAGGTGATGCCGACCTCGGTCTGGATGCGCTTGAGCTCCAGCTGCATCTGGCGGCGCAGCTTCAGGTCGAGGGCGCCGAGCGGCTCGTCGAGGAGCAGCACCTTGGGGTGGTTGATCAGCGCTCGGGCCACGGCGACGCGCTGCTGCTGGCCGCCGGAGAGCTGGTGCGGCTTCTTGCGGGCCTGCTCGCCGAGCTGGACCAGGTCGAGCATCTCCCCGACCTGCTTCTTCACCGACTTGATACCGCGCCGGCGCAGCCCGAAGGCGACGTTCTCGAAGATGTCGAGGTGCGGGAAGAGGGCGTAGGACTGGAAGACCGTGTTCACGGGCCGCTTGTACGGCGGGAGCGTGGTCACGTCCTGGCCGCCCAGAGACACGGTTCCGGCGGAAGGTTCCTCCAGGCCGGCGATCATGCGCAGGGTGGTGGTCTTGCCGCAGCCGGAGGCGCCGAGCAGGGCGAAGAAGGAGCCCTGCGGCACGGTCAGGTCGAGCGGATGGACGGCGGTGAAGGCGCCGTAGGTCTTGGATATGCCCGTCAGGCGGACGTCGCCGGTGGGGTCTGTCTTGGTCGTCATCTTGGGTCACGCCCCCGTCAGCTTCGCGAACTTCTCTTCGAACTCGGTCTCTTCCTTCGAGCTCAGCGAGCGGAAGGCGTGCGACTTGGCGGCCATGGCCTTGTCGGGGATGATCAGCGGGTTGTTCGCCGCGTCCTCGTCGATCTTCGCCAGTTCGGCCTTCACGCCGTCGACGGGGCACACGTAGTTGATGTACGCGGCGAGTTCGGCGGCCGGCTTCGGCTCGTAGTAGAAGTCGATGAGCCGCTCGGCGTTCGTCTTGTGCCGAGCCTTGTTGGGGATCAGCAGGTTGTCGGTCGACGTCATGTAGCCGCTGTCCGGGATGAGGAAGTCGATGTCCGGGCTGTCCGCCTTGAGCTGGACGACGTCACCGGCCCAGGCGACGCAGGCCGCGAAGTCGCCGCTGGTCAGGTCGGAGGTGTAGTCGTTGCCGGTGAAGCGGCGGATCTGGCCCTTGTCGACGGCCTTCTGCAACCGGGCGATGGCCGCGTCGTAGTCGTCGGCGGTGAAGTCCGCCGGGTCCTTGCCCATGTCGAGCAGCGTCATGCCGACGCTGTCGCGCATCTCCGACAGGAAGCCGACCCGCCCCTTGAGCTTGGGGTTGTCCAGCAGGTCCGATATCGACTTCACCTCGACGCCGTCGAGGGCCTTCTTGTTGTACGCGATGACGGTCGAAATGCCCTGCCAGACGTACGAGTAGGCGCGGCCCGGGTCCCAGTCGGGGCTGCGGAACTGGGCCGACAGGTTGGCGTAGGCGTGCGGCAGGTTGCTCGGGTCGAGCTTCTGCACCCAGCCCAGGCGGATGAGGCGGCCGGCCAGCCAGTCGGTCAGGACGATGATGTCGCGGCCGGTGTCCCGGCCCGCGGCGAGCTGCGGCTTGATCTTGCCGAAGAACTCGTTGTTGTCGTTGATGTCCTCGGTGTACTTGACCTTGATGCCGGTGCGTTTCGTGAACTGCTCCAGCGTCGGGTGGTGCTTGCCGCTGTCGTCGACGTCCATGTACTCGGTCCAGTTGGAGAAGTTCACGGTCTTCTCCTTGGCCGAGCGGTCCTGCGCCGGGACGCCGCCCTGCGACCGGCCCGCCGCCGGGATGCCGCAGGCGCTCAGCGTCCCGAGTCCGCCGGCCGCTAGCGCCCCGCCCGCGGAGGCGCGCAGCAGCGACCGCCGTGTGAGAGCGGCCCTGCCGTTCCTGAAACTGCGCCGCATGGCGGCCACTTGGGCCGGGGACAGGCGGTCGGGCTCGTACTGCTCCATGCGCGTGGTGCCCTTTCGGAGGGTGGACGGCCGTTGGTCAGGCGGCCTGCAGACGACTATCGGTCCCCGAAGACGGTGCGGTGCCAGTCTTTGGCGGTCACCGCCGTGTTGTCGAACATGACGTGTTTGATCTGGGTGTACTCCTCGAACGAGTACGCGGACATGTCCTTGCCGTAGCCGGAGGACTTGTAGCCGCCATGCGGCATCTCGCTGATGATCGGGATGTGGTCGTTGACCCACACACAGCCCGCCTTGATCTCGCGTGTGGCCCGGTTCGCCCGGTACACGTCCCGGCTCCAGGCGGAGGCGGCGAGCCCGTACGGGGTGTCGTTGGCGAGCGCGATGCCCTCGTCGTCGGTGTCGAACGGCAACACGACCAGGACCGGGCCGAAGATCTCCGACTGGACGACCTCGCTGTCCTGGGCGGCGTCGGCGATGAGGGTGGGCCGGTAGTAGGCGCCCTTGGCCAGCTCGCCCTCCGGTGCTTCGCCGCCGGTCACCACGCGCGCGTAGGCACGCGCCCGGTCCACGAACCCGGCGACCCGATCGCGCTGGACGTGCGAGATCAGCGGGCCGAGGTCGGTTCCGGCTGCGAAGGGATCACCGAGCCGGACGGTCTCCATGAGCGCGGCCGTCCGCTCCACGAAGGCGTCGTACAGCGGTCGCTGCACGTACGCGCGCGTGGCGGCCGTGCAGTCCTGCCCGGTGTTGATGAGCGCGCCGGCGACCGCGCCGTGGGCGGCGGCCTCCGGGTCGGCGTCGTCGAAGACCACGAAGGGTGCCTTGCCGCCGAGCTCCAGGTGGAGACGCTTGACGGTGGCGGTGGCGATCTCGGCGACGCGCTTGCCGACAGCGGTGGAGCCGGTGAAGGAGGTCATGGCCACGTCGGGGTGGCCCACGAGGCGCTCACCGGCCTCCCTGCCGGTGCCGGTCACAATGTTGATCACGCCGTCCGGGATCCCGGCGTCCGTCGCCGCCTGGGCGAAGAGCAGCGAGGTCAGCGGGGTGAGCTCGGCGGGCTTCAGGACGATGGTGTTGCCCGCCGCGATCGCCGGGAGGATCTTCCAGGCGGCCATCTGGAGGGGATAGTTCCAGGGCGCGATGGAACCGACGACACCGATGGGCTCGCGCCGGATGTACGACGTGTGGTCCCCGGAGTACTCGCCGGCGGACTGGCCCTGGAGCAGCCGCGCGGCACCGGCGAAGAAGGCGGTGTTGTCGATCGTCCCCGGGACGTCGAACTCGCGGCTCAGTTTCAGCGGCTTGCCGCACTGGAGCGACTCGGCGCGGGCGAAGTCCTCGGCGCGGTCGGCCAGGACCGCGGCGAACCGGTGCAGGGCGTCGGAACGCTCGCCGGGCGTGGCCGCCGCCCAGGCCGGGAAGGCCTCGCGGGCGGCTGCGACGGCCCGGTCGACATCGTCTGTGCCCGCCAGTTCGTAGCGGAGCACCTCCTCGCCCGACGCCGGGTCGACGACCGCGTGCGTGCGGCCGGAGGTGCCCCTGGTCAGGCGCCCGGCGATGTACTGCGTACCCTCCGCGAAGCGCTCCTCGGCCGGGAATCGGTCCGCGGTGGCGTTGCCCGGGTTGTGCATGTCGCTCTCCTCCGTGTCCCCGTGGTGGGGCCGGCGTGGCTCAGGCTCGATTTGAGTGCCGATCCTGACAGAGGGATGGCATGCCAACAAGGGATTCCGTTGTTGATTTTTGGTTACGCGACGGAATCTGTCGACCAGGTGTCGAGTTGGCCGCACCGAGACAGGACGGTGTGTCAGTGGTGCGTGCCAGACTCGCGTGCATGGAGGAGATCACGGGGGCGGTCCGTTCCCGGACCGCCCTGATCAGGGCGGTCCGTACGGGGACCAGGATCGAGTATCTGCATTTCTGGGGGCACCGGCCTCGGCCGGACGGCCGGATCGGGGCGAGCTGTCTGAGCCAGTGGTGGCCGGCGCCGTTCACGGTGGACGGCGTGGAGTACGCGACGGCCGAGCACTGGATGATGGCGGGCAAGGCCCGGCTCTTCGAGGACGCGGCGGCGGAGCGGGCCGTCCTGGCGGCAGCGCATCCCGCCGAGGCGAAGAAGGCCGGGCGGCTCGTGCGCGGGTTCGACGAGGCGATATGGGAGCGGGAGCGGTTCCGGATCGTCGTGGAGGGCAGCGTCCACAAGTTCGGCGCGCATCCCGAGCTTCGGGGGTTTCTGCTGGGCACGGGTGATCGTGTGCTGGTCGAGGCGAGTCCGGTGGACCGTGTGTGGGGCATCGGGCTGGCCGCGGACGACGAGGCGGCGGCGGATCCGGAGCGGTGGCGGGGGCCGAACCTGCTGGGCTTCGCGCTGATGGAGGCGCGGGAGCGGCTGCGTCGGGCATGAGTGAGGGGCCGGTCCAGGGACCGGCCCCCGTCTCGGGCCTTCGTTCAGGACGCCGCGCCGATCCCGCCCATGATGCTGGCGAAGAGCAGGAAGCCCAGCAGCGGAAGGATCACGGTGGCGATGATGCCGCAGACCAGACCGGCGGTCGCCGCACCCTTGTTGGTGGCCTCACCACGGGTGGCCTTGCCCCGGCCGATGGCGCCGAAGATGATCGCCAGGATGCCCAGGATCACGCCGAAGAACCACAGCAGGAAGGTCACGCTGCACACCACGCCGATGATGCCCAGCACCAGACCCGTGGTTCCCATGCCGTTGCTCGGCTGCGCGGGCATCGCGTAGCCGGGAGCCTGGGGGTAGCCCGCAGGGGGCGCGGCCGGGTAACCGGGAGTGCCCTGGGGGTAGCCGTACCCGGGGCTGCCCTGCTGCGGATAGCCGTACCCGGGGGGCGGCTGCTGCGGCTGCTGCGGTGGCTGGGACGGCGGACCGAACCCACCGGGCGTGGGGTTGGTGTTGGACATGGACGATCTCCCCTCCGTTGTCAGACCAGGGAATCGTAGTGGCCGAATCAGCCCCGCAGTACGGCAGTTCAGTGGTGGGCCGCGGCAGTGGCGACCGGGGCCTGCGCGCCGTAGTACGGGTCGTCGTACGGCTCGTCGCTGTTGATCGCGGCCGTGATGCCGACGGCTATCAGGACGATCACCGCGATGCCGAGGATGATCCCGATGATGCCCATGATCAGGCCCGCCTGCGCCTGACCGTGGTTGGTGGCCACTCCGGCCTCGGCGCGCTTGCGGCCCTTGATGCCGAAGACGACGGCGAGGATGCCGGTGACCAGGGAGACCACGCCGTACAGGCAGAAGAGCGTGCAGGAGACGATGCCCAGCACCATCGCGGCGATGCCCATGCCGTTCTGGGGGGCCGCGGGCATGCCCGGCCAGCCGTAACCGGCCTGGGGGTACCCGCCTCCCTGCGGATAGCCGGGGTAGCCGTACCCGCCAGGGGCGACGGGTGGGGGCGGGACGGCGCCGGAGTTGGGCGTGTCGTACTGGGGCGTGCCGGTGGGTGGGGTGAAACCCGCGCTCGGCATCGAGGTGACCGTGGCCTGGTCGTGCACGGACGGCGATCCGGACGGCGACTGCGGCGTCTGGTTCTTGTCGAGCGAGGTCTTGTTCTCCGGGGGCGCCCACGGGTCGTGGCCGCCGCCTCCGCCGGGCTGCGTCGGGTCCGTCATGGTGCATCCCCCCTGGGTCGATCGTGCCGCCATGCTACGGGGCGGTTCGGTGCCGGCCACAGTGCGGGTTGGGTTGGGGCTGGTCGCGTCCACGCCGCGGAGCCGCACATCGATACAGCCCCGCGCCCCTGAAGGGGCGCTGTGCCCACGGCATACGATGACTCCGAGTCATCGATCAGCCGATCACCCGCGCCCCGCCCGCCCTGCGCCGGCAGGGGCGCCGTTCCGGGGAGGAACCCTTGACCGAGCATCTCGTCGACCCTCGCGCCCCACGCGACCTCACGGCCTTCGTCGCCGGACTGCCCAAGGCCGAACTGCATGTGCACCACGTGGGCTCCGCCTCCCCCCGGATCGTGTCCGAACTGGCCGCCCGGCACCCCGACTCGAAGGTCCCGACCGATCCCGCCGCCCTGGTCGACTACTTCTCGTTCACCGACTTCGCCCACTTCATCGAGGTGTACCTGTCGGTCGTCGACCTGATCCGCACCCCGGAGGACGTCCGGCTGCTGACCTTCGAGGTGGCCCGTGACCTGGCCCGGCAGCAGGTGCGGTACGCCGAGCTGACCATCACGCCGTTCTCCTCCACCCGCCGCGGCATCGACGAGCGCGCCTTCATGGATGCGATCGAGGACGCCCGCAAGGCCGCGGAGGCAGATTTCGGGACCGTGCTGCGCTGGTGCTTCGACATCCCCGGCGAGGCGGGGCTCGAAGCCGCCGAGGAGACGACCCGGCTCGCCACCGACGACCGGCTGCGCCCGGAGGGCCTGGTCTCCTTCGGTCTGGGCGGGCCCGAAGTCGGCGTGCCGCGTCCCCAGTTCAAGCCCTACTTCGACCGGGCCATCGCCGCCGGGCTGCACTCCGTACCGCACGCCGGTGAGACCACCGGACCGGAGACGGTGTGGGACGCCCTCACGCATCTGCGGGCCGAGCGCATCGGGCACGGCACCAGCTCCGCGCAAGACCCGAAGCTGCTGGCGCACCTCGCCGAGCACCGGATCCCGCTGGAGGTGTGCCCGACCTCCAACATCGCCACGCGCGCGGTCCGCACCCTCGACGAGCACCCGATCAAGGAGTTCGCCGCGGCCGGGGTCCTCGTCACGATCAATTCCGACGACCCGCCGATGTTCGGCACCGACCTCGACAACGAGTACGCGGTCGCCGCCCGGCTGCTCGACCTCGACGAGCGGGGCCTGGCCGACCTGGCGAAGAACGCCGTGGAGGCGTCCTTCCTGGACGCGGCGGGCAAGGCCAGGATCAAGGAGGAGATCGACACGTACACCGGGGAATGGCTCGACCGGTGACGTCCGCCCCCAAGCACCCCATGCGCCCCGAGCACCCCGAGCACCCGGGACACCCCGGGCCTGCCGGGCGGCGCGTGACCGCCGTGGCCCACCGGGGCGACCCCTACCGCCACCGGGAGAACACCGTCGCCTCGCTGCGTTCCGCGCTCGGCCGGGGCGCGGACGCGGTGGAGATCGACGTACGGCTCACCCGGGACGGCGTGCCCGTGCTGCTGCACGACGACACGCTGAAGCGTCTCTGGGAGCTGGAGCGGCCGGTGCTCGCGCTGTCCTGGGAGGAGGTGCGCGGGCTGACCGACGGCGGGGTCCCCACCCTGACGGAGGCGCTGGCCGCGACCGACGGCCACCGGGTGATGATCGACCTGCCCGGCTCGCCCGACGTACGGGCGGTGCGGCGGGTCACGGACGCCGTACGGGAGGCCGGGGCCGCGGACCGCGTCTACTACTGCGCGGGCGCCGACGCCATGCTCGCCGTGCGCGCGGCGGACCCGGCCGCCGAGATCGCCCTCACCTGGACGACACTGGCCCCGCCCCGGCCCGTCCTGCTGGAGGCGATCCGCCCGCGCTGGCTCAACTACCGTTTCGGCCTGGTGGACCGGCCCCTCGCCGAGCGGGTCCACCGCGACGGCTACCTGCTCTCCGTCTGGACTCCCGACACCCGGCGCTCCATGCGGCGGCTGCTGCACGCGGGAGTGGACTCGATCACGACCAACCGCATCGACGTGCTGTGCGCTACACGCGCGAGCGTTGCGGGACCGTCGCCGGATCGGCCGGGGTCGCCCGCGTGACGTACTGCGGCACCGGCGCGCTGTCGGTGCCGGTGTCGCGGACGAGGCCGTAGCGGATGGCGCCCTGGGCGGGGCCCGTGTTGACGTCCTTGTCCACGGCCGCCCAGTCGGAGGGGAAGACGGCGATGCCGTAGTCGCAGCCGCGTTCGTTCTGGGTGAGGGTGACGGTGCCGTCGACGTAGAAGTACTCGTTCTGCCACATCTGCTGGGTGCCGGGCGGCAGTACGGCGTATCCGATGTCGGGGCCGCCCATACCGGTGACGTAGCCGTTCGGGGCGCCGGGCAGCGGGTCGTCCATGCGGCGCGAGCCGCCGGAGGCCACATGGAACAGCTTGCCCTTCAGGCCGGTCCAGGTCGGCATGACCACCCCGCCGGGCCGGGCGTGCGGCGAGATCTGCCAGCGGACCAGGACATAGCCCCGGCCGCTCAGCGTCACGCTGTCGCCACGGTGTTGCATGACGGCCTTCGGGCCGCCGGTGCTGGTGACCCCGGACTCGGGGCGGCGGGGCAGGGCGGCGGGCCGGGCGTCCGGGTCGGGGGCGCGGTCGACGGCGTCGACGACCGTGCCGTACAGGTCCGCCTTCTTCGTCGCCGACGGTGAGGGCCTGGGGGTGGGGCTGGGGCTGGGCGTGGCGGAGGGCGGCGGTTCGGACGTGGCCGTGGCCGTGGGGGTGACCGCGGCCCGGGGAGGCGGGGTGTGAGGCGGCTGGGTGACGACGTACGCGCCGCCCGCCACGATCGTCGCGCCGGCGGTCATCGCGACGGCCGGTTTGGTGAGCGCGCCCAGCAGCTTGGCGGACCACCCGGCGGAGGTGGCGGCCACGGCCGTCTTGCCGCCGAAGGCGAGCGACAGGGTGAACCCGACGGGCAGCGGGACGAGCGCGATGCCGACCAGGAGGCGTTCCGCCGGTACGACCGTCTCGCGGGTGTCGCCGCAGTAGCCGCAGCCGCGGATGTGCCGGGCCAGCCGCTTGCGCCACACCGAGTCGGGCCGGCCGTCCCACCGGCCGGTCAGTTCGCGCAGGCCGGGGCAGGCGCCGTCCAGGGCGCGGACGATGCCGCGCGAGGTCTCCAGGCGCTCCTTCATCCGCTGGACGCGCACGGCGGCGTGCTGCCGGGTGATGCCGACGGCGGCGGCCAGCTCGCGCCGGGTCAGTTCGCCCGCGACCTCCAGCCACCACAGCGACAGCAGTTGCCGGTCCTCGTCGTCGAGCCAGCGCACGGCCTCGGCGACCTCGCGCCGCTGCCCCTCCAGCTGGAGCCGCAGCACGGTCAGTTCGGCGAAGTCGGAGGCCGCCGGCTCCTCCAGCCGCTCCGGGGTGCGGCGCCGGGCCCGGTCGCGTATCTGGCGCATGGCGATCGCCACCAGCCAGGATCGGAAGCTGTCCGGGTCGCGCAGCGAACCGAGGTGGTCGACCGCGCGCAGCATGGTCTCCTGCACGACGTCGTCGACGTCGGCGTGGCCGTTCAGGGCCCGGCCCACGATGTTGTAGACCAGCGGCAGCCAGCCCGCGACCAGTTCGTCCAGCGCCTGCCGGTCGCCGGCCTGCGCCGCCGTGATGACGGCGCGCCAGTGCTGACTGTCCACGGTGGCCTCTCGCCGGCTGAGATCAGTACTTTTCCGCACGCACCCTCTCAGGCAGGACGGGGGTCTTGGCTATGTGGGGGATCACATGCGGGGAGACGGCGTGAAGGTTCTCGGGATAACAGTTTTTCTCAGCCGCCGAACGCCGGGGCGGCGGTCGCCGGGGCAGTCAGCGCCTCCAGCCGCTTGATCCGCTGCCGGACGACGTACAGCGGGATCACCCCGAGCACTCCGAAGGCCATGTCGATCACCGACCACCAGAAGGGGATCTGACGGATAGGTCCGCAGATCAGGGCGAGCGGGATGATCCCCGCGCAGGCGATCATCCCGAACTCGACGACCCAGATGTTGCGGACCGGGTCGCGGTAGGGCCCGTAGAAGGCGACCGCGATCACCAGGTGCGCGAAGGCCAGCCAGTCCGTGCCGTAGAGGAGGAAGGGGTACTCGGCGTCGGCCTCGTCGAGCCCGGCCCGGACCCGCTCGATCCAGTCCGTCAGCCCGGGCAGGTAGTCACCCACGGACAGCGCGTGCAGCAGGTCCTCGGTCCAGCGCAGTTCGTGTACGAGGGGAAAGGCCGTGGCGCCGCTGAGCACCAGGCACACGACGAAGAAGACCAGCCACGCACGGATGCCCTTCAGCAGGGCGGCTCTGTCGCTCATGGCGGCACTCTACGCCTGTGTTGAACATGTTCAAAAACAGTTCCGCGGGCAGACGAACGGCCCCGGGCGGCATCAGCGCCCGGGGCCGTCGGAACAGAACGGAGTGACTACGCGTCCAGCGACGTCATCACGTGCTTGATCCGCGTGTAGTCGTCGAAGCCGTACCCCGACAGGTCCTTGCCGTAGCCGGACTTCTTGAAGCCGCCGTGCGGCATCTCGGCGACCAGCGGGATGTGCGTGTTGATCCAGACGCAGCCGAAGTCGAGCTTCTTGGACATCCGCATGGCGCGGCCGTGGTCCTTGGTCCACACGGAGGAGGCGAGCGCGTACTCGACGCCGTTGGCCCACTCCACCGCCTGGTCCTCGTCGCGGAACGACTGCACGGTGATGACCGGGCCGAAGACCTCCTTCTGGATGATCTCGTCGTCCTGCTTCAGGCCCGAGACGACGGTCGGCGCGTAGAAGTAGCCCTTGTCGCCGACCCGCTTGCCGCCGGCCTCCACGCGCGCGTGCGCGGGCAGCCGCTCGATGAAGCCCTCGACCTGCTTGAGCTGGTTGGGGTTGTTGAGCGGGCCGAACAGCACGTCCTCGTCGTCCGGCTGCCCGGTCTTCGTCTCGGCGGCGGCCTTCGACAGCGCGGAGACGAACTCGTCGTGGATGGACTCGTGGACGAGGACGCGCGTGGCGGCCGTGCAGTCCTGGCCGGCGTTGAAGTAGCCCGCGACCGAGATGTCCTCGACGGCCTTGGCGATGTCGGTGTCCTCGAAGACCACGACCGGCGCCTTGCCGCCCAGCTCCAGGTGGACGCGCTTGACGTCCTTGGCCGCGGACTCGGCGACCTGCATGCCGGCCCGTACGGAACCGGTGATGGAGGCCATCGCCGGGATCTCGTGCTCGACCATCAGGCGGCCGGTCTCGCGGTCGCCGCAGATGACGTTGAAGACGCCCTTCGGCAGGATTCCGCCGAGGATCTCCGCGATCAGCACCGTGGACGCCGGGGTGGTGTCGGACGGCTTCAGCACGACCGTGTTGCCCGCCGCGATCGCCGGGGCGAACTTCCACACGGCCATCATCATCGGGTAGTTCCACGGCGCGACCTGCGCGCAGACGCCGACCGGCTCGCGGCGCACGATGGAGGTCAGGCCCTCCATGTACTCACCGGCCGAGCGGCCCTCGAGCATCCGCGCCGCGCCCGCGAAGAAGCGGATCTGGTCGACCATCGGCGGGATCTCCTCGGAGCGGGTCAGCCCGACCGGCTTGCCCGTGTTCTCCACCTCGGCCGCGATCAGTTCCTCGGCGCGCTCCTCGAAGGCGTCCGCGATCTTCAGCAGGGCCTTCTGGCGCTCGGCGGGCGTGGTGTCGCGCCAGCCGGGGAAGGCCTCGGCGGCCGCCGCCATCGCGGCGTCCACGTCCGCCTGCCCGGACAGCGGAGCGGTCGCGTACGCCTCGCCCGTCGCGGGATTGACCACCTCGGTGGTCCGTCCGTCGGCGGCGTCCCGGAACTCACCGCCGATGTAGTTGCGCAGACGACGCAGCTCGGTGCTCACTGCCGGCCCTCCAGTTCGGATGTCCAGTACTTGAGACACCCACCCTAATCGGCCGACCCACGTTTTCAACACCCCCGCTCCCTTCGATCGTGCGGAATCCGCAGGAGTCGGCTACTGAAACAACGGATTTCATCGATCGAGGCTTGCGGAAGTGTCGAGACCTCGTGCACAGTGACCTCGTGGCCAGTCGAAGCGCAGACCAGAAGGGCTCGCGGGAGCACCGCGAGTCCTCCCGCGAGTCCAGGAACGGCAGCTCGCCCCAGCTGGACGCCGTCTCCCTCGCCATCATCGAGCAGCTCCAGGAGGACGGCCGCCGGCCGTACGCCGCCATCGGCAAGGCCGTGGGCCTGTCCGAGGCGGCCGTGCGCCAGCGCGTCCAGAAGCTGCTCGACCAGGGCGTGATGCAGATCGTCGCCGTCACGGACCCGCTCACCGTGGGTTTCCGCAGACAGGCGATGGTCGGCGTCAACGTCGAGGGCGACGTGGAGTCGGTGGCGGACGCGCTCACGGCCATGTCCGAATGCGAGTACGTGGTGATGACCGCAGGCTCATTCGACCTGATGGTGGAGATCGTCTGCGAGGACGACGACCACCTCCTGGAGGTCATCAACAAACGCATCCGGGCCGTCCCCGGAGTGCGCTCCACCGAGAGCTTCGTCTACCTCAAGCTCAAGAAGCAGACCTACATGTGGGGAACCCGATAACCGTGAGGACCCGATAGCCGTGAGCAAGGACCTCTCCCAGACTGCGTACGACCACCTGTGGATGCACTTCACGCGCATGTCGTCGTACGAGAAGTCCCCCGTCCCCACCATCGTCCGGGGCGAGGGCACGTACATCTACGACGACCAGGGCAAGCGCTACCTCGACGGTCTCGCCGGCCTGTTCGTGGTGCAGGCCGGGCACGGCCGCGTCGAGCTCGCCGAGACCGCCTTCAAGCAGGCGCAGGAGCTGGCGTTCTTCCCGGTGTGGTCCTACGCCCACCCCAAGGCCGTCGAGCTGGCCGAGCGCCTCGCGCACCACGCACCGGGCGACCTGAACAAGGTCTTCTTCACCACCGGCGGCGGTGAGGCGGTCGAGACGGCCTGGAAGCTCGCCAAGCAGTACTTCAAGCTGGTCGGCAAGCCCACCAAGCACAAGGTCATCTCCCGCGCGGTCGCCTACCACGGCACCCCGCAGGGCGCCCTGTCCATCACCGGGCTGCCCGCTCTGAAGGCGCCCTTCGAGCCCCTGGTGCCGGGCGCCCACAAGGTCCCGAACACGAACATCTACCGGGCGCCGATCCACGGCGACGACCCCGAGGCCTTCGGCCGCTGGGCCGCCGACCAGATCGAGCAGCAGATCCTCTTCGAGGGCCCGGACACGGTCGCCGCGGTCTTCCTGGAGCCGGTGCAGAACGCGGGCGGCTGCTTCCCGCCCCCGCCCGGCTACTTCCAGCGGGTGCGCGAGATCTGCGACCAGTACGACGTGCTGCTCGTCTCCGACGAGGTCATCTGCGCCTTCGGCCGGCTGGGCACGTACTTCGCCTGCGACAAGTTCGACTACGTCCCGGACATGATCACCTGCGCCAAGGGCATGACCTCGGGCTATTCCCCCATAGGCGCGTGCATCGTCTCCGACCGCCTCGCCGAGCCGTTCTACAAGGGCGACAACACCTTCCTGCACGGCTACACCTTCGGCGGCCACCCGGTCTCCGCGGCCGTGGGCCTGGCCAACCTCGACCTGTTCGAGCGCGAGAACCTCAACCAGCACGTGCTGGACAACGAGGGCAACTTCCGCGCCACCCTGGAGAAGCTCCACGACCTGCCGATCGTCGGCGACGTCCGCGGCAACGGCTTCTTCTACGGCATCGAGCTGGTCAAGGACAAGGACACCAGGGAATCCTTCGACGCGGACGAGACCGAGCGGGTCCTGTACGGCTTCCTCTCCAAGAAGCTGTACGAGAACGGCCTGTACTGCCGGGCCGACGACCGCGGCGACCCGGTCGTCCAGCTCGCCCCGCCGCTGATCTCCGACCAGTCGACGTTCGACGAGATCGAGCAGATCCTGCGCGCCACGCTGTCGGAGGCGTGGACGAAGCTGTGACCCCGCGTCGCTCCGATCGTCTGCATGAATGATCAACACCGGCCCCGGTGCCGCCCGTTCGAGTGAGAAACGGCGGTCCGGGGCCGCGTGCTGTCCGGCGTCCCGCCGCCTTCTGCCTAGCGTGCCAGTGACCGATCGGCCCTGCCTTCGTTCCCCCGCACGGGGGATTGGCACGGGAACTACGGATCTGAACCGAGGTGTACGCCCATGGAGGCCCCGCCGGACAACGACGTGCTCTGGGCACGCGCCCTGCACTTCCAGCACGACGACGGCTCCCCCGCGCTCAGCGGTGTCTCGCTCGGCGTCCGGGAGGGCGAGATCCTCGCCGTCAGCGGCCCGCGCGGCAGCGGCAAGACCACCCTGCTGCGGTGCCTGTCCGGCCTGGTGCCCGTCCGGCGCGGCGAGGTCTGGTTCAACAGCGTGCCCGTGCACACCATGGGCCCCCTCACCCGCGAGCGGCTGCGCCGCGACCGCTTCGGCTGGATCGACCCGGCTCCCTCGCTGGTCCCGGAGCTCAACGCCTGGGAGAACACCGCCCTGCCGCTGATGCTGCGCGGCACCAGCAGGCGCCGTGCCAAGAAGGCGGCCCTGGAGTGGCTGGAGCGCCTGGACATCGGCGAGGGCGCCCGCAAACGCCCGCACCAGCTGGTGCAGGCCGAGCGGCAGCGGGTGTGCATCGCCCGTGCCCTCGCCCCCGCCCCGTCGGTCCTGTTCGCCGACGAGCCCACGGCGCCCCTGCACCGCGCCGACCGCGCCCATGTGCTGCGCACCCTCACCACGGCGGCCCGCTCCCACGGCATCACGGTCGTCCTGGCCACGCACGACGCGGAGACCGCGGGGCTCGCCGACCGCACGGTGTCCCTGCTCGACGGGCGGCGCGTGCAGACGGTGCACCTGCCGCCGGTCGGCGGGCCCACCGAGACGGAAGGCCGGGCCGCGTGCTCGCTCTCCGTCTGACCCGCGGCGCCCACCCCGCCGTCCAGCTGCGCCGCCTGCTGGTCGCGGCGGCCTCGGCGGGGACGGGTTTCCTGTTGCTCTGCGCCCTCGGCTACGCGCTGAACCACCCCGGTGCCACCGGCGCCGCCCTGCTGCGGCTCGCCTGGTGCGTGGCCCCCTTGGCCGCCACGGTGTACTTCGCGGTCGCGGTGGCCCGCACCGACCCCGCCACGAAGCCCCGCACCGGCCTCTCCGCGATCGGACTCGGCCCGCTGCGCCTGATGGCCCTCTCGGCGACGACGACGGCCCTGTCCTGCGTCCTGGGGTCGGTGCTGGCCCTGCTGGTCTTCCTGCACCTGCGCGGCGACCTGACGGGCATGCCGTTCGACGGCGCGGCCGCCGAGTCGCTCGCGGCGGGCCACCCGCTGCCGCTGCCGGGAGCCCTGATGCTGCTCGCGCTCGTTCCCGGAGCGGCGTCGGTGACGGTGGCCCTGGTGCTGCGGCCGAGGGAGGCGGGCCCGGCCCCGGCCCGGCCCGCCGGGACGTACGGCCGTTTCGGTGCGTACCGGCGCACCGCCACACGCGAGACCTTCGGGGCGTACGGCCGATTCGGCCGGCAGATCATCCGGCCCACGGACGGTCGTGCCACCGAGCCCTCCGCAGCGGCCGGGGCCGGGCAGCAGAACGCGCAGCACGGCGGGCCGTCTCCGGCGCGGACGGGCGGGTCCGTCCCGGCATCGGCCGCGGGCCCGACCGCGCGGGGCGCCGGGAGCACGGTGAGCGCGGTCGAGGACCCGGCCGAGCCGTCCGGGTCCCGGACGGCGGCACAGGGCACCGTGAGCGCCGTGATCCCGGCCGGCAGCGCCGCACACGCGGCCGCAGACGCCGCCCGGCAGTCCGCCCGGCACGCGGCGGCACCGGACGGCGACGGCGAGCCCGCCGCTTCCACCGCCGCCGCTTCCGACGCGGCACTGCCGGAAACAGCCCTGCCCGCAACCGCCCTGCCGGACAACGCCCCCACCGCCGCCCCCTCCGGCCTCCCCTGGGGCATCACCGTCCTGGCCGCGGGTCTCGCCGTGGAGACGTACACGAGCCGCACCTCCCCCACGCCCCCCGACCTCACCTTCTCCGGTGCCTCCCCGGGCGTCCTGGCGGGCTGGGCCCTGGCCGCCGCCGGTCTGGCCCTGGCCGGGCCGGGCCTGACCCATCTGTGCGGACGGCTGCTCCAGTCGGCCCGCCCCGGCGCCCTCCGGCTCCTGGCCGGCCGGATCCTCATGGCCGAGGCCGCCCGGATCGGCCGCCCCCTGGGCGTGGTCTGCGCGGTGCTGGCGGCGGCGTACGCCATGGCGCTGCTGCACGCCCCGGACGGACTGTCCCTCGGTCCGCTCACCACGCTCGGCATGCTGCTGGTGACCGGCTGCACCGTGGCGACGCTGCTCACGGCCGCCGTCGAAGCCCGTCAGGCCCGCGCCGACACCACCGCCGCCCTGCTGCGGCTCGGCGCCCCCGCGACGATGCTCCGCAGCGCCGCCGCCCTCCGCGCGGGCGCCCTGCTCGCCCTGTTCGGCCCGCTCACTCTCACTGTCGCCGAACTGGCGGCGCTGCCGCTGGCCCGCTGACGCCGGTCCGCTGAAAACTCGTGCGAAAAAAATCTCCGCACGGCGATGAGTTCCGCTCAGGCCCCCGGTCTATCCCCGCGTAACGACACACACCCGATGGGAGAGACCTCGCATGTACCAGCAGATGATCTTCGTGAACCTGTGCGTCAGCGACCTGGACGCCTCGAAGAAGTTCTTCACGGAGCTCGGCTACTCGATCAACGAGCAGTTCAGCGACGACAGCACCGCCTCGGTCGTGATCAGCGAGACCATCGTGGTGATGGTGCACACCAAGGAGAAGTACGCCCAGTTCACCAAGAAGGAGATCGCGGACGCGAAGAAGACCAGCGAGGTGCTGATCGCGCTCAGCTCCGAGAGCCGCGAGAAGGTCGACGAGCTGGTCGAGAAGGCGGTCGCGGCGGGCGGTTCCGTCTCCGGCGAGACGCAGGACCACGGGTTCATGTACGGCCGCGCCTTCGACGACCCGGACGGCCACACCTTCGAGGTCGTGTGGATGGACCCGACGGCCGTCGAGGGCTGAGGCGCGCTGTGCCAGCATGGGCGCGTGCAGACGATGCCCGCCCATGCGGCCCACCATGACGACCGTGAGATCGAGACGCTCGAGGAGTTCGACGCGACCGTCGCGGCGCGCGGCACGCTCGCCGGTCACCGCGTCCAGGCCGTCGACCTGACGGACCGTACGCGCGAACTGCTCGGCACGGACACCACGGGCGCCGTCTTCCTCGGCTGCGCGATGCGCGAGGAGGCCGCCGCGAAGATCCGCACGGACGGCGCCCTGGTCTTCCCGCCGGTCCCGGACCTGCCCTTCGACCCGTATCGCGGCCATGTCTACTCGCCGGACGAGCTCTTCGAGTCGCTGCCGGACGGCTACGAGGCCACGCCCGACGCCCAGGCCTACGCCTGGTTCCAGCGCACGAAGGCGGACCGGGACATCTACGCCTCCATGCTGCGCGCGGTCCACGACGACTCCGTCTCGGACGCGCTCGACGAACTCCTGTCCGGCGTCCGGGTCGTGGGCGTGATGGGTGGCCACGCGATGGCCCGTGGCACACAGGAGTACGCGGGGGCGGCGCGGCTCGGCCGGGAGCTGGCCCGGGCCGGTCTCACGGTCGCCACGGGCGGCGGTCCGGGCGCGATGGAAGCCGCGAACCTCGGCGCGTACGCCGCCCCGTTCGGCGACGAGATGCTCGCCGAGGCGCTCGAACTGCTCGCCAAGGCACCGCACTTCACGCCGTCGATCACCCAGTGGGCGGCGGCCGCCTTCGAGATACGCGCGCGCTGGCCGCAGGGCGGGCGTTCCGTGGGGATCCCGACCTGGTTCTACGGCCACGAGCCGCCGAACGCCTTCGCGTCGCACATCGCCAAGTACTTCGCCAACGCCACCCGCGAGGACGGCCTGCTGGCCCGGTCCAACGCGGGCGTGGTGTTCCTGCCGGGCGCCGCCGGGACCGTCCAGGAGATCTTCGACAACGCGACGCCCAACTACTACGAGTCGCGCGGCGAGCCGACGCCGATGGTGCTCGTGAACCGGGCGCACTGGACGGAGAAGCTGCCGACGTGGCCGTTGCTCCAGTCGCTGGCCAGGGGCCGTTCGATGGAGGCCCGGATCGCGCTCGTGGAGCGGATCGAGGAGGCGCCGGAGGCGTTGAAACGTCTCGGCGGTTAATAAGCTGGCAAAGCAAGTGCTTGCAGCCTGCATATGCGTTGACACTACTTATGCGACGCTTATAGACCTGAGAGCCTCCCGGTAGTGCTGATGTTCAGTCAGCGCTGCCTCCACCCCCCGCATTTGCGCATCCTGTAAAGGACAAACGTGGCAGTTCTGTCCCTATCACGCCGTACGGCTTCGCGCCGTACCGTCGCACGTTCCGTGCGGATCCTCGGTGTCGTCTCCGCCTCGGCCGCGCTCGCGCTCGGTGCCGCCGGCAACGCGCTCGCCTGCAACATCAACGAGTTCTCGGCCGAGGCGAAGTGCGAGGGTGACAAGGGCGTCATCACCGTCACCGACGTGGACCCCGCCGGCGTCCCGGCGACGATCACCGTGTACCTGGAGAACAACGGCGCCGATGTGAAGAAGGTCGGCGAGCAGGTGGTCAAGGGCTCGCGCGAAGGCACCACCATCACCTTCGCCGAGAACTGGAAGCCGAACGCGGAGTACCGCATCCACGTGAAGGCCACTCCGTACGTCGACGAGGACATCAAGCCGAACCTCGTCACCCCGGCCACGGCCTGCAAGAAGGAAGAGGAGAAGCCGCCGGCGACCCCGCCGGCCACGCCGACCCCGTCGGCCTCCCCGTCGAAGCCGGCCGAGGAGACCGACACCCCGGCTCCGTCGCCGTCGGAGAGCGAGAGCACCACGCCGGCGGGCAACGCGCCCGCGCCCGCGGCCGGTGACTCCAACCTCGCCGAGACCGGTGCCGACTCCAACACCGGCATCATCGCCGGCATCGCGGCGGCCCTGGTCGTCATCGGTGGCGGCGCCGTGTTCTTCGGCATGCGCCGTCGTGGGGCGAACAGCAGCGACAGCTGACGCCTGCGCACACCGTGATGTGGCCCGTCCCGTGATCCCTGGGGCGGGCCACGTCCCGTCTCACCCGAACGTCGCCCGCTCCAGCCAGAACTCCAGCAGTTCCCGCTCCCCCAGCACCTCCAACTCCGGTGCGTCCAGCGGCAGCCGGCGGTAGAACGCGAGCAGGATGGGGGTGAGCGGTCCGCGCAGGGCGACGGTGGCCTTCTCGTGGCCGCGGCGCCAGGTGACGCCGGCTTCGGTGAGTTCGATGAGCCACTCGGCGTCGAGGTCGGCGCCGGTGTCGGTGGCGTGCAGGTGGATGCTGCGGCCCGGCCCGCGCAGTTCCCGCGTCGTGTCGTGCGGTGCCGTCCGCTGGACGAACTCGACGATCTGGAGCCACTCGTCGATCGCGTCGGCGGCCACGTCGGGCGCGACCTCGTAGGGCAGTCCGGCGGCGAGCGCGGCGTCCGCGCGGTGCACGGTGATCTCGTGGGTCATCCGGCGGGCCCAGAACCCGGAGTTGAGGATCCCCGCCCAGCTCCACACCTTCGTGTCCGGCCCGGCCTCCCGCAGCGCCGCGACGACCTGCTCACCGCCCTCCGCCAGCCATGCGTCCAGTACGGCGGCGTCACCCCGGGTTCCGGGTCCGGCGAGGCCGGGCACCCGCTCCTCGGGCACCTCCTCCTCGGCCCGGGTCCGCACGATGAACTCCACCCAGCGCAGAGCCCCGCCCATGTGCCGGACCAGGTCCTCCAGCGACCAGTCAGGGCAGGTGGGCACGGTGCCGGACAGATCCGCGCCGGAGGTGACCACGGACCTCAACAGACCCACCTGGTGGGCGATTTCGTCGCAGTAGCGGTCGTGTGCGAGTAACGTCATGCCCGCACCCTAAGCGGCAGCAGATCAGTCGAGCACCACGATTTCGGCGGCGTCGAACTCCACCCCCACCTCGTCCCCCGGCTCCGGCGCCACACGCAGCGCACAGGCGGCCTCCAGGCGCGGGGCGTCCTCGGGCTGGAGGTGGACGGCGACATGGGTGCCCTTGAAGGTGCGCGCGGTCACCGTGCAGCGCAGGCCCGTACCGGCGGGCACCAAGCGCACACCGGCGGGCCGCACGAGCAGGGTCCGCGTGCCCTGCGAGGCATCCTCCGGCACCGGCACCTTGCCCCACGGCGTGTCCGCGGCCTCCGCCCCGACCGTCGCCTCGACGACGTTCTCGAAGCCGAGGAAGCGAGCCACGAACGCGTCGGCCGGCCGCTGCCACACCTCAAGAGGCGTACCGGACTGGGCGATCCGCCCGTCCCGCATCACCACGACCCGGTCGGCCAGCGCGAAGGCCTCCCCCTGGTCGTGCGTCACGGCGAGCACGGTCGTGCCCAACCGGCCGAACAACTCCTTCAGTTCGACGACCAGCCGCTCCCTGAGCGAGCGGTCGAGCTGGCCCAGCGGCTCGTCCAGCATCAGCAGCCGGGGGCTCGGCGCCAGGGCCCGGGCCAGCGCCACGCGCTGCTGTTCCCCGCCGGACAGCGCCGCGACGGCCCGGCGGGACGCGCCCGGCAGTCCGACCAGGTCCAGCAACTCCTGTACCCGGTCGGCCTGTTGCCGCTTCGACGTCCCGTGCATGCGCAGCCCGAAGGCGACGTTGCCGCCCACGTCCCGCTGCGGGAACAGCTGGTGGTCCTGGAACATCAGCCCGACCCCGCGCCGGTGCGCGGGCACGCCGGCCTGGTCGCGCCCGTCGAGCACGACCTGCCCGGAGTCGAGCGGCTGGAGCCCCGCCACGACCCGCAGCAGCGTCGACTTGCCGCTGCCGCTGGGCCCGAGCACACACACGACCTCGTGCTCGGCGACCTCCAGATCGACGGCGTCCAGCACGGCACGCCCGCCGAAACGGACCGTCGCACCCTCCAGGGCCAGCAGCATCAGAACTCCCCGCTCCGGTCGGTGCGAAGCCTCTCCAGCACGAGCAGGGCCACGGCGCACACCACCATCAGAATCGTCGAAAGGGCCATCGCCTGGCCGTAGTTCAGCTCCCCGGGCCGCCCCAGCAGCCGCGCCACCGCCACCGGCAGCGTCGGGTTGTCGGGCCGCGCGATGAACACCGTCGCCCCGAACTCCCCGAGCGACACCGCGAAGGCGAACCCGGCGGCGATCAGCAGCGCCCGCCTCACCATCGGCAGATCCACCTCGCGCCACACCCGCCAGGGCGAGGCACCCAGCACCGAGGCCGCTTCCCGCAGCCGCACGTCCACCGCCCGCAGCACGGGCAGCATCGTCCGCACGACGAACGGCACACCGACCAGCGCCTGCGCGAGCGGCACCAGGATCCAGGTGGCCCTCAGATCCAGCGGCGGCTCGTCCAGGGCGATCAGGAACCCGAAGCCCACGGTCACCGCGGACACCCCGAGCGGCAGCATCAGCAGCGCGTCGAAGCCGCGCACGAACCGCCCGGCGTCCCGGCGGGTGAGCGCGACGGCGGCGAGACCGCCGATCACCACGGCGATGGCGGTCGCGGCGACAGCGTACTCCAGTGAGTTGCCGATCGCCTCGATCGGCGCCACCAGGAACACCCCGCCGTCGTCCCTGGTCAGCGCCCGGTAGTAGCCGAACCCGGGCGCGTCCAGCGAACGCTGCACCAGCACGGCGAGCGGCAGCACGAGCAGCACGACGGCGGTGACGAGCACCCCGCCCAGCAGCGCCCACTGCCCCGTGCCGCGCGGCCGGCGCGCGGTCACGGACGGGTCCACCAGCCGCAGCGCGGTCTCCCGCCGCCGTACGGTCCAGGCGTGCAGGGCGAGGATCGCGCCCACCGCGACGAACTGGATCAAGGTCAGCACGGCCGCCGTGGACAGGTCGAAGATCTCCGACGTCTGCCGGTAGATCTCCACCTCCAGCGTCGAGAAGGTCGGCCCGCCGAGGATCTGGACGACGCCGAAGGAGGTGAAGGTGAACAGGAAGACCATGAGCGCGGCGGCGGCCACGGCGGGCGCGAGCGCGGGCAGCGTGACCTGCCGCCAGGCCCGCAGCGGCGACGCGCCGAGCATCCGTGCGGCCTCCTCCTGCCGCGGGTCGAGCTGCGCCCAGAGCCCGCCGACGGTCCGCACGACGACCGCGTAGTTGAAGAAGACGTGCGCGAGCAGGATCGCCCACACGGTGGTGTCCAGGCGGACGCCCCACAGCTCGTCCAGCAGCCCGCCCCGACCGACCAACGCGAGGAAGGCCGTACCGACGACGACCGTCGGCAGCACGAACGGCACGGTCACGACCGCCCGCAGGACCTGCTTGCCCGGGAAGTCGAAGCGCGCGAAGACATACGCGCCGGGCAGCGCGACCAGCAGCGTGAGCACCGTCGAGACGACCGCCTGCCAGGTGGTGAACCACAGGACGTGCCGGACGTCGGACTGCGCCAGCACCTCCCCGATCCGCCCGAACCGCCAGACCCCGTCGGCCTCCAGACCGCGCGCGACGATGGCGGCGACGGGGTAGGCGAAGAAGACCGCGAAGAACGCGACGGGCACGGCGATCAGCCCGAGCCGCGCCGCGCTCCCGCGCCGGTCCCTGCGGACGGCCGCTTCGGTCGGTCCGGTTACCTCAGTACGAGTGAAGTCCACGACTTGACCCACTGGTCACGGCGGTCGGCGATCTTCGCCGGGTCCATGGTCTCCGGGTCCTTCGCCTGCGGCCCGTACTTCTTGAACTCCGGCGGCACCTGGGCGCCCTCGCGCACCGGGTACACGTACATGTTGAGCGGCATGTCCTCCTGGAACCGCTCGCTGATCAGGAAGTCGAGGAGCGCCTTGCCGCCCTTGGTGTTCTCGGCGTTGCTCAGCAGCCCGGCGTACTCGACCTGCCGGAAGCAGGTGCCCTGCGCGACCCCGGTCGGTGCCGCGGCGGGCTTCGGGTCGGCGTAGACGACCTCGACGGGAGGCGAGGAGGCGTACGACACGACGAGCGGCCGGTCGCCCTTGGCCTTCTTGCCGCCGGCCGAGCCGGAGAACTCCTCGTTGTAGGCCTGCTCCCAGCCGTCGACGACCTTCACGCCGTTGGCCTTGAGCTTCTTCCAGTAGCCCTCCCAGCCCCCGTCGCCGTACTTCGCGGCGGTGCCGAGCAGGAAGCCGAGGCCGGGCGAGGAAGTGGAGGCGTTCTCGGTGACCAGGAGGTTCTTGTACTCGGGCTTGACCAGGTCGTCGAAGCTGCGCGGCGGGTCGAGCTTGTGGTCGGCGAAGTACTTCTTGTCGTAGTTGACGCAGATGTCGCCGGTGTCGATGGGCGTGACCCGGTGCTTGTCCTGGTCGGCCCGGTACTCCGGCGCGATCCGGTCCGAGCCCTTCGCCTCGTACGGCTGGAACAGGCCGTTGTCGAGGGCGCGGGACAGCAGCGTGTTGTCGACGCCGAAGAAGACGTCGCCCTGCGGGTTGTCCTTGGTCAGGATGGCCTTGTTCACGGCCTGCCCGGCGTCGCCGTCCTTGAGGACGTCGACCTTGTAGCCGGACTGCTTCTCGAAGGCCGCGATGACGTCCTTCGAGGCGGCCCACGAGTCGTGGCTGACCAGGGTCACGGTCTTGGAGTCGCCGGACCCCTGGCCGCCGTCGGACGACCCGCACGCGGC
The DNA here is from genome assembly GCF_040613735.1 of Streptomyces sp. NPDC006235. Classification (NCBI taxonomy): domain Bacteria; kingdom Bacillati; phylum Actinomycetota; class Actinomycetes; order Kitasatosporales; family Streptomycetaceae; genus Streptomyces; species Streptomyces sp. NPDC006235. Next base: position 73,202 of record NZ_JBEXSR010000016.1, read on the forward strand.
GAGCGTTCCGGCCATGCCGAGCCCGACGGCCACCGCCGTCAGCCGCTTGATGTTGTGGCTCACTGGATTCCTCCTGGAGGACCAGGAGAAGACGCGGCCCTGCCCGGGATCTCTGGGAGTCCCGGGCAGGGCGCAACAGCTCGAGTGATGACCGATCTCCCTACCCAGAATGACCTGGGCCAGGTTCGGAGGGTCTGCGGCCGTGTGCCGCACTCTCAGCGCTGTGGCGCTCCCCTGTCGGAATATGAAGGTGTCGGAAAATACGGTTGTGCTTACGCCGGTCAGACTACCGTTCGGTGGCCGCGAGCTGACCACACGCCCCGTCGATCTCCTGACCACGGGTGTCCCGGATCGTCACCGGCACACCATGGGCGGCGATGGCCTCCACGAACGCCTTCTCGTCCTCCGGCCGGGAAGCCGTCCACTTCGACCCGGGCGTCGGGTTGAGCGGGATCAGGTTCACGTGCACGGGCCTGCCCTTGAGCATCCGCCCGAGCCGGTCACCGCGCCAGGCCTGGTCGTTGATGTCCCGGATCAGGGCGTACTCGATGGACAGCCGGCGCCCGGACTTGGCGCTGTACTCGAAGCCGGCGTCCAGCACCTCCCGGACCTTCCACCGCGTGTTCACGGGGACGAGGGTGTCGCGCAGCTCGTCGTCGGGGGCGTGCAGCGAGATCGCGAGCCGGCACTTGAGGCCCTCGTCGGCGAACCGGTGGATGGCCGGGACGAGACCGACCGTCGAGACGGTGATCCCGCGCTGCGACAGCCCCAGCCCGTCGGGCTCGGGGTCGGTGAGCCGCCGGATGGAGCCGAGGACCCGGTTGTAGTTGGCGAGCGGCTCACCCATGCCCATGAAGACGATGTTGCTGAGCCGCGCCGGCCCGCCGGGGACCTCCCCGTCCCTGAGGGCCCGCATACCATCGACGATCTGATGCACGATCTCGGCGGTGGACAGATTCCGGTCGAGCCCCGCCTGCCCGGTCGCACAGAACGGGCAGTTCATCCCGCACCCGGCCTGCGAGCTGATGCACATGGTCACCCGGTCCGGGTAGCGCATCAGCACGGACTCCACGAGCGTCCCGTCGAACAGCCGCCACAGCGTCTTGCGCGTGGTGCCCTGGTCGGTCGACAGATGCCGCACGACGGTCATCAACTCGGGAAGCAGCGCCTCCTGCAGCCGACCCCGGGAGCCGGCCGGAATATCGGTCCACTGCTCCGGATCGTGCGCGTACCGCGCGAAGTAGTGCTGCGAGAGCTGCTTGGCACGAAACGGCTTCTCCCCGACAGCGACCACGGCCTCCTTGCGCTCGGCAGGAGTGAGGTCGGCGAGATGCCGCGGCGGCTTCTTGGCTCCGCGCGGGGCGACGAAAGTGAGTTCTCCGGGTGCAGGCATAACCCATCCAGTGTGGCAGATCAACTCTGGTGCCCCGGGTCGGAGCGGGGTGGGCCCGGTCACCTGTGATCGCCATCTGCCATGGCCAGGCCTCGGCTCTGCCAGTCATTGCGGACCACGTACGGGATCTTGAGAGCACGAGCAGCCCATGACAGGCTCATGCCGCATGATCGATGAGTTCGCGAAAGACAACCTGCACGGGAGACTGCGGCGGGACCGCGAGGCGCTGCTCTGGAAACTCGACGGCTTGTCCGAGTACGACGCCCGCCGACCTTTGACAGCGACCGGGACCAACCTCCTCGGCCTGGTCAAACACGTGGCCACCGTCGAGGCCAGGTACTTCGGCGAGGTCTTCGCCCGCCCTTCCCCGGAACCGCTGCCCCGGTGGCAGGACCACAACGGCAGCGATCTGTGGGCGACCGAGGACGAGACCCACGATCAGATCATCGGGTTCTACCGGCGCACGTGGAAACACTCGGACGCGACGATCAACGAGCTTCCCCTCGACGCCCCCGGCCACGTGCCGTGGTGGCCGGAGCCTTCTCCCAACACGAACCTGTTCGCCGTCATGGTCCATGTCCTCGGCGAGTCCATCCGGCATGCCGGGCACGCCGACATCCTGCGCGAGAGCCTCGACGGCCGGACCGGCGTGCGCGCCGAACACGAGCAGCAGATCGACGAGGAAGCCCGTGCAGCCTACTGCGCGAAGATCGAGCAGGCCGCCAGGTCGGCCGCACCGATCAACGCTCGGAGGTTGTCCCCCGTGACGTGATGTTCGTACGGCATGATGCCGGTCGTGGGTGCTGATCCGGCCGTCACACGTCGGCCGTACCCCTCAGAGGCCCTGCTCTCCCGTGTGCTCCAGCCGGTCCTTCAGGATCTGCTCGTTGCGCGGCAGTTCCTTGCGGACCTGGGGGCGCACGACGAGCGGGACGAGGACCTTGCCTACGCCGTGGCCCTCGAAGTCGACCTCGATCGTCACGTGGGAGCGGCGTCCCTCGTCGAACGGCTCGACCTCGCCGTGCACCCGCGCCCGGACGGGGCCGTCGACACCCCGCATCCCCCAGCTGTGCGGCGGGTCGTACTCCGTGACCTCCATGGTCATCGGCATGACCCGGCGGCCGACGTGCCGGGTGACCCGCATCCGGGAGCCGACACCGACCGGCCCCTCGTCGAGGCGTTCCGCGGACACCGCGCTCAGCTGCCACTCCGGCAGCCGCTCGGCGTCCGTGACGTAGTCGTAGACGTCCTCGGGACGCCGGTCGACATCGATGGTCTGTCGAATGCTGGACATGATGTCCCCCTTTGGGATGTACACCTGAATCGTCCCACTTGGAGACGTCGCAGGCACCTCCGCGCCATGACAGCCATGACAGCGAGCCCCCGCCGGTCACCCGACGGGGGCTCGCCGCACAGCCGTATCGCCTCAGCCGGACCCGACGAAGAGCACGAGCAACAGCCACACCACCGGAGCCGTGGGCAGCAGTGAGTCCAGCCGGTCCATGATGCCGCCGTGCCCCGGCAGCAGCGTGCCCATGTCCTTGATGCCGAGGTCCCGCTTGATCATGGACTCGCCGAGATCGCCCAGCGTGGCGCTGACCGCGACCGCGAGGCCGAGCACCAGGCCCTGCCACCAGGCACCGTCGTCGATGAGGAACTGCATGCACAGCGCGCCCACGACCATCGCGAAGGAGATCGCGCCGAGCAGACCCTCGCGGGTCTTGCCTGGGCTGATGCGCGGGGCGAGCTTGTGCCGGCCGAAACGCCAGCCGACCGCGTAGGCACCGGTGTCGCTGACGACCGTGAGCAGCAGGAACGTGAGCACCCGCTGCGCCCCGTCGTCCGCCGTCAGCATCATCGCGACGAACGTCGCCAGGAACGGCACGTAGAACGCCGCGAAGACGCCTGCCGTGACGTCCCTGAGGTAGTTCTCGGGCGGTTCCGTCATGCGCCACACCAGCACGGCCAGTGCCGTGAGCGCCATGGCGACCCAGGCGCCCTCGCCGCCCCGGACGTACCCGGCGACGACCATCGCGGCACCGCCGAGCGCGAGCGGCACGAGGGGCGCACGGATGCCCTTGCGTTCGTCCAGCCGCTTGGTCAGCTCCCACAGGCCCACCACGACGGCGACCGCGATCACACCGACGAACACGGCCTTGACGACGAACAGCGACGCGACGATCACCGCGCCGAGCCCGACTCCGACCCCTATCGCGGCACTCAAGTCGCGACCCGCGCTCTTCTTCTGCGGCTTGGGTGCCGGCTCTGCGGCGTCGGGCATGGGCTCCGGATTCGTCTCGTTCCGGACCGGAGAGCCGCTCAGCCGAGCAGCCCCCCGGTCGTCATCCTGGTTTCCGCCGTATGCGGCTACGTCGGGCGCGATGGGCATGGGGCGGGTCTGGGGCGCTTCATGCGCATCGTATGCGGGACCCGCCGGAGCGGCTCCCTGGACGTGCCCCTGGCCAGGGGGGTGGGCATGCCCATTCCCATGGGCGTGGGAGTGCCCATGGGAATGCCCTTGGTCGGTGGGCCCCCAGTACCCGGCCTGTGGCGGCGCCCCCCAGGAAGAGTCGTTCATCAGACCTCGAGCAGCTCCGCTTCCTTGTGCTTCAGGAGCTCGTCCACCTGCGCCACGTACTTGTGGGTGGTGTCGTCGAGCTCCTTCTCCGCACGGCGGCCCTCGTCCTCGCCGATCTCGCCGTCCTTGATCAGCTTGTCGATGGCGTCCTTGGCCTTGCGGCGCACGGAGCGGATGGAGACCTTGGCGTCCTCACCCTTGCTCTTGGCGACCTTGATGTACTCGCGGCGGCGCTCCTCGGTCAGCTCGGGGAACACCACCCGGATGATGTTGCCGTCGTTGCTCGGGTTGACGCCGAGGTCCGAGTCGCGGATCGCCTGTTCGATGTTGCGCAGCGCGCTCTTGTCGAACGGGGTCACCACGGCCATGCGCGGCTCGGGCACCGAGAACGAGGCCAGCTGGTTGATCGGGGTCGGCGCGCCGTAGTACTCGGCCACGATCTTGTTGAACATCGCCGGGTGCGCACGGCCGGTGCGGATCGCGGCGAAGTCCTCCTTGGCGACCACGACGGCCTTCTCCATCTTCTCCTCGGCCTCGAGGAGGGTCTCTTCGATCACCACTTGCTCCTGCGTGTCTTGAGTAGGCCCGGCTGCGGTTCCATGTGGGGCGGCGGCCGGCTGCGTCGCGTCTTCTTCCTGCACGGTTCCCGACCGGGTGGACATTGTCCATCCCCCGGCCCGGCTCCGTCCCGTCCGTCCCCCGGACGGGGTTGTTCTCGGGTCTCAGTCCCGGCTGCCGGGGTCCCCCACCAGCGTGCCGATCTTCTCACCCTTGACGGCACGTCCGATGTTGCCCTCCGCCAGCAGCTCGAAGACCACGATCGGGAGCTTGTTGTCGCGGCACAGCGTCACGGCCGTGGCGTCGGCGACCTTCAGGTCACGGGTGATGACCTCGCCGTAGCCGAGGTGGTCGAACTTCACGGCGTCCGGGTTGGTCTTCGGGTCGGAGTCATAGACCCCGTCCACGCCGTTCTTGCCCATCAGCAGCGCCTCCGCGTCGATCTCCAGGGCGCGCTGGGCGGCGGTGGTGTCGGTCGAGAAGTACGGCATGCCCATACCGGCACCGAAGATGACCACACGGCCCTTCTCCAGGTGCCGCACGGCGCGCAGCGGGATGTACGGCTCGGCGACCTGCCCCATGGTGATGGCGGTCTGCACCCGGCAGTCCACCCCCACCTTCTCCAGAAAGTCCTGGAGGGCCAGGCAGTTCATGACCGTGCCGAGCATGCCCATGTAGTCGGAGCGGGCCCGGTCCATGCCGCGCTGCTGGAGCTCGGCACCGCGGAAGAAGTTGCCGCCGCCGATGACGACCGCGATCTGCGCGCCGTCGCGTACGACGGCCGCGATCTCGCGGGCGATCTTGTGCACCACGTCGGGGTCGACGCCCAGGCCCCCACCGCCGGAGAAGGCCTCTCCGGACAGCTTCAGCAGAAACCGGCCGCGCACTTTGCCGTCGTCGCTCTTCTGGGCCTTGGTGGTCATGGGGGATCCCGCCTCTTTCACGTGGTGCACATACGAAGAAGGCCATTGCCGGTGGGGCGTGGTTCGCATCCCATACGGCAATGGCCTCCTCGTCAGATCTGCTGTCGTCCGCCACCCCTGTGACGGCGTACCGGGACGACTGCTGCCGACCCTATCGGGGTCGGGCGTCGATCGCGGTACGGACTCAGATGCCGACCTTGATGCGCGAGAAGCGCTTCAGGGTGACACCGGCCTCGTCCAGAACCTTCTGGACGGACTTCTTGTTGTCGAGCGCGTAGGGCTGGCCGAGCAGCGTGGCGTCCTTGAAGAAGCCGTTGAGGCGACCCTCGACGATCTTCGGCAGGGCGGCCTCGGGCTTGCCCTCGGCGCGGGTGGTCTCCTCGGCGACGCGGCGCTCGGACTCGACGACCTCGGCCGGGACGTCCTCCTTGGAGAGGTACTTCGGCGCGAAGGCGGCGATGTGCTGGGCGACGCCCTTGGCGATCTCGGCGTTCGGCTTGTCCAGCTCGACGAGGACACCGATCTGCGGGGGCAGGTCGGGCATCGTGCGGTGCATGTACGCGGTCACGTAGCCGTCGGCGAACTGCGCGAAGCGGTCCAGGACGATCTTCTCGCCCAGGTTGGCGTTGGCCTCGTCCACGAACGCCTGGACGGTCTTGCCGGCCTCGATCTCGGAGGCGAGCAGGGCCTCGAGGTCGGCCGGGGAGGTCTTGGCGACGTGCTCGGCGATGGCCGTGGCCACGGCCTGGAACTTCTCGCCCTTGGCGACGAAGTCCGTCTCGCACTTCAGCTCGACGATGACACCGGAGGAGTTGTCGTCGGCGATGATCGAGACGACGGCACCGTTCTCGGCGGAACGGCCCTCGCGCTTGGCGACGCCCTTCTGGCCCTTGATGCGGAGCGCCTCGACGGCCTTCTCGACGTTGCCCTCGGCCTCGTCCAGCGCCTTCTTGCAGTCCATCATGCCGGCGCCCGTGAGCTCACGGAGCTTCTTGACGTCGGCGGCGGTGTAGTTCGCCATGAGTCTGTGAATCTCTCTCGAAGTCTGGAAGATCGAAGATCTGCGGATGCGCTCCATGGAGCCGGAGCGCACTGTCCTGCCGCTGACCTACGGGTGAACGGCGGGAGCGGACTTCACACCGCGCCGAAGGCGCTGGTGATGCCGTACCGCTCCCGCCGTCACCTCGGACTGACGGGTCAGGCCTGCTCGGCCTCGGCGGCCTTCTCGCCCTCGGCCGGCTTCTCGGCCTCGGCGGCGGGGGCGGCCTCGGCGGCCGGAGCAGCCTCGGCGGCCGGAGCGGCCTCAGCGGCGGGGGCAGCCTCGTCGGCCTTCTTCTCGCCCTCGAGCAGGTCGCGCTCCCACTCGGCCAGCGGCTCGCCCGCGGCCTTCTCGCCCTTGCCCTCGGTGGCGACACCGCTGCGGGCGATGAGGCCTTCGGCGACGGCGTCCGCGATGACGCGGGTGAGCAGGGTGACGGAGCGGATCGCGTCGTCGTTGCCCGGGATCTTGTAGTCGACCTCGTCGGGGTCGCAGTTGGTGTCGAGGATCGCGACGACCGGGATGTTCAGCTTCCGGGCCTCACCAACGGCGATGTGCTCCTTCTTGGTGTCCACGATCCAGACGGCGCTGGGCACCTTCTGCATCTCGCGGATACCGCCGAGGGTCTTCTCCAGCTTGGCCTTCTCGCGCGAGAGCACGAGAAGCTCCTTCTTGGTCAGACCGGACGCGGCGACGTCCTCGAAGTCGATCTGCTCGAGCTCCTTGAGGCGCTGCAGACGCTTGTAGACGGTCGAGAAGTTGGTGAGCATGCCGCCCAGCCAGCGCTGGTTGACGTAGGGCATGCCGACGCGGGTGGCCTGCTCGGCGATGGCCTCCTGCGCCTGCTTCTTCGTACCGACGAACATGACCGTGCCACCGTGGGCGACGGTCTCCTTGACGAACTCGTAGGCGCGGTCGATGTACGACAGCGACTGGAGCAGGTCGATGATGTAGATGCCGTTGCGCTCCGTGAAGATGAAGCGCTTCATCTTCGGGTTCCAACGACGGGTCTGGTGACCGAAGTGGACGCCGCTCTCCAGCAGCTCCCGCATCGTGACGACGGCCATGGCCGTATCTCCTTGTGCTTCTCGGTTGTGCCGCGGATGCCGGATGGCCTCCGCGCCTGACGCCCGCTGCGCGCCGTGCCACGAGGGACCGAGGGGCGCTGATACGGCCCGTTGCCGGGGTGCGTATCGGGGCGTGCGAAGTCGACCCGGTGACCCGGATCGCCACCAGAAGTGTACGGGACCCGCGGGGCACCGGGTGACGCCGATCTCCACAACCGGGCGGCGGTCCACAGCCGGGGCCGGTGACGGGCGGCGGTCCGGGACGCTTTCGGCATGCGAGCGAAGCGATGTGTGCGTGCGTGGACGCGGCTGATCCTGCTGCTGGTCGTGACGGTGACCGCCCTGCTGGCCCCACCGCCGCCCCTGTTCGCGGCCGGTGCCGCCCCACCCGTCCCGGAGGCCACCGTCCCGGCGGTGGGACGTGCGTGGCCCGTGGGGTTACGCCCCCGGATCCTGCGCGGCTGGGAACCCCCGGCGTCGGTCTACGGCCCCGGCCATCGCGGCGTGGACCTGGCGGCGCCCCCGGGCACGCCGGTGCGGGCGGTGGCGGCGGGCCGGGTGTCCTTCGCGGGCCGGGTGGCCGGAAAGGGAGTGATCTCGCTGGAGCTCACGGGCACGGGCGACCCGCCCCTGCGCACGACCTACCAGCCGGTGACGGCGACGGTGCAGGAAGACGAGGAGGTCGAACCGGGCGAGGTGATCGGCACGGTGGACGCGCCGGGCTCCCACTGCACGACTACGTGCGTGCACTGGGGCCTGCGGCGGGAGAGGACATACCTGAACCCGCTCGCGCTCCTGCCCCCATGGCTCCTGCACAGGGGGCCGTCGAGACTCCTGCCGGTCTATTGACCGAGCTGCGGGCAGCCGAGCCGCTCCGCCGGCACCGACGCGGCTCAGCCCCGCACACCCCGCAGAGCCATAGTCACCGCCGCGTCCGCGATGACGCCCGGCTCCTCCGCGGCCCCCAGCTCGATCCGCCGCACCGCCGAGTCCACGACGCCCTGCACCAGCATCGCCGCCAGCCGGGGCTGCTCATGCCCCATCTCACCCAGCGCCTCGACGATCAGCGCGACCAGCCCGCCGTGCGCCGCCCGGATCTTCTCCCGGGCCCCGGCGTCCAGCTCACTCGCCGAGATCGCGACCACGGCCCGGTGCCGCAGGTCCCCCACCAGCTCCAGCTGCCGCCGCACATACGCCTCGACCTTGGCCTCGGCCGTCCCCGCCCGCTCCATCGCAGCCGACACGTCCGCCGCCCAGACGGGAAAGTCGACCTCGCACAGCTCCTCGACCACGGCCGCCCGGGACCGGAAGTACTCGTAGACGGACGACCGCGCGAGCCCCGTCCGCTCGGCGAGGGCCGGGAAGGTCAGCGCCTCCGTACCGCCCTCGGACAACAAGGCGCGAGCCGCGTCCAGCAGGGCGGCTCGCTGCATCGACCGGTGCTCGGCCACGGAGGCCGCTCGAATCCTTGGCACGTCAACCACTGTACGGACGCGCCGGGCCCGACGGGAGTGGCTTCCGCCGTCTCGCCGCCGTACGGCCTGGTCAGCGGCCGAAGCTCGCCAGTTTCGCTCTCAGCTGGAGCACCGACTTGGTGTGGATCTGGCTGACCCGGCTCTCGGTCACGCCCAGCACGTTCCCGATCTCGGCCAGGGTGAGCCCCTCGTAGTAGTACAGCGTGACCACGGTCTTCTCCCGCTCGGGCAGCGTGTTGATCGCCCGCGCGAGGAACCTGCGGAGCTCCCGGTCCTCGGCGACCTCCACCGGGTTGTCGGCGGCGGTGTCCTCCAGCGTGTCCATGACGCTCAGGCCGTCGCCGCCCTCGGCCCCGCCGTGCAGCAGCTCCTCCAGGGCCACCACGTTGGCCAGCGACAACTGACTGAACACGGCGTGGAGTTCCTCCACCGCGATGCCCATCTCGGTGGCCACCTCGCCCTCGGTCGGTGTCCGCCGCAGCCGCGCCTCCAGCGTGGCGTACGCGCGCTCCACGTTGCGCGCCTTCTGCCGCACCGAACGGGGGATCCAGTCCAGGGCCCGCAGCTCGTCGATCATCGCGCCCCGAATCCGGGTGATCGCGTAGGTCTCGAACTTGATCTCGCGGTCGATGTCGAACTTCTCGATCGCGTCGATCAACCCGAACACCCCGGAGGAGACGAAGTCCGCCTGCTCGACGTTGGACGGCAGGCCCACGCTGACCCGGCCGGCGACGTACTTCACGAGTGGCGAGTAGTGCAGGATCAGCTGCTCCCGCAGCCGCTCGTCCCCCGTCGCCTTGTACGACCGCCACAGCTCGTCGAGCGTCGAGGGAGCGGGCGGCCGCACGCTGCCACCGTCACGGGCGGCTGGGGGGATCGCCGCCCGGTCGGACCCGGAGGTGTGCTGGGGCATTCGTCGCCTTGTGCCGTTCTGCTGCGGAGTGGTGCTGCTGGGGTGGGCTGTCTGTCTGATGTCGAGTTGCCTGTCCGTGTCGGGATCCTCGTGAGCGTAGCGTGACTGAGGTGTCGCGGTGCGCGAAGGGCGGAGGTCAACAAGGGCGCAGATACGTTCCTCAGGGCGTCCGACCAGGTCGGTGAGCTCGGTCGGTGTGATCACCGGAGAACCCCAACTGGGGGAATTTCCAAGGGATGTCGGGGTTCCCCCGGACGGCCGAACAGGCGCGGTCAGCAGGGCCCCGGACCGCCGCGGACCGACATCACCGCCTGGCGTGTCAACTTCCAGCCGTCGCCGTGTCGTTCGACGTAACCGAGTGCCCGCAGTTCGTACAGTCTCGCGACTGCGTCGTCCGGTGCGGTCTGTGCGCGGCGCGCGATCTCCTCGGGCCGGGCGGCCCGGCGGGAGGGCAGCGCGGCGAGCACCTGCCGGGTGGCCGGTGCCAGCAGGTCGCGGGGCAGGACGGGGCCGCGCCGGTCGGGGGCCAGCTGTCCGATGTCGCCGACCAGTTCGATCACGTCCGCGGCGTCGGTGACCAGGGCCGCCTCGCCGCGCAGCAGCTCGTGCACCCCTGCGGACAGTCCGCTGGTGGCCGGGCCGGGCACACCTGTTTCTCCGGACACCGCTTCTTCCTGGATCTCTCCCCCGGTCAAGACGCGCGGGTCCACGCGGCCCTCCACCCGGAACGGCGGCACGAGGTTAAGTTCAGGGATCGGCCGGTAGCCGGGCCCGTCCGTCGGCAAGGCGGCAAGGATGCTGTCCCACACCCCACAGTTTCGCCACGTCTTGTATCGGGAGTGGATGCCCTTCCACAGACCGAACCGCTCCGGCAGGTCCTCCCAGCGGCACCCGGTGCGCGCCTTGTAGAACATCGCATCGAGCATCACGCGACCGGGGCGCATCCGGTGGTTCGGCGGCTCCCACGCCTTCACGATCGGTTGGGCTGCGGCCCATTCCTCGTCGGTCAGCTCGGCGGGCACCTTGCGCCCGGCGGCCTTGAACCACTCCGCCATCGAGCACGACAGCCCGAGCTTGGGCTTCGGCACCGGCCCGGTGATGGTGACCTTCACGTCCAGGAGAGCCAGCACCTCGGCCTGGTGGGCAGGGTCCATGTCGGCCAGTCGGGTGCGCGCCATCGTGGCCAGCGCTTCCAGGTCGCGCGCACGCTGGGCGGTAGCCTCGGTCTCCTCCAGCCACGATGCGGCCTCGTCGCGCAGGTCGGCGAGCTGGCGTCGCTCCTCGGCCAGGGCAGCGGTGGCCGATGCGACCGCCGACGCGGGCAACCCTGCCTTGGCGTACTCGGTGACCATCGTCGTGATGGCCTTGTCCAGGTTCGCAATCTGGCGGTCGAAGTCTTCGATGCGGTCGGCGTGCTGCACCTGGTCGCCCTCGGCCATGCCGACCCACTCAGCCGCCATCGCCTTCAGGCGGTCCGGGTCGCCCAGCAGGTTGACCACCTCGCTCCAGACGGCCGACTCCATCGCGTCGGCGTCGACCATCTTGCAAGTGCAGGTCGGACCGCCCGGGTACTTCGAGGCGAGGCCGGAACAGCGGTACCAACGACCCTCACGGCTGGTGCGTGCCATGCCGACGTGATGCGAGTTGCAGCCGGTGTGCTCGTTGAACAGCCGCTTGGACAGCGGGTAAGGCTGCGGCTGCGGTTTGCCCTTGCCCTTGGAGGTCTGGCCGAGGGCTGCGGTGAGGGCGGCCACCTCGTCCGGCTTAAAGATCGGCGTCAGCTTGATGATGACGGTCTCGCCGTTGAGCGGTTTGCCGTCGCGCCCGAACTTCGCGCCGTGTCCGGCATGGGTGCGGTTGGGGTTCCGGAAGATCACGCGGGCATTGATGGTCGACTCGCTGAGGAGCTTGGCGCGCAGGTTCGAGTGCGACCAGGGGACGCCCGATCGGGTGAGGTGGCCCATCGCGTTCAGCCGGGCGGCCAGGTCGCGCGTGTTGGTGATGCCGTCCTCTACTACGAGCTTCCACGCCAGCCGCAGAATCTTGACCTCGGCCGCGCACTGGACGAGGTGTGACTTGCCCTTCTGACCCTGGCAGGCGATCTCGTAACCGTAGGGCGGAGTGCCGCCCGGCCACCCTCCATCCTCGGCCTTCTCCTGCAACCCGCCTTGGGTGCGCTTGCGGATGGTCTCCCATTCGGTCTCGGCGTAGTCGGCGTCCTGGCGCATCTTCTTGCGACCCTCGGCCGTGCTGTTGTCGTAGTCGTCCTCTACTACGCCGACGTAGATGCCGATGTCCTCCAGGGCCCAGACCCACCGCCAGAACGCCCGACCGGTCCGGCCGATGGCACGGCCCTCGCTCACGACGACGATGTCGAAGGGCTTCGGCTTGCGGTGCGCGTCGGCCATCAGCCGCTTCAGATCTTCGCGGTCGGCGGCCTCCAGGCTGCCGCTGATGCCCTCGTCGGTGTAGGTGCCGACGTGGTCCCAGTCCTTGCGCTTGATGTACCGGGTGATCTTCTTCAGGGCGGCCTGAACGCCGTACCCCTTGGCCTGCTCCTCGGTCGAGACACGGGCGTAGGCCACCGCCCGCAGCCTGGCCGTCTGGGTCACCCGCTCAACGACACCCATGGCGATGTCGAGGGCGTCTGTGTTTCGCTGGTACATAGCTGGGTTTTCGCTTTCTCTCAGCACTTCGGCCCGGTCGGGGGTGCCACCCCGACCGGGCTCGTTCGTCAGCGGGTGAAGTCGGCGGTGCAGTCCGCCCAGATGAAGTCGCCGGACGCCTCGTCGGCGGCGACCTCCTGCACGCGCAGCTCGTTGACCTTGGGGTCGGGCACGTCCCGCCGGGCCTTGTCGGCGAGCTTCTGGATCTCGTCGCGCTTGAAGGACTGGGCGGTGACCATGCGGCCTTGCAGGTTGCGGAACTGGATCTTGAACATCGGATCTCCTCAGGGGAGCCGGGCGGCCTGTGCCGACCGCCCGGCGGTGCGGGTCGGTCAGGCGGCCTGGAACTTGAGGGTCCGGCGCTCCTTGCCCTTCACCTCGTAGACGAAGTGGTCGCCGTCCATGTGGCCGGTGAAGGTCGCGCGGCCGACCTTGGCCGTGACCTTCTTCGGGGCCTTCGCCTTGGGGGCGGCCTTGCGGGCTGCACGCTCCTCGGCCTTGCGCGCCTTCTCGGCGGCCTTGGCCTCGGCGCGCTTCACGCCAGCGGTGACCATGTGGGCGAAGGCGTAGCGGGCGGCGTGCTTGTCGGCGCTGGCGCTGGTGGCCACCCCGCCCTCGTTGCGGCGGATGTCCAGGCCGAGGGCACCCCAGCGGATCAGCGCGGACTTGAGCTTGGCGTCGTGGCCAGGGGCGAACTGCCGCTTGGTCGTGGCCGTGCACCCCGTCGTGAAGACCTCGTAGTCGCCGCTGGCCACCTGCTCCTCGGTGAGGTCGGCGGGAAGGGCGTCGTACGCGGCGCATTCGCAGGGCTTCAGCTCGTCGGCGTCGGCCTGGGCGGTCTTCGCGGCGGTGGTGTTGGCGGCCATTTCGTGCTCCCTATTCCCCGAATTCCGGCTTTTCCGGAATTGCTGAGAAAATCAAATCATGGGATTTGCGTGCCGCACAATTTCTCAAATTTAGCCGAATCTAAAAAGCCGGGACTACCGCAATTTCAGGGTGGCCTGTTTCACTTTTCGGTAGGAATCCCGAACAGGAGGCTTTATCGTGTCGAGCATTCGGACTCACGAATTCACGCTCGCCCCGGGCGACTACAGCCACGGTGGGGTGCACAGCATCAAGGTGCCGCAGCCCGCTGGCCGCCCCTCGACGGTCGGCCGGGTGCTGGCTTTCCGGGTCTCGAACCCGACGGACGTGTCCGGCGCGTCCAGCGGCGAGCAGTCGGCCGGGCTGGCATACAAGGTCGGCTCCACCTGGGTGGAGGCGATGACCGTTCGCCCGGCCTCGGCCACTGACGGTCTGGCCTACAGCACGGGCAACCCGGGCGACGCCGAGCGCTCCGGCAACGAGGCCAGCGCGGTCTACGACGACGCCACCCCGCTCTACGTGCTGTTCAGCAACACGACGAACGTGCAGAACACGGGGGCGGTGGCCTTTCACCTGGTGGTGGAGGAGGTCTAAGCCCGGGTGGTGCGCAGAATGGGCGGGACCACACCCATTCGCGCACCACCAATAACGGGCCGTAGTCATAACGCCGCGTAATTGTGACTGGAACTGGAACACCCCCGGTACACCCCCCGTGCCTGGGCACGTACCCGGCGGGAGGGGGTATCTGCCACAGTTACAGTTCCAGTTACAATTACGAGCGGTTATTCGTGGCGGCTGACGTCGTTGACCTTGTCGCTCGGGACGTGCACGCCGGGCGGCAGGCCGAGGGCGGCCAGCTCATCCACCTCGGCCGGACGTGAACCGCCCCTGATCTGCCGGGCCTTGGTGGCGAAGTAGGCCACCTCCCCCGCCGTCCAGCGCACGACGCGGTAACCCACGTAGAGCCCTCCGCCGACGACCAGGCCACCGCCCATCGGGCCCAGCTCGTAAACGGCGTAGGCACCGCCGACGGCTGCGGAATTCACGCCGAGAACAGCCCAGGGAATCCAGCGGCGAGGACGCCGGACGACCGTGCCAGCGCCCATCGTCTCAACGCGCGGCCGACCGGCCTTGGTGAGTCCGGCGCGACGCTTTGCGGCTGTGTTGTGGGTGTAGTTCGCGCCGAAGCTGACGCGCTTTCCGGTGCGGGTGCGGAACTCGGGGCGGAACGCCTTGGCGGTGCTCATTGGTGGTCCCTTCCGGCCACCTGTCGCCCGTGCTTTTCTGGGGGGACCGGTGGCCTCAGACGGTGGAGGTCATTCGGTGGAGAGGGTGAACCCCGGAATTCGCTTGGCGGTGAGGTCCGGGGTTCATCTGTGCTCGGGCGTGCTGTCACGTCTCGTGTTGAGATCAATCACGGGAAGTAAGGCCGGCGAGAGGTCGAGCCTTGACCTCGCGCGGGGTGGATCTGGGCCGGATCCCGGCAAGATCCGCGCCCTGGGGTCTGGGGGTCGGTCCGGACCCGGCTTGCTGGATCGTCAAGGTCGGGCCGATCGGATCGGGACCCGGTCCGGACCTCAACGCCCGGATCCAGACCCGACGTTGCGTGGTCGGCAAGATCCGGGGGTCCGGCTGGCCGATCCGGCGGGGGTCCGAGCGGACCGAGGAGCGTCACCCGGAAGAGGCGGGCTGACGCCCGTTCCGCGCACCGCTCTGGCTGCGGCTCCCCGTCGCTCTCCCTGGATCTCTCGTGGGCTGGCCGGGGCTCCGGCCCGTCCCGGCGGCGAGAGGCCCGGGGACGGGCGCGGAGACCCCACGGCGGGCTCAGCCCCGGCCGCGCACCCGGCTGGCCGGGCGGCTCTCGTCCACCACCTCGGTCCGGCCGTCGGCGTAGGTCCGGATCGCCTGGCCGGTCAGCGGGTCGCGGTGCTCGCTGTAAGACTCGGCGGCCTGGAGGGCGTGCAGGTTCTCGCTCCCGATCCCGGCGGTCTTGCGGATCTGGTCGGCCTGCTCCTCGGTCATCGTGCCGTCCCCGGCCACCGGCTCGCCCCGGACCACCGCCGAGTCCAGCACGGTCCGGCCGTTCCGGTAGTGAAACTGTCCGGCCACCTGCCCGCCGTACATGCCCGCCCGGATCTCGTCCACGCTCGGGCCGTCCGGGGTCATCGGTCCCTGCACGACCTCGCCGAATTCACGATTCGTCATGTTGCTTCGCCTCCTGGCGCATTCGGTTGAAAATTTCGTTTCCTTCGGGGCTGTCCATCGGGACGCCGTACTTCGCTTCGAATCCGTCGCGCATAAGCCCCAATTGGAAGTGCATGTCAATCAGCGCGTCCTTGACCTCCTCCATCGCCTCTTCGCTGGTGATTTCGGGGGTCATGCGCTGGACGGCTTGGGTGAGGTCCGAAATGGCCTTGCTGGCGAACGCGTAATCGCGGTGGGTGCGAGCGGTGCGCAGCAGCATTCGAGCCACGGCCACGTCCTCTTGCAGACCCTCGGCAATTCCGGCCTGGGCCACCTTCAGGTCGTGAATTCGAGCCTTTAGGGGACGTTCCATCCGGGTCCGGTCGAAGGTGATGCCGTTCGCCTTGGCGATGCGAGAAACGGTGGCGGTCGAGATACCCGTTCGGCGAGCGATCTCGTTACGCGCCATGCCTTGCTGTGCCAGCACGACGACCATTTCCGCGCGAGGTTGTACCGGTACTTCTCCGGCCGGTCTCGCAACCTCGTTGCCGATGCCTTCCGGCTCCTCGCCCTCAAATTTAGGCACCTTCACCCCCCAGGCTCAGCCCCGGATCTCCCGGCTCCCAGTTGGCCACCCAGTCGGCGATCTTCTTGAGGTCTGCCAGCGCTTCCGGCGTCGTGCACCGGTCGACCATCTCGACCAGCTCGCGCATGTAGGCCACCTTGTGCGCGTCCAGCTCCCTTCCCTTGACCAGAATCGCGTCTTCACCCGGCTGGCTGAGAGTCATCGAATTGGAACCGCGTTCGTCCACCCACCAAGCCGAAACCGGGGTCACCTTCTGCTCACCGTTGAGCTGGCCGACCAGCCACGTTCCCGGCTCTGCTGGCATTCGCATTACGATTCATCCTCCGGAAATGCCTTGGCCACCAGCACGTGCACCGGCCACCATCGCTTCTGACCCTGCGAGTCGACCACTCGGACCTGAGGGAACCCACTGAATTTGTCCGGCCTCGGCTTGAGCGTCTTCCCCTGGGCCGCGTTGCTGTTGCTCCGCACTTCTCCAAAGTTCGACACCCGGTAGATCGCCCTGAAGCCCGGAATCTTGCGCCACTCCTCCGTGATGACCGGCTGGCTCATTCGGTCACCTCCTCCAATTCACATCCGAGCGCCCTCAGCAGAAGCACCATGTTCACGCCGTTGGGCGCGTACCGGTCGTTTTCCCAATAGCTGATGTAGACGTTCTCAACGCCCACCCGCCGGGCCACCTGCGCTTGCGTCATTCCTCGGGCCTGCCGAGTTGCACGCAGCTTCTGACCTGAGAACACCGGGCTCGTCTTCGCCCTGTCCATACCCCAATTAAAGCCCCCACATTTGGGCCTCTGTAATACCCATCGAGCATTGCTTTCAACGCAAGATAGACAGCTGGTCGTCCGGGGTGTTTTCTGGAGGTGGTAACAGGGCTTCCATTCCTTGTTTCCGCCCTTGAGGGAGGGAAAGCGACCCCCGGCCATCACTTGGTCGGGGGTCACTGCATGTTGGCGGCAAGGTGACCGCCGGCCTTACTTCCCGTGATTGGCGATCACGGCTCGTCATTGCAGACCAGTGCTGGCGCTCCCCCGGGCCACCTGCCGCCGCGCCCTGGTGTCGTCCGGGCCTCCGGCGGTATCTCCCGTGGCCTCTGGGCCCGTCCCGGGGCCCTCGTGCCGCCCGGCCGCTCTCGTGCCCTCCGGAGTACCGTCCCGGGCCTCAGCCCTCTTGACCCGCCAAGGCGGTGCGCTTGCCACCCGTGCCACCCCTGCCATATGGCATGCAGCCACGTGCTTCTCCCGATGTGCGTATGCGCTAGCACCCCTAAGAAACCGGCTTGTTGCACGAGATATGGCAGATATGGCACGGGTGGCACAGCCCCCCTCTGGCCTGCGGTCCTTTCCTGGCGCGCAAGTCCTCGTCATATGGCACGTCATATGGCACGAGATATGGCACGCGGGGTGTCTCATATGGCACGGCGTCGCCGACGCAGAAAACGGGGGCGGGGGTGGCCAGGTGGCACATATGGCACGGCCCCCGCCCTGTGTCGACGGGGGCCGTGCCTCGGGGTCAGTGTCCGGCGGCCTTGATGCCGGTGAAGTACCAGTTCTTGTCGTTCTTGACCCGAGACCGGTAGCTATTGATCTTCGGGTTGTACGCCTTGAGGTTCTTGGCGAATGTCGATTCGGTGCCGGGTGCGAAGTTTCGCTGTTCGCACCACGTCTTCCAGATCTGGAACAGGTGATTCTTGACGATCTTGTGCTGAGGATCGACCTCGCACAGTTGCTCCACGAACGCCTTGACCTTGGCCGTCGCGTCCTCGAAATCCTCGCGGGTACCGGCCGACGCGGTCGGCTCGATGAAGTGACCGCGCTTCGTCAGCCGGTCAAGGCCATCGAGCGACCACCGGAGGATGGCCGGGATCTCCTTGAGAAGGCGGTCCCTCAGGCGAGGGTCTTCCTTACCGAGGAACGAATTCGTCATAACCAGAATGACGAACCGACCCGCGAACGCGCCCGACGCATCGGCGAATGACGGCAGCTCATTCGACATCAACATTACCCGCGCCGGAATCCGGCCGGTCCATGCCTCACGGTTCTTGCGGTCCACGGTCAGCACGCCTCGGCCAATGACCGACAGCAGACGCTCAAGGATGATGTCGCGATCCCGACTGGGAGACCGGGCGTCATCAATGACTGCCACTGACTTGTTGATCAGCGACTGAAGTCCGAAGTTCTGGGACAGGCTCGACAGGGTCGGACCGGCCATGTTCTGGTGACCCACCAGCGCTTCGAGAACGGCGGCTATCGTGCCCTTACCGGCCCTGGGCGGTCCGATCAGCATCAATGCCTTCTCAAGGTAGTTCTGACCCGAGAGCACGTAACCGAACCACTCTTGGAGCACCTCCACCGGCTCCTCGTCGTCCGGCCAAACAGAAGCCAGGAACTTCAGCCACTCGACAGGAATCTCGTCGGTCTCCTCGTAGTCGTACGGGAGTGATGTGGAGTTGAAGTAGGCAGGGGTGGCCGGAGCCATTTTCCGAGTGCCGATGTCGAGAAGGCCATTCTCGAAGGCCACCACCCGCCTAGCCTCGCGGCCGTCCAACCAATCACCAGACTCGATGTCCTGACTCAGGACGCCGATGTTCTTGATGGCGTTGGCGACGTCGTTCACCTTGGCGGTGTTCGGGTCCCATCTGAACATCTTGGGCTTGCCGTTATCGTCCGTGCCCTCCTGGAATACCGCTGTCTCAAGGCGATTCTGGATGTCGGCGGTAACGCTCTGGTTCTCGATCTCGCGCCAGTGAGCCCCGGTCCACTTGACCCATGAACCGCGCCAGCGTCGCAGGGTGGGGTGACCGTCGATGGTCCACAGGTCGTTGATCAGCCGCCGGGCCACCGGGACCGGGCTGGACGGGTTGGGCATCTCGTTCTTCTCCTGCTCCGATCGCCAGACGGACTCGATGGTCTTCTCGAACTCGTGCTGCTCGATCGGGTCCGCGCTGGCCTGGTTGATGTTGTGGAGAACCGCGCGGTACACGTCTTCGACGTAGAACGCCTTGGCCATGGTCCCGGCGACGCGCGTGAGCCAGTTGTTTCCACGGCCCCCAGTCACCGGGTCCAACATGAGGTCTTCGACGACCTTGCTGCCGCTGCTGCCCTGGGCCCTGCCGTCCCTCTGCTTCTTGGGCTGGTTCTCCTTGCGGAGGCATTCCGGCGCGTCCTGAAGCTCGCCCTCGCGCCATTCGTAGACGTGCCCCGCCGCATGGACGCTCGGCGGCATCACGACGCCCCCGCCGTCGCCTCGGAAGTCGAACCCGATCTCCTCGTCGGAGTGGCACAGCCAAGGCCGGTCGTCGTCGTGGCGGATGCGGAAGTGGAGGTGGTGGCCTCGGCGGGACGTGACCTTGAGGGCCCGGTTGAACACTGCTTCGCCGAGCCGGTCGCGCCAGTACTCGGCGGCCTGCGGGCTGTCCAGGTCGAGGACCACCCGCTTGGAGCACTGACCGGTTGCGAGCCACAGCCCGTAGGCGCCCGTGCTGAAGATGTCCCAGAGGGCCGGGAAGGTCGGCCGACCGGGCTTCACCCAGTCTTCGACCCACTTGATACTGAAGTCCGTGCCGGGGTTCTTCCCTCCTCGCTTGAGAGGGAAGACGGTCAGACCCTGAGCCGCGTAGTCGGCCCACAGTTCGCGCAGGTTGGCGGGCATCTTGGAGGCCACTTGCGGGGTGGGGAAATCCCGTGTTTCGATCGTGGTGTTGGTCATTGCAGATCCTCTCTGGACCCCCGGTTGGTTGGTCGCCGTCGCCGGGGGTCGATCTGTTTTCGGGGGTGGGTTACTTCGGCTGCTGCTTGCCGAAGAGGAGACGGAGGAGCCGCTTACGCTCGGACTCCGTCATGGGGCGCGCGTCCTTGAGGTCCATCACGCAGCCGCCTTGATGAAGGCCGTCACCGGAGCGCCGAGGACATCGGCGATGGTGGCCAGCGCTTCCAGGGAAGGGGCGCACCGACCGGTCTCGTACTGGCTGACCGTGGTGAAGTCGCGGCCGATGTCGGCGGCGAGCTTCCGCTGAGTGACGCCACGCTCGCGCCGGATCTGGCGCAGCGCGTCAGGGCTGAATGTGCGTGCAGGCATGGCAAATCCCGTCAGAGATGTGGACTGGGGTTGCCGAACACGGCGGGGAACTTGGGGCCACACCGCCGAAGCGGGGCCCTGACCGGGGGCTGTGCCGCCCGGCTACACCCAGTGGAGCACGGGGGTCGAGCCCTGCACAATTTGCGCTTGACGCAAGTAGCTGAGGGGTCGTCGACCCTCTCCGCGGCTGTCACGAGACGTGATCGCCAAGCACGGGAGGTTATGGCCGGCTAATCCGGAGGCCGCTGACCCGACGCCGGGCCGCCGGGCGGCCAGCGCGCGGCACCGGGCATGTATCGTCCCGGCCTTCCGTGGGGTCTCCGGCGGCCTGGAGCCCCCGCCCGGGGCGTCCGGCCGTCCCCGCCAGCACGAAGCCCCGGAGGGTACCGTCCTGGGGCTCGCACCCGGCATGCCATCAACCCGCTTGCTATCGGGTAGAGTTGCTGTCTCCCGCTAACGAGATATGAAGCCGTGGGCCTGAGTCCGACGTCTCAGGTAGGGCGTGGGGTTGCCCCAGTCCGTCCACGTCCTTTAGCTACTGAAGTAGGTGTTGCAGGGTCACCGCAAGCGGTCCTGACCCGTCCGACTTCTGAGTCCTGTACGTCGGCATGGCCTCAGCTTGATCACACGTATGTACGTGGTGGTCGGGCTGAGGTCTGCGCGCCATAGGTCCGATCACCGGGAAGGTAATCGGACCGT
Source organism: Streptomyces sp. NPDC006235 (assembly GCF_040613735.1). Taxonomy (NCBI): domain Bacteria; kingdom Bacillati; phylum Actinomycetota; class Actinomycetes; order Kitasatosporales; family Streptomycetaceae; genus Streptomyces; species Streptomyces sp. NPDC006235. The sequence continues at coordinate 94,224 of NZ_JBEXSR010000016.1, forward strand.
TGAACCTCTCTCTCGGCGTCAAGGTGCTCGTGGTCATCATCTGCGCCTTGGTCTCCGTCATCATCGGCATGGTGGCGGGTCTCCTCAATCACGACCCGGGAACACCCAAGCGCAAGTCGGTGATCTTCGGCGGCGGCGTATTCGGGGGTTCGCTGACGCTGGCCGTGGTGGTGCTGTCAGCGCTCGGCGTGCTCTGAACGCGTGGGAGCCCCGGAGATCGGCTCTCCGGGGCTTCGCCAGATTCACCCTCATGACGCCTCGTCCGTGCATACGCTCATGCTGTGACGATCACACCGGTAACCCTCGCCCTGATCAGCACCGGTGCCGGGTTACTCGGTGCCGTCATCGGGGCGGTTGCCACCCTGGCGTCGGCCAGCCTCACCCAGCGCGCGACCCGCGACCGCGAGACCGAGTTCAAGGTCTGGGAGCGCAGGGCCGACGCGATCGAGGAGGCGCACCGGAAGATGCTCGCCCTTGGCGATACGCGCGACACCGCCTGGTCCCGACGGCGGGTGCCCAGCGGCTTCAGCCCGGAAAGTCTCGACCCAGGCCACCAGGACGACCAGTTCCGATTGGTCGTCACCAAGCTGATGCTGTACACGACGCCGGAGCTGGTGCAGGCGTACAGCGAGTCGAATAAGGCGTTCTGGAACTCGCTGCGCCATGTCATGCGGTTGGAGCTTGCACTTGCAGATTCCGGCCCGGAGAGCGACAGGCCGAGGAGGCGGCGGAACATCAACGCTGCGGTCGAGGTCGCCACTCAGGCGATCGAGGAGTCGAAGGCCGCCGACGAACGCCTTGCGGCTGCGCTCCGTGAGGCGGCCACGCTCGCGGCCACCCGCCGCCGTCGACGTGAGCCGGCCCGCTGACCCGACGTACCGTCAGACGACCCAACTCAGTCAGAGTGAGGCATCGTTGCTTTGACACGCCGCCTACGACCATGCGTTAGAATTGGGGCACGAACGAGGCCGCAACGGCCTCAGATCTGCCGGAACCAGCGCAACGCCGGTTCCAACAGCTAACGCACTCGTAGGCTTGCGGGGCTACTCAACCGGCCCGACACACGCCAAGTCGCAACCGAGAAGACGTTGGCGATGCTCCACCTGTTACAACAGGCTGACTCCGTCAGTCTGCCCGAGAACATTTGCGTGTCCGTGTGTCAGCGCAGGTGTCTCGGTCCGAACCGTAGGGTTCGGATCGAGGCTGCCTGCGCGCAGACCCATCGATCCGGCCCATGACAGGGAAGGTAAGGATCGGTGGACGGCACCGCCATCATCATCATTCTCGCCATCGCTGGCGTGGCCTCTGTGCTGCTCTTTGCGATCAAGGGCATTCTTGATCAGCTCCCCGACGTCTTCGAGTCGTTCCGCCGTGCGCGCGACGCGTGGAAGCGCCTCAAGGAGAAGCAGGACGAGGCGACCAAGCCCGACGACACCAAGGAGCAGCACCCGGTGACGGTCCCGGCGGACGACGAGGAGCCGCCCGCCGCCGCATAGGTCGTCGCGGCCCGGGACGGTATCTCCGGGCGCACAGAGAGCCGCCCCCCGGCGTCCGGCCGTGGGGGCGGCTCTCGTGGTCTTCCGTGCCCCGTTCCGGGGCGCGGGGTGTCTAACCCTGCTGACGTTCGGCCGGATGCACCGGCCACGTACCCAGGCCAAGCTCGACGCGCACGTGCCCGGTGGTCTTCAGGTGAGTGATCGCCTTCTGGATCGTGGACACCGCGACGCCGTACCGCGTCGACAGCTCGACCAGGCCCGGAAGCCGCTCGCCAGCCCACTCCCCCGCGTCGATCCGGCGTGCCAGATCTTCGCCGATCTGCTTCCAGATCGGGCGGCTGCGGTCCAGTTCAAGATCACCCATGCCGCGAACATACGAACACTGACTACGGTGCGCTACCGCGAGTACCAGTGCACGCGATATCGTGAACACGCGATATCGCGATAAGTCCTGGTCAACGCGATGAGAGGGTCACTATGGCGGGGTTAAGTATCCGGGTGTACCGGTACGACGCCACCACTAAGAAGCTGCGCGAGATCAGAGCACGCGAGTGGTCGGTCGACAAGATGCCGAACCAACCGCTGATCGACGACCGGTGGCCTCTATGCCAGTGCTGGAAGTGTAAGGGCGAGGGCACGCCGGGCGAACTGCGGCGCCGCTAAGGCGTCAGGTCGGACCAACCCAGGGCAGCGGCGGCCGTGGCCGCATCGGCGATGACCACTGCGCGCCCGTTGACTTGACGTACGAGGTGGCCACCGGCCTGGGCTTGGACCAGCAGCGACCGCAGTTTGGCGTCATGGCCTGGGGCGAACTTGCTTTGGGTCGTGGCGGTGCATTCGGTTGTGGTCGCCTGCCACACCGCCTCTCCGGTCGAGCCCTCGTGAACGAGCACTTCGAACGAGTAACGGGCGCAGGTACAAGGCTGGTTGGGGTTCTGTGTCGTCATGGCGAGGATCATAAGGCCGGAATGCGCCGGTCTGTACAGCAATCCCCGGAATGGCCAGATCGGGCCGTGGGGCCCGTCGTGGGGTCTCCGTGGCTCTCCCTGGACACAGAAGACCGCCCCGGGTGCTCGGTGCCCGGGGCGGTCTTCTGTGCAGCGGGAGGGCCGTCCGTGGGCTCAGGCGGCGGTGGCCACCCGGAACCGGATCGGAGCCAGAGCGGCACCCCCGGGAAGAGGTGTGGGTACGCCCATGGTGTACCGGCCGAGGCGCTGGGCCGCCCGTGCCGTGACCAGGGAGCCGCTGCGGTGGGCGGCCTCGACGATCACGGTGCCGCGGGTGAGTGCCGCGATCACCCGGTTGCGCAGGATGAACCGGCTCGGTGTCGGGTGATCGCCGGGCGGCAACTCTCCGACGACCAGTCCCTGTTCGGCGATTCTGCTGATCAGCTGGGTGTGTCCGCGCGGGTAGGGGCGATCGACGCCGCAGGCGAGGACGGCGACGGTGGCGCCGCCCGCGCCGAGGGCGCCGCGGTGGGCGGCGCCGTCGACCCCGTAGGCGCCGCCGGAGACCACGACCCAGCCCTGCTCGGCGAGGCCGACGGCGAGGGTGGCCGCTATGTGCGCCCCGTACTCGGTGCAGGCGCGGGCGCCGACGACCGCCACCGACCTCAGCGCCCACATCCGCAGACTGGCCCGCCCACGCACCCACAGCCCCAGCGGCCGGGCATCCCCGAGATCGTCGAGCTGCCCCGGCCACTCCGCGTCCCCGGGGGCGACGAACCGCACCCCGGCCTCCCGTGCGACGGCGAGGTCCGCACGCGGCCGGGCCACCTCGGCCCTGGCCAGCAGCCCCTTCCACCGCTTCCCACTCACGCCGGTCAGGGGCCGCCCGCCCTCCGTGAGCCGCCGGGCCACCTCCCGCGCCCCGGACTCCCGCACCCACCGCCCGGCGATCTCGTCACCGGGTTCGATGACGCGGGTGAGGAAGACCCGGGCGAGCAGCTCGTCGTCCGGTTCGCCGGCGACGCTCACGTCAGGGCTCCCGGTGACGCTCACGTCAGCGCCCCGATGGCCATGGGCACGCCCCTCGGGACACCGGTGCGCAACTGGAGCGCGAGGGCGACGTCCGTCGCGTCGGGCCGGTCGTGGCCGACGAGATCGGCGACGGTCCAGGCCACGCGCAGCACGCGGTCGAGGCCGCGGGCGGTCAGGACGCCCCGCTCCAGGTTCCGCTCGGCCTCGTCCATCGCCCCGGACACGGCGTACCAGCGGCTGCGCAGCTCACGTCCGGGCACCTCGCTGTTCGTGCGCCACGGAGTGCCGGCGAGGCGCTGCGTGGCGCGCTCCCGCGCCGCCCGTACCCGGTCGGCGACCGTCGCGGTGGACTCGCCTCGCGCGCCGGAGGACGTCAGCTCGGTGCGGGTGACGCGGTCGACCTCCACGCGCAGGTCGACCCGGTCGAGCAGCGGGCCGGAGAGCCGGGCCTGGTAGCGGCGGATCGCCGAGGGCGGGCACTCGCACAGGTCGTCCCGCCGGGAGAACCGGCCGCACGGGCAGGGGTTGGCGGCGAGCACCATCAGGAACTTCGCCGGGAAGCGCACCACTCCCGCGCTGCGCGCGATGACGACATGCCCCGCCTCCAGCGGCTGGCGCAGGGCGTCCAGGGCCTGGCTGCTGAACTCGGGTGTCTCGTCCAGGAAGAGGACTCCCCGGTGGGACAGCGAGACCGCGCCGGGCCGCGCGATGCCCGGGCCGCCGCCGACGAGCGCCTGCATGGTGGCCGAATGGTGCGGGGCGCAGTAGGGGGCGACGTCGATCAGGGGTTTGCCCAGGGGCAGCAGGCCCGCCACCGAGTGGACCGCGGTGACCTCCAGTGACTCCTGCCGGCCGAGCCGGGGCAGGATGGCGGGCAGCCGCTCCGCGAGCATCGTCTTGCCGGCGCCGGGAGGCCCTTCCAGGAACAGGTGGTGTCCGCCCGCCGCGGCCACCTCCACCGCTGTGCGCGCCGAGATCTGCCCGACGACGTCCGCCAGGTCGTGGCCGGGCTCGTGCTGGGCCGCTCCGACGCTGTGCATGCCCGTGGCGGCGCCCGTGCCCGGCATGCGCAGGCCGGCGAGGAGCGGATCCGGGCGGCCCTGCTCGTCCGGATCCTCGTCGGGCACGGGTTCGTCGGCCAGGACGGCGATCAGCTGGCGCAGGCTGCGCACGCCCAGTACGGAGATCCCGGGCACGAGGGACGCCTCGGCTGCGGCGCACTCGGGCACGACCACCTGCTCATAGCCCGCGTTCGCCGCCGCCAGCACCGCGGGCAGGACCCCCCGCACCGGCCGTACGCGCCCGTCCAGCCCCAGTTCGCCGATCATCACGATGTCGGCGAGGACCCGGGGGTCGATGCGCTCGGCCGCGCCGAGAACGGCCGCGGCGACGGCCAGGTCGAAGCCGCTGCCGGACTTGGGGACGGAGGCCGGACTGAGGCCGACCGTGAGTTTCTTCTGGGGCCAGGCCGCGCCCGAGTTGACGACCGCGGCACGCACCCGGTCCCGGCTCTCCGTCAGGCTCTTGTCGGGCAGTCCCACCAGCGTGAACGCCGCGACACCCGGCTCCAGGTCGGCCTGCACCTCGACGACCACGCCCTCGACGCCCACCAGCGCCACCGAACACGTACGGGCGAAGGCCATCAGGCCACCCCCCGCACATGCTCGACCACGGCCGCGCCGCGGGCCGGCAGCAGCACCCCGACCACGTCGATGCGGACCCCGCCGGGCGGCGCGCCCCCGTGCGTCTGGATCCACCGCTCGGCGAGGTCCCGCAGCCGCTCCGCCTTCTGCGGGGTCACGGCGGCCAACGGATGCTCGAAGGGGCCCTCCCTGCGGGTCTTCACCTCGCAGACGACCAGGACGTCCCCATCCCTGGCCACGATGTCGATCTCTCCGGCCCGGCCCGAGCGCCAGTTGCGCTCCAGGACCGTCAGTCCGCTCTCCGCCAGCCGCCGGGCCGCCAGATTCTCTCCGTACCTGCCCATCGCACTGCGTGCGTTCATGTCGGCACCACCTCCGGCGCCAACGATCACGCACCCGCCCCCACGAAGTGGATCTTGGTGGACGGCTCAGCGGTTGTGGATAACTTCGTCACCCACTCGGCAGTTCGAGATCGCTCTTGTTCAGCTCCTCGATGTTCACGTCCTTGAACGTGAGGACGCGGACCTGCTTCACGAACCGCGCCGGCCGGTACATGTCCCACACCCAGGCATCCGCCATGGACACCTCGAAGAACACCTCACCCTGGACCGAGTGCACTTGCATCTCGTAGTCATTGGTCAGGTAGAAGCGCCGCTCGGTCTCGATCACATATTTGAACAGACCGACGACATCGCGGTACTCCCGGTAGAGCTTCAGCTCCATCTCGGTCTCGTACTTCTCGAGGTCCTCGGCGCTCATGGCATGTTCCCCTTCAGCCGTGCGATCCCACCATTGTGCGCCAGTCCCGTGCGCCCCTAGACGATTTCCGGGTCAAGGATCACGGGCCTGGCCGGGGGACCTTCGTCGAGCAGCGTGCGCAGCAGCCCGGCGAGTCTGGTCGGATACACCGTCTCATGTGCCCGGGAAAGTTCCGGACACGTCCACCAGCGCGCTCCGGCGACACTGCGCCGCTCCAGCTCGGTCAGCCCCGCAGCCTCGACCGCCGTACGGTCCGTTCGAGCCAGGTAGTACCACTCGTCCTGGTCCCAGCGGCGGCCCGCGAACGGGAAGGAGCACTTCCGCCGCCACAGCACCGGGCCCAGCTCGACCTCGGTGATGCCCGTCTCCTCGACGAGTTCCCGCAGAGCGGCCTCCTCACGGGTCTCCTCGGCCTCCACACCGCCGCCGGGGGTGAACCACCAGTCGTCGGCCGGATCGTCCGGCTCGTGCCCGTGCAGCAGCAGGATGCGGTCCTGCGGGTCGAGCAGCACGACCCGGGCGACCTTGCGCAGCCCGCCGGCGTAGCCGTCCTGGCCCGCCCCCAGGGCCTCAGCGGACACCGGCGGGCTCCACGCTCGCCCGCCGGGCCCGGGACGCGCCCGTGCGCTTGGCGACGGGCCCGTAGGCACCCCCGCCCAGGACGAGCACGGCGCCGGCGATCACCAGGGCGGTGATGGTCCGCAGCGGTCCGGGCGAGGACAGGGTGCCGAGCGCCTCGAAGCCGGTGGGGCGCTCCAGCATGCCCTTCATGGGCCAGACCACGGAGTCGACGCGGGCGTCCACGGCGGAGCGGGCCACGGTGCCGCTGGCGGCGTCGGTGAGGTGGGCGGTGGAGTCCACGGAGTTGCCCCGCTCGTCACCGAGGAGGAAGAGACGGCCCTTGGGGACAGTCACCGTCGGGAAGTTGCTCATCTCGGCCGGTGTGCCCTTGGGCAGGTACGTCTCGTCGATCTCCTTGCCGTTGACCTTGAGCTTGCCGTCCTGGCAGCAGGCGACCGTGTCGCCGCCGACGGCGACCACGCGCTTGACCATCGGCGCGTTGGCCCAGGTGGCGTCCTTGAAGACGACGACGTCACCGCGGCGCACCTCGCCGCCGTCGACGCGCTGCGCCAGGATCCGGTCGCCGGCGTCGATCGTCGGTGTCATCGAACTGGTGGGCACCGTGTACGGCCGGTAGACCACCGCCCCCCAGGCGAAACCCCCGAGGAACAGCACAAGGCCCAGTGCGACGGCCAGCCCGGACAACCGCTGTCCGGTCCGGCTGCCCACCGGGCCTGTGCCACCGCTGCGCGGGGCCGTGTGCGTCATGCTCTCGCCACCCATGGGTCCGCACCCTACCCGGGGGTACCGACCGGGGTCAGCCCACCGTCGGGATCACTGCTTCCTGCGGCGCCACAGCACCACCGGCACCACACCCAGCAGCGCCGCCGCCTGCGGTGCCACCGCCGGACCGACTGCGGCCGGCTGGGCGCTCAGACCGGGCTGGTCGAAGGTGTCCGGCACCGGCAGGTTGTCCCAGCGGTTGATCGGCCAGGCGACGACGATGGCCCGGCCCACGACGTCCTTCACCGGGACCATGCCGTGGTGCTTGTCCGCCTGGTTGTAGCGGGAGTCCCGGGAGTTCTGCCGGTGGTCGCCCATGACCCAGATGTAGCCCTTGGGAACCTTTACCTTGAATTGACCGCCCTGGTCGTCGACGCTGCACGGCGTGTTGCCCGCGTAGACGTACGACCGCTCGTCCAGCGCCTTGCCGTTGACCGTGAGCGGGCCGGTGGCCTTGCACTCGACCGTGTCGCCGCCGACGCCGACGACCCGCTTGATGAGGTCTTTCTCCTCCGCGGACGGCATGAGGCCGATCCAGCTGAGGAACGTCTGCAGGGCGTTGGGATCCGCCGTCGGCTCGCCCGCCAGCCAGTTGTCCGGGTCGTGGAAGACGACGACCTCGCCGCGCTCGGGCTCGGAGCCGAACCAGGGGGTCAGCTTGTCGACCAGGACGCGGTCGCCCTGCTGGAGGGTGTTCTGCATCGAGTCGGAGGGGATGGAGAACGCCTGCACCAGGAACGTCTTGATCAGCAGCGCGAGCACCAGCGCGATACCGATCAGGATGGGCAGCTCCTTCCAGAAGGAGCGCTGCTTCTTCGGTGTCCTGGCCGTGCCTCCCGGCCCTTCGCCCTCGGCTGTGCCGTACTCGTCTGTCACCCTGTCGCCCTCGGCTGCCCCGGAGTCATTCCCGGAGGTCACGGCGCTGTCCGCGGCCGGGACGGCGGATTGCGCGGGGCGTCCCCGGTGCTCCTCGCCATCGTGTCCGGACCGTGCGCCAACCGCCACATCCCCCACGCCAACTCCTCACTCTGTGCCGCCGCCTGCCCCACACACGACGCAGGCCCACCACTCCCATAACGAGCGGGAGTTCCGCAGGGGTCGGGAGCTGGATCGTTCCGTTCGAATCGTCGGAGGCAACCCTATGCGACAGTTCGGCAGCGGCGGTCGACCCGGTGGCCGAGTCGGACACGGAGGCGTAGGTGTTCGGCTCCTCCAGGGTGCTCCAGTGCCCGAAGGGCCAGGCGATGACCATGGCGCGGCCGACGACCTCTTCCTCGGAGACCGTGCCACCGTAGTCGGTGTCCTGGTGGGCGCGGGAGTCCGCGGAGTTGTTCCGGTGGTCGCCCATCACCCACAGCCGCCCCGGGGGGACGGTGATGTCGAACGGCGTGTCGGACGGGGCGTTGCCGGGGTACAGGTAGTCCTCGTTCAGCGGGATGCCGTTGACGGTCACGCGTCCTTGCGCGTCACAGCACTGGACGCGGTCTCCGCCGACGCCGACGACCCGCTTGATGAGGTCCTTCTCGTTGTCGGACGGCAGCAGGCCGATGAAGGTGAGCCCTTCCTTGACCTGCTTGATGACGATGGGGTCGTCCTTCGGAAGGGTGGTCTGCTCGTCCTGGAGCCAGCCGCCGGGGTCCTTGAAGACGACGACGTCCCCGCGCTGCGGCTTGGAGCCGAACCACGGGGTGAGCTTGTCGACCAGGACGCGGTCGCCGATCTGGATCGTCTGCTCCATGGAGCCGGACGGGATGACGAAGGCCTGGACGAGGAACGTCTTCAGTACGAGCGCTATCAGGACGGCGACGCCGACGAGGAGCGGTATCTCCTTCACGGCACCGCGCCTGCGGCGCCGCTTGACCTTCTTCTGGAGCTTGCGCCGCTCGGCGCGCGTACGGCCGCTGGACGGGGCGGCGGCGCGGCGGGCGCCGGTGGGCAGCAGGTTCTCGGCGGGGCCGGCGGGGACGCCGCGCGGTTTGCCGCGGTTACCCATGGGCGCCCGCCCTTCCGGCGGCGGCAGCGGGCACGCGCGCGTAGGCGTCGGGGCGGTTCAGCCGGGTGGCGTGGCCGAAGGGCCAGACGATCCAGTCGGCGCGGCCGATCACCTCGTCGACCGGGATCATGCCGCCGCCGGGCGAGCCGAGGTGGTCGCGGGAGTCGCTGGAGTCGCCGCGGTGGTCGCCGAGGAGGAACAGGGAGCCGGCGGGCACGACGACGTCGAAGGGCACGGTGGAGGGGCTGTCGCCGGGGTACAGGAAGCCCGACTCGTCGACCGGCCGGCCGTTCACCTGGATCCTCCCCTCCTCGTCGCAGCAGACCACGTGGTCTCCCCCCACGCCGACAACGCGTTTGATGTAGTCCGCGTGCCCGAAGTACCCGGTCCCGTCGAACACGACGATGTCTCCCCGCTGCGGCTCGGCTCCGAAACGGTACGCCAACTTATTTACGAGAACCCGGTCCCCGATCCTCAATCCCTGTTCCATGGATCCGCTGGGGATCTGGAAGGGCCGCAGCACGAACGTGCTGAGCAGCAGCAGGAAAAGCGGGCAGGCCAGCAGTGTCAGGGTGATCCGGCCGCCCGGGACCCACTCGGTGACACGCGACAACGCGAAACGCGACCGGTCCTCCGGCCCTCCGGGACCCGAGGTGTCCTCGGAATCGGAAGGGCGGGAGGAGCGGTCGCGCTCCGTCGGCTGAGCTTCGGTGTCCATCGGAGCCAGATGCTATCCGGCCCCGATGTGAACTCCTCAGAGCGCTCAGTTCTCGCGCTTCTCCTTGATCTTCGCGGCCTTGCCGCGCAGCTCGCGGAGGTAGTACAGCTTGGCGCGGCGGACGTCACCCTTGGTGACGAGCTCGATCTTCTCCACGATCGGGGTGTGCACCGGGAAGGTGCGCTCGACGCCGACGGAGAAGGAGACCTTGCGGACCGTGAAGGTCTCGCGGACGCCGGCACCCTGGCGGCGGATCACCACACCCTTGAACTGCTGCACACGGGAGCGGTTGCCCTCGATGACGCGGACGTGCACGTTGACCGTGTCGCCCGGGCGGAAGGCGGGGACGTCGGTGCGCAGCGACGCGGAGTCGACGGTGTCGAGCAGGTGAGACATTTCGTCTGCTTTCCTCGCTGATGCCACAGGTCATCAACGGAAACTAGGTTTTTCGGATTCAGAGCTGTGCGGGTCGGAGCGGGCGTCGTCTCCCCCTGTGGCAGGGGCGCGCGCCGGACGGACGCACAACAGCTGGCTATTCTTCCACGCCGTCGGTCCTGCGCCAAAATCGGCCGTACGGCTCCCCCGCCGGATCCGGCGCCCAGCCCAGGATGGACAGCATCTCGCGGTCCTTCTTGTCGAAGACCTTGGGGTCGCACCGCTCGATGAGGTCGGGCCGGTGGGCGGTGGTGCGCTTCAGGGCCTCGTCCCGCCGCCAGCGGGCGATCTTCCCGTGGTGGCCGCTGAGCAGCACGTCGGGGATGTCCCGGCCGCGCCACTCGGGCGGCTTGGTGTACACGGGCCCCTCCAGCAGGCTCGCCATGGCGCCGGGTGCGAAGGAGTCGTCGCGGTGGGACTCGGCGTTGCCCAGGACGCCGGGCAGCAGGCGCGCCACGGCCTCCGTGACGACGAGGACCGCCGCCTCGCCACCGGCCAGGACGTAGTCGCCGATGGACACCTCGTACACCGGCATCCGCGTCGCGTACTCCTCGACGACGCGCCGGTCGATGCCCTCGTAGCGGGCCGGCGTGAAGATCAGCCAGGGCCGCTCGGAGAGGTGGACGGCGAGCTCCTGGGTGAAGGGGCGGCCGCTGGGTGTGGGCACGATGAGGGCGGGGGCGTGGGAGCCGTTCTCGTAGCCGTCGGCCAGGACGGAGTCCAGCGCCTCTCCCCAGGGCTCGGTCTTCATGACCATGCCGGGGCCGCCGCCGTAGGGCGTGTCGTCGACGGTGTTGTGGCGGTCGTGGGTCCAGGAACGCAGGTCGTGGACGTGGACGTTCAGCTGTCCACGCGCGCGTGCCTTGCCGACGAGGGAGACGTTCAGCGGTTCCAGGTACTCGGGGAAGATCGTGACGACGTCGAGACGCATTACGACTCTTCCCCGCGGGCGGCCTCTTCCCCGTCGGCGGTCTCTTCCCCACCGGCGGTCTCTTCCCGGCTGGACGCGATCTCCGCGCGGTCGTCGATCAGGCCCGGCGGCGGGGTGATGACGGCCTTCTGCTCCTCCAGGTCGATCTCGGCGACGATCTCCTCGACGAAGGGGATCATCACCTCGCTGCCGTCGGGGCGCTCCACGATGAACAGGTCCTGGGTGGGCAGGTGCGAGATCTCCGTGATCCGGCCGACCTCCGTGCCGTCCGCGGTGACCACGTCGAGGTCGATCAGCTGGTGGTCGTAGTACTCGCCCTCGCCCTCGGGCAGTTCCTCCGGGTCGATCTCGGCGATCAGGAGGGTGTTGCGCAGGGCCTCGGCCCCCGTGCGGTCGCTGACGCCCTCGAAGCGCAGCAGGAGACGGCCGCTGTGGACGCGGCCCGTCTCGATGGTGAGGGGTCCCGCGGCGGCGGGATCGGTGGCGAGTACGGCGCCGGGGGCGAGCCTCAGCTCAGGCTCGTCGGTCCGTACCTCGACGGTGACCTCGCCCTTGATGCCGTGGGCGCGGCCGATCCGTGCGACTACCAACTGCACGTGTCCAGTCTCCTGTCATACGACTGCGGGCCGGGGACGGCCCTCAGGCCGTCCCCGGCCCGAGCCGGTTGCGATAAGCGTCAGCGGACGTGGTCCACGTCGACGAGGTCGACGCGGACACCGCGACCGCCGATGGCGCCCACGACGGTACGCAGGGCGCGTGCGGTGCGGCCGTTGCGGCCGATCACCTTGCCGAGGTCGTCCGGGTGGACCCGGACCTCGAGCACCCGCCCGCGGCGCAGGTTGCGCGAGGCGACCTGCACATCGTCAGGGTTGTCGACGATGCCCTTCACGAGGTGCTCGAGAGCCTCCTCGAGCATGCTCAGGCCTCGGTCGAAGCGGACTCGGCGCCGGCCTCGTCCTTCTTCTCAGCCTTCTTCTTCTGGGTGATCGCCTCACCCTTGCCCTCGTCGTCACCGCCGAGAGCCTCGAACGACGGGCGCGCAGCCTTCTCGGGCGCCGTCAGCAGCGGAGCCGGGGCGGGCTCGCCCTTGAACTTCTGCCAGTCGCCGGTCTTCTTGAGGATGGCCTTCACGGGCTCGGTCGGCTGGGCGCCGACACCGAGCCAGTACGCCACACGCTCGGCGTCGACCTCCATCACCGACGGGTTGTACGTCGGGTGGTACTTGCCGATCTCCTCGATCGCACGACCGTCACGACGGGTACGGGAGTCGGCGACGACGATGCGGTAGTGAGGCGAACGGATCTTGCCCAGACGCTTCAGCTTGATCTTGACTGCCACGGGAGTGGGTTCTCCTGGATTTGACGTGGTTGGGCACGGCGAGATGGCCGCGTGGGGTTGCGGTACCCGAGTGCCCGATGGACGCGTCAGCCGGAGGAGAGAGGGGTCCTGTGCGGCTGTCGAGTACAGCTAGCCATTGTGCCACACCCCGCCGGGCGGCTTTGACCGCGGGGTTCGCCGCGGCTCGGGGCAGGCCGAAGGGGCACCCGGCGTGGAGGTGAAGTACGTCGGGTGCCCTGCCCTGCGGTGGCGGTGCTGTCCCGACCGGCAGCCACGAGATGCCGGTGCGGACGTCAGCCGGCCACCGCTCCCACCACGTCCGGGATCCGGAACGGCTTGCCGCAGCCGCCGCAGACGATCGGCGCCTGGGCGAGGACCGACGGCACGACGCGTACGTTGCGGCCGCAGTCGCAGACCGCCTTGACGCGGACGCCGCCGCCGGAGGAGCCGTGCCGGGCGGCCGGGCCCCGGAAGGTGCGGGAGGTGTCGGAGGAGGTCGCGGCCGTATGGGCCTTCAGGGCGCGCTGGAGGCGCTCCATCGTCGGGCGATAGCGGCGCTTCGCCTCGGGGGTGAGCGTGACCAGGGAGAAGCCGCTGCTGGGATGCGGTTCCTCGGGGTGGTCCAGGCCCAGCTCCTCGGCGATCGCGAGGAATCTGCGGTTGTGGTAGCGGCCGGCACGGGAGGTGTCGCGGACGCCGCGGGCGGCGGCGATGCCATGGACTGCCTCATGGAGCAGTCGCTCGAAGGAGAGCTCGTGCCCGCACGCGGACGACGACTCCCCGATCAGGGACTCTGGCGCGGCAAGGTCGGGCAGCTCGGGGTGGTACCGCTGGATGTCGGCCCACGCCTGTGCCAGCTCTGCGGCGAGAACAGGTGGTGTCTGTGTCGTGCTCACGTAATGACAACGAGCCGGGGTGCCCCAGTGTTCCGATTCCGGGGCATCCCAAATAATTTGCACGTACCCGTCAGTTGCCTCTGATGCGTCCCGACGAGGGCGGGTGCGCTGATCTGTGGAGAAGCCTCACAGCTCACCACAAGGTGGTGCGTAGTCCCGCGTACGCCCCGGCGCGTAGAGCATGTACGCGCCGGGGGCTTTGAGGTCCGCGGTTACGCAAGAGGCATTTCGGTCGCTCGCGCCCCACTCAGTCAGCGCGTGCCGCGACTCAGTAAGCGCGCGCGACGACCGCGACGTTACCGGGTGCGTCGTCGGCGTCCGGCACCGACCCGTCCTCGGCGACCAGACACCGTACGGTCGCCGCGTGGTCGGCCAGCTTGGCCTCGCCCTCCTCGCCGAGCACCGCCCACGGGATGCGCGCCCAGCCGCCCGCGCCGGCCACCTCGACCGCCTCGTCGATCGTCGAGACCTCGCTGGTGCGAGACTCCCGGCGCTCCCGGGACTGCTTGAGCAGCAGGGCCTGGTCCGCTTCGAGGACCTGCGGCAGCAGCGACACCAGGGCGTCCAGCGAGACCGGCTCCTTGCCTCCCGGGATGCGGCGGGCCAGCATCGCGGTGCCGTTCTCCAGGTCGCGCGGGCCGATCTCGATCCGGACCGGCACGCCCTTGAGCTCCCAGTCGACGGCGCGGCGGCCGAAGGGGGTGTCGGTGCGGTCGTCCACGTGGACGCGGATCCCGGCCGCCTTCAACCGGTCGCCGAGCTCGCGGACCTTGGCCAGAACCGCCTCGTCGCCCTTGATCGCGAGCACCACGGCCTGGGTCTGCGCCAGCCGCGGCGGGACGCGCAGGCCGTTGTCGTCGCCGTGCATCATCACCAGGGCACCGATCATGCGGGTGGTGGAACCCCAGGAGGTCTGCCAGACCAGCTCCTGCCGGCCGTCCTTCGACAGGTACTGGGTGTTGAAGGCCTTGGCGAAGTTCTGGCCCAGTTCATGGCTGGTGGCCATCTGGAGGGCCTTGCCGTCGCCCATCATGCCTTCGAGCGTGAGGGTGTTGATGGCACCGGCGAACCGCTCCTTGACGGTCTTGCGGCCGGGGACGACGTCCATCGCGAGGACGTTCACCATGAAGTCCTCGTAGACCTTCCGGTGAATGTGCGCGGCGAAATCGCGCGCCTCCTCGTACGTGGCGTGCGCGGTGTGGCCCTCCTGCCAGAGGAACTCGGTGGTGCGCAGGAACAGACGGGGCCGCAGCTCCCAGCGCACGACGTTCGCCCACTGGTTGATGAGCAGCGGCAGGTCGCGGTAGCTCTGGACCCACTTCGAGAAGTAGTCGTTGATGATCATCTCGGAGGTGGGCCGGACCACGGCGGGCTCTTCGAGTTCCTTGCCGCCGCCGTGCGTGACCACGGCCAGCTCGGGCGCGAAGCCCTCGACGTGGTCCGCCTCGCGCGTGAGGTACGACTGCGGGATCAGGAGCGGGAAGTACGCGTTTTGAGTGCCCGTCTCCTTGATGCGGGCGTCCATCTCGCCCTGCATCCGCTCCCACAGCCCGTATCCGTACGGTCGGATGACCATGGTGCCGCGCACCGGACCGTTGTCGGCGAGCTCCGCCTTGGTGATCAAGTCCTGGTACCAGCGCGGGAAATCGTCCGCCTGGGGGGTGAGAACGGGTGTCTTGGCCATGGCGAGATCGTACGGGCCCACGTTGCCGGAATGTGAAATCTCGCCATAGGCACATGACAACTCATATGCCGTGCCGCTTTCCACTGGACGACAGGTCGAGGGGGGAGTTTCCTGGCATACGGGGGTAGTGCGAGCGCACTGTCACGGGGGCCATGGAATCGGGCAAGAGGCAACTCTCGGCGGATTGGGGCGCTTACTTATGACACCTACGCTCGTGCGGCAGCACCTGCCTCACGCGGGGTCCGCACCCCGCGTGGACCTGCGTGCACGCGCGCGTGACTGGTCCGAAATCCAGGAGCGGATGCTCGTACCGCTCTACGAGGCCGTCTACGAGCGACTGGACGTGGGTCCCGCGACGCGGCTGCTCGGCCTCGGCTGCGGTTCCGGACTCGCCCTGCTGATGGCCGCCGCCCGGGGAGCGGCGGTCACCGGTGTCGACGCTTCCCCCGAAAGAATGGCCCTCGCACGGGAGCGACTGCTGCCCGAGGGCGGGGCCGGGCGCGCGCGTGACGGCAACCGGCTGGTCGACGGCTCGCCCCGGGACACGGCACGGCCGGGCGCTCCGGCGTACACCCTGGTGACCGCCTTCGAGCCGATCGGGTGTCTGGCGGGCGACTCGGACGGGCTGGGCGGGCTGCTCGCGGAGGCGACGCCGCTGGCGGGTCGCGGAGCGGCCGTGGTGCTGGCCGGCTGGGGTCCGCCGGAGCGGTGCGCGACGACGTCCGTGCTGCGGGTCGCCACCAAGCTGGCGGAGCCGCTGCGCAGCGCGGGCAGCTGGCGCCCCGCCCTGCGCGACGACCTGGAGGACGTCGCCCAGCGGGCCGGTCTCAGGCCGGACGGGTCGGGGCGGGTGGCGTGCCCCTTCGGGTACGCCGATGTGGACAGCGCGGTGCGCGGGCTCAAGTCGACGGGGCTGTTCGACGCGGCGATCACGGCGACGGACCAGGTGCAGGTGGACAAGGAGCTGACCGAGGCTCTGCATCCGCACCAGCGGCCGGACGGGACGGTGTGGATGCCGAACGTGTTCCGGTATCTGATCGCCCGGACGCCGTGACGTGATCGCCCGGACTCCTTAGCGAACAGATCTTCAGTGCAGGTGTGAATGGTGTGAAGAAAGCACCATGGCGTGCTTCTGGTTTCCCCAAGTGGATCATGAACGCTTAATGTGATCCACCGCTCGGGGAACCTACACATCTGCATACAGGAGCTGTTGTGCCGCACCACAAGACCGCGCTGCGTCTCGTCGCGCCCGTCGCCGTCCTCGCTCTGGCGCTCACCGCCTGCGGTGGCGGCGGCGACAAGGCCGACGCGAAGAGCCCGGACACCGAGAAGGCCAAGGTCTTCCCTTCGCCGGAGCCGTCTTCCGGCGGCGACATGGAGACCGGCGAGAGCGCCACGGGCAAGGTCGCGGAGGACCCGGGCGAGGTCACCTACGAGGTCGTGGCACAGAAGGTCGACGTGGGCACCGAGGCGGAGGCGGCCAAGGCCGTCTCGCAGCCGGACAAGGTCAAGGGCAAGGTGCTGGCCGTCGCCCACGTGAAGTACACGCACAAGGGTGGCCCCGCCCTGACCGACGGAACCGACGTGGACGACGGCACCACGGTCTTCGCCGACGGACAGCGCGGCACCATCCTCATCGGCGCGTCCGAGGACGCGACGGGCTGCGAGGATCCGTACGACGTCGAGAGCTGGAAGAAGGGTGAGAGCCACGTCTTCTGCGAGACGTACGTGATCCCGGCGAACGCCAAGAGCGTCGAGGTCCACTGGTCCGAGGAGGACGGCGAGCCTTACATCTGGAAGTTCCCGAACGCCTGACCGGGCAGGCCGTCGACGAACCACCGACAGACCACCGAGGGCGCCCCCTTTCGAAAAGGGGCGCCCTCGGTGTCGTGCGGTACGGGCCGTCAGCCCATGAACTTCTTGAACTCGTCGGGGAGTTCGAAGTCCTTGGCGCCCTGCTGCGGCAGCCCGAAGGCGCCTCCGCCCTCGGCGGCGGCCGCGCGCCGGGCGGCGGCCTCCTGCTCCTGCTGCTTGCGCTTCATCGGGTTGCCGGAGCGCTGCTTGCCCTTGGCCTGCTTCTGCTTCTTCTTCGCCCGGCCGGGTCCGCCGCCCATGCCCGGCATCCCGGGCATCCCGGGCATGCCGCCGCCCTGGGCCATGCGGGACATCATCTTGCGGGCCTCGAAGAACCGCTCGACCAGGTTCTTCACCGCGCTGACGTCGACACCGGAACCCCGAGCGATGCGGGCGCGGCGCGAGCCGTTGATGATCGTCGGCTCCTGGCGCTCGGCCGGGGTCATCGACTTGATGATGGCGGCCGTGCGGTCGACGTCCCGCTCGTCCAGGTTGTTGATCTGGTCCTTCATCTGGCCCATGCCCGGGAGCATGCCGAGCAGCTTGGAGATGGAGCCCATCTTCCTGACCTGCTCCATCTGGGCCAGGAAGTCGTCGAGGGTGAAGTCCTGTCCCTTCTTGGAGGCCAGCTTCTCGGCCATCT
The DNA here is from genome assembly GCF_040613735.1 of Streptomyces sp. NPDC006235. Taxonomy (NCBI): domain Bacteria; kingdom Bacillati; phylum Actinomycetota; class Actinomycetes; order Kitasatosporales; family Streptomycetaceae; genus Streptomyces; species Streptomyces sp. NPDC006235. Next base: position 111,937 of record NZ_JBEXSR010000016.1, read on the forward strand.
TCTGGGCTTCGGCCTGGTCGAAGGTCTTCTCCGCCTGCTCGATCAGGGTGAGCAGGTCACCCATGTCGAGGATGCGGGAGGCCATCCGGTCCGGGTGGAAGGCGTCGAAGTCGTCGAGCTTCTCGCCGTTCGACGCGAACATGATCGGCTTGCCGGTGATCTGCCGGATCGACAGGGCGGCACCACCGCGGGCGTCACCGTCGAGCTTGGAGAGCACCACGCCGTCGAAGCCGACGCCGTCGCGGAAGGCCTCGGCGGTGTTGACCGCGTCCTGACCGATCATCGCGTCGACGACGAACAGGATCTCGTCGGGGCTGACCGCGTCCCGGATGTCCGCAGCCTGCTGCATCATCTCCTGGTCGATGCCCAGGCGGCCGGCGGTGTCCACGATCACGATGTCGTGGACCTTGGACTTGGCGAACTCGATCGAGTCCTTGGCGACCTTGACCGGGTCACCGACGCCGTTGCCCGGCTCCGGCGCGTAGACGCTGACGCCCGCGCGCTCGGCGACGACGCTGAGCTGGTTCACGGCGTTCGGGCGCTGGAGGTCACAGGCGACCAGCAGCGGCGAGTGGCCCTGCTCCTTCAGCCAGCGGCCGAGCTTGCCCGCGAGGGTGGTCTTACCGGCACCCTGCAGACCCGCCAGCATGATCACGGTGGGCGGCTGCTTGGCGAAGCGCAGACGCCGGGTCTCGCCACCGAGGATGGTGACCAGCTCGTCGTTGACGATCTTGAGAACCTGCTGGGCAGGGTTCAGCGCCCGCGAGACCTCTGCGCCGAGCGCGCGCTCCTTGACGTTCTTGATGAACGTACGGACGACCGGCAGCGCCACATCCGCCTCGAGGAGCGCGATCCGGATCTCGCGCGCCGTGGCGTCGATGTCCGCCTCGGAGAGCCGTCCCTTGCCGCGCAGGTTCTTGAAGGTCGCTGAGAGGCGATCGGAAAGAGTATCGAACACGGCGCTCGCGGTCCTCGGGGTCGGAGACAGACTGGGGAATCGCCCTCCAGGGTATCCCGGCGTGACAAGTCGCCGGGTCGCCCTCACCCACGCAGTGTCTCCTCCAGCTTCCGCGCCACCGACTCGGCCTCGTCACCGGGCAGCGGCACGCCCTTCGGACCGGTCACGTAGAAGGCGTCGACGGCGTTGGCGCCGAGGGTCGAGACGTGCGCGCTGCGCACCAGTACGCTCGCGTCCTCCAGGGCGCGGCCGATGCGGAACAGCAGGCCCGGGGCGTCCTGGGAACGGACCTCGATGACGGTGGCCAGCCGGGAGGCGGCCGGGTGGACCGACACCCGGGGCGGCGGGGCCACCACGCCCCGGCGGCGCGGATAGGCCGCGTCCCGTTCGGCGAGACGGCCGGCGATGTCCAGGGAGCCGTCCAGCGCCCGCACGAGGTCGGCGCGCAGGCGGGCGGCCTGCGGCAGGGAGCCGTACTCGGCGGCGACCCGCCAGTCCAGCAGCAGGACCGAGCCGTCGACGCCGTCCGGGAGGGTCAGGGACCGCAGCTCCGCCGTCCGTACGGTCAGCCGGTGCATGGCGAGGACACCGGCCACCGCGGGCAGCACACCCGGCTGGTCGGGGACGGCGATGAGCAGCTCCACGCCGAGCGGCTCGGGGTCGCCGGAGGGTTCCTGCCCGGCGGGCGGTTCGGTCTGGGCCCGCAGGGAGAGGACCGGGCTGCCCGTCGCGACCGCCTCGATGGCGAGCCGCTCCTGCTCGGCGGTCGGGGCGGCGTCCTCGGGATCGTCCGGGGCGTCCCCGGCGAGCACCGCCGAGACGCGCTCGACCAGGTCGGCGACGAGCGAGCCGCGCCAGGACGACCAGGCGGCCGGGCCGGTGGCCAGGGCGTCGGCCTCGGTGAGCGCGTGCAGCAGTTCCAGGGTGCTCTGGGAGCCGACGGCCTCGGCGACCGAGCGCACGGTGGCCGGGTCCTCCAGGTCGCGCCGGGTGGCCGTCTCGACGAGCAGCAGGTGATGGCGGACGAGGGTGGCGACGACCGTCACGTCGTGGCGGTCGAAGCCGATGCGGGCGGCCACGTCCTTGGCGATGATCTCGCCGGCCACCGAGTGGTCGCCGGGCCAGCCCTTGCCGATGTCGTGCAGCAGCGCGGCGACCAGCAGCAGGTCGGGGCGGCTGACACGGCGGGTGAACTCGGAGGCGCGCACGGCGGTCTCGATGAGATGCCGGTCGACGGTCCACAGGTGCACGGCGTTGCGCTGCGGGCGGCACCGCACCCGCTCCCAGTCGGGCAGCAGCCGCGTGATCAGCCCCTCGGCCTCCAGCGCCTCCCAGACCTCGATGGTCGGTCGGCCGGAGCCGAGCAGGGTGACGAGCTGTTCGCGCGCCTCGGCGGGCCAGGGCGTGGGCAGCGGGCGCACGGTGGCCGCCATGCGCCGTACGGCGTGCAGGGACAGCGGGAGTCCGGCCTGGGCCGCCGCGGCTGCGGCGCGCAGCGGCAGCACGGGATCGCGCTCGGGGCGTGCGGCGCGGGCGAGCACCACCTCGCCGTCCTGCTCCACGACGCCTTCCGCCAGCGGAGAACGCTCGGCGGTCGGCTTCCCGCCGCCCAGCATGGCGCGCAGCCGGGGCCGCACGGCGCGCGACCGCAGTACGCGCCCCACCTCACGCCAGGTGACGTCACTGGCGTACGAGATGAGCCGCGCCGCTTCGTAGACCTGCCGCAGCAGCGTGTCCGCGTCGAGCAGGCCGAGCTCGGCGGCCACCTGGTCCTGCTCCTGGAGGGCGAGCCGGTCGGTGGCCCTCCCGGTGGCCAGGTGCAGGGCGTCCCGTACGTCGAGGAGCCGGCGCCGGGCGTCGGCGAGGCCCTCGCGCGGGGCGTCGGCGAGCCAGGAGGCGGCGACGGCACGCAGCGCGGTGGCGTCGCGCAGCCCGCCGCGGGCCTCCTTCAGATCGGGTTCCAGGAGGTACTGCAGCTCGCCCTGGCGCTCGGCGCGTTCGGCGCACAGTTCCTGGAGTTCGGGGAGGCGTTTGGGCGCCTGGTTGCGCCAGTCGGCCAGCACGGCCGTACGGAGCCCGGCGGTGAGGCCGAGGTCACCGGCGAGGTGCCGGGCGTCCAGCAGGCCGAGCTGGACCTTGAGGTCCTCCCCCGCGGTCTTGCGGGCCTCGGCGGGCGTGCGGACCGAGTGGTCGAGGGCCAGGCCCAGGTCCCACACCGGGTACCAGAGCCGGTCGGCGAGGGCGGCGACCGCCTTGGCGTCGCTGCCGTCGTGCAGCAGGAGCAGGTCGAGGTCGCTGCGCGGGGAGAGCTCGCCGCGGCCGTAGCCGCCGACGGCGACCAGGGAGACTCCGCGCAGCCCTTCCGCGCCCGCGGCGAACAGGCCGGTGAGCCAGTCGTCCGTGAGGTCGGCCAGGGCCGCACGGCGCGGCGGCCCGGACCGCGCCTCCTCGGTGAGGAGACGCAGCCGGGCCGCCGCGTAGCCGCTGGGTCCCGAATCCTCTGCTTCCTTCTGCACGTCCGTACCCGTCACCCAGCGACTCCTGTTCTGTTTGCCTGCCTCAGAGCGCGTCGGGGCCGCGCTCGCCGGTCCGGACCCGTACGGCCGTGTCGACCGGGATGGACCAGACCTTGCCGTCACCGATCTTGCCGGTGCGGGCCGCCTTGACCACGACATCGATCAGCTGCTCGGCGTCGTCGTCCTCGACCAGGACCTCGATGCGGATCTTCGGGACCAGGTCGACCGTGTACTCGGCACCGCGGTAGACCTCGGTGTGGCCCCGCTGACGACCGTAGCCGCTGGCCTCGGTGACCGTCAGGCCGTGCACTCCGAAGGCCTGGAGGGCTTCCTTGATCTCGTCGAGCCGGTGCGGCTTCACGACGGCGGTGATGAGCTTCATGCGTCCACCTTCTTGCTCTCGGCTCCGGCCACGGCGGCCGCGACGGCGGCGGTCTTGGCGGCACCGCCACCGGCGCCGCTGAAGTCGTATGCGGTCTCGGCGTGCTCGGCCTGGTCGATGCCGGCGATCTCGTCGTCCTCGGGGACCCGCATACCGATGGTCTTGTCGAGGATGAAGGCGAGGATCGCGGAGACGATCAGCGAGTAGGCGAGCACCGCGAAGACACCGGCGCACTGCTTCCAGAACTGGGTCAGGCCGCCGCCGTAGAAGAGGCCCGCGACGTCGGACTGGCCGTGGCCGCTGGCGAAGAAGCCGATCAGCAGGGAGCCGACGACACCGCCGACCAGGTGGACGCCGACGACGTCGAGCGAGTCGTCGTAGCCGAACTTGTACTTCAGGCCGACGGCCATGGCGCACAGCACACCGGCGATGACGCCGACGGCGATCGCGCCGAGCGGGCTGACCGCGCCACCGGCCGGGGTGATGGCGACCAGACCGGCGACGGCGCCGGAGGCGGCACCCAGCGTGGTGAACGCGCCGTGGCGGATCTTCTCGTAGGCGAGCCAGGCCAGCATGGCGGCGGCGGTGGCGACCTGCGTGTTGACGAACATCAGCGCGCCGACGCCGTCGTCGTTGCCGAGCCACGAGCCGGCGTTGAAGCCGAACCAGCCGAACCACAGCAGACCGGCACCGAGCATGACCAGCGGCAGGCTGTGCGGACGCATCGGGTCGCGCTTGAAGCCGACGCGCTTGCCGATGACCAGGATCACGCCGAGCGCGGCGGCGCCGGCGTTGATGTGGACCGCCGTACCACCGGCGAAGTCGATCACACCCAGCTCGAAGGCCCAGCCGCCGGCGCCCCAGACCCAGTGCGCGACCGGGAAGTAGACGACCGTGGCCCACAGCGTGATGAACAGCGCCCACGCGCTGAACTTCACGCGGTCGGCGAGGGCACCGCTGATCAGGGCGGGCGTGATGATCGCGAACATCAGCTGGAAGACCAGGAACACGAAGACCGGGATCGTGTAGCCGTCCCACAGCTGGGTCAGGCCGATGTTGCTGAGGCCGACCCAGTCGGAGTTCCAGCCGATGAGGCTGCCGGAGTCGGTGCCGAACGCCATGGAGAAGCCGTACAGCACCCACAGGATGGTGACGATCCCGAGGCTGATGAAGCTCATCATCAGCATGTTCAAGGTGCTCTTGACGCGGACCATGCCTCCGTAGAAGAAGGCCAGGCCCGGGGTCATGAGCATCACCAGGGCGGAACAGATGAGCATGAACCCTGTGTTGGCGGCAGACAGCTTGGGTGCTTCTGCGGCAAGGGTGATGGCTGGTGCCATCGGCGTCTCCTCGTCGTTGGTACGGCCCCGTGCGGGCGAAGCCTCGAGCGGAATGAGGGGTGGGCCGGTTATGCGCCACGAGATTGGCGCAGCGCGGTTTCGGTGGAAGCCCCTCGTTGTTTCGCCGCCGTGACGAAGGCGCTCTGTGTGTTACGCCTCGATGAACTGCCGGATGGCGGGCGCGTCGATCGTTATCGTGACGCAATCTTCCGCGAGGAAGCAGGTCCGGCCGCGGTCGGCCTTCCGATGACCTGGCATGGGGGAGCCGAGTCGGGCAGTTCGGGAGGGCCGGCCGCGGCCGGGGTTCAGGGTGTGGGCGGATTCTCGGAGGAGGGCAGCTCAGACCGCCTCTGCCGTCTCGGGCAGCTCGGCGGCGAGCCGCTCGGTGAGGTCGACGACCTCGCCCAGGTCGCCGAAGTCGCGTGCGGCCGTGTCGACCGTCTTTCGAATACGAGTGTTGACCCGCTCGGAGCGGACCTTCTTGGCGACCTGCATGGCCTGGGAGGCGTAGACCGTGCACTGCTCGGGCTCGCGCTGGAGGAGGTTGACCGTGGCCATGCCGATCAGGTTCAGCGCGTACGACCGCTGGTGCTCGCCGTCCTCGGCGAAGAGCTCCACGGCCCGCTTCATCAGGGGCTCGGCCAGTGAGGCGTACGTCGGGCTGCGGCCGGCGACATAGGCCAGGTCGCGGTACGAGTGCGAGTTCTCGCCGTACAGCTCGGCCTCGGAGAAGAAGCGGATCCAGTCGGGGTCGGGCTCGTCCCACTCGTCGGCCTCGGCGAAGATGTCCTCGGCCATCCGGACCGCCCGCTTGCACTTGCCGGGCTGGCCCATGTTGGCGTAGGCGCGGGCCTCCATCGCATACAGCATCGACTGGGTGCGCGGGCTCGCGCAGTCCCGGCTGCCGTACTGCGCGAGGTGGATCAGCTCCAGCGCGTCGTCGGGCCGGCCGAGGTGGATCATCTGGCGGCTCATGCTGGACAGCACGTAGGAGCCGAGGGGCCGGTCACCGGCCTCCTTGGCGGCGTGCAGCGCGAGGACGAAGTACTTCTGCGCGGTCGGCTGGAGCCCGATGTCGTACGACATCCAGCCGGCCAGCTCGGCGAGCTCGGCGGCGACCTTGAACAGGCGCCGGGTGGTGGCCTCGGGCTGGGGCTCCTGGAGGAGGTCCGTCACCTCGTGGAGCTGGCCGACGACCGCCTTGCGGCGCAGGCCGCCGCCGCACTGGGCGTCCCACTGCCGGAACATCACCGTCGTGGACTCCAGGAGGTCCAGCTCCGGCTTGGAGAGCCGGCCGCGGGCCCGCCCGGAGGCGCCGGCCGCGGGGTCCGGCTCGGAGCGCGGGGCCGGGGGCGAGGGGACGAGCCAGCGCTGCATGGGCTCGATGAGGGCCGGGCCCGCAGACAGCACCAGCGAGCTCCCGAGGAAGCCGCGCCGCGCCAGCATCAGGTCGCTGCGCGAGAACTCGCTGAGCAGGGCCACGGTCTGCGGGCCCGTCCACGGCAGGTCGACGCCGGTCGCGGAGGGTGACTGGCGCGCGGTGCGCAGCCCCAGGTCCTCGACGGAGACGACCACGCCGAAGCGCTCCGAGAACAGCTCGGACAGGATCCTGGGGATCGGCTCGCGGGGGTTCTCGCCGTCGAGCCAGCGGCGCACGCGCGAGGTGTCCGTGGAGATGTGGTTGGCGCCCAGCTGGCGGGCCCGGCGGTTCACCTGGCGGGCCAGCTCGCCCTTGGACCAGCCGCTGCGCACGAACCAGGAGGTGAGCAGCTCGTTCGGGCGCTTGTCAGCGTGTGCAGCGTTTGTCCCGCTTCCGCCGTTGCCGCTCACTGGAACGCCCCCATCCCTGAGACCACTTGTCGCCGAGTGCGCCAAGCCCTATCAGCATGCCGGTTCGTACGGCCGTCCGTCCGGCCCTTGTCACCCTTCGAACGGAATACCGACTTGCCTCCGGCATACCCACGAGTGCATGTGCCCCCAGGACTCGTGCACACAAAGTAATCCTACGATCACCCGTCCAGCCACGCCTCACACGGAAACGCCACCATTCGCCACCCCTTCGAATGAACTCACGTGCGCACGACCGCGATTCACTTGACACAGCACAACCAGGAGCGGGTGCAGCGATGCACTCAGGGGCGCGTGTCGCCGGGCACACCACCCTGGCCACTTCCGGGCGCGGCGTGAACCGGTCGTCGCCGGGAAGGCGGAAACAGAGAGTCACGCATCGCGTCCGCAGCGTAACTACCGGCGCGTCGGACCCGTTGGAGGGGGCATGGGCTTCACGATCGGCATCAGCCGGGGCATGCGCGACATCCGGTCCGGCTCACGCCGCCGCGGTCGCACGTCGGACGTCACGGCCGTGGCCGAGTACACCGGACTGTGGGGCTGGGACGTGGTGCCGGGGGCCCGGGCCGCCGCAGGCGCCTGCTCCTGCGGCCGCCGTGACTGTCCGGCGCCGGGCGCGCATCCCCTGGACTTCGCGCCGGTGATCCCCGCCGGGGCGACGCTGGACGACGTGACCGAGATCTGGGGCGAGTTCCCCGGCGCCTCGGTGATGCTGCCGGTCGGCCGGGCGTTCGACGTCATCGAGGTGGCCGAACCCGCCGGCTGCCGTGCACTCGCCCGGCTGGAGCGCATGGGCCTGCCCGTCGGCCCGGTCGCGGCGACGCCGGACGGCCGCGCCCACTTCCTCGTCGCCCCCGGCGCCGCCGCCGACCTGCCCGGCCTGCTCTACCGCATGGGCTGGGACGACCCGGCCGCCCTCGACCTGCGCGGCCTCGGCCCCGGCGCGCACATCACGGCGCCGCCCTCCGACCGCGGCGGTCTCGGCCCGGTGCGCTGGCTGCGCTCCCCCGCCCTGGACTCGGCCTCCCGGCCACCGGAGGCCCGCCTGGTGCTGGGCACGCTGGCGTACGTGGCACACCGGTCACGCGCCTAGCCACAGCAGGGACGGACACGGCGAAGCGCCCGGCCCGACGGTGTGTCGGGGCGGGCGCTTCGCTGCCGCATACGACCTTCCGGATACGGCTGCCGGGCGGATGCCGCAGCTCACTCTCCGATAAGAGCGTCAACGAACGCCTCCGGCTCGAACGGCGCCAGGTCGTCCGCGCCCTCTCCGAGCCCGACCAGCTTCACCGGGACACCCAGCTCGCGCTGGACCGCGACCACGATGCCGCCCTTGGCCGTGCCGTCCAGCTTGGTGAGGACGATGCCGGTGATGTCGACGACCTCGGCGAAGACCCGGGCCTGGACCAGGCCGTTCTGCCCGGTGGTGGCGTCGAGCACGAGCAGCACCTCGTCCACCGGGGCCTGCTTCTCCACGACCCGCTTGACCTTGCCGAGCTCGTCCATGAGGCCGGTCTTGGTGTGCAGCCGGCCGGCGGTGTCGATGAGCACGACGTTCGCGCCCATCTCCTTGCCCTCCTTGACCGCGTCGAAGGCGACGGAGGCCGGGTCGCCGCCCTCCGGTCCGCGCACGGTGTGGGCGCCGACGCGCTCGCCCCAGGTCTGGAGCTGGTCGGCGGCGGCGGCCCGGAAGGTGTCGGCGGCGCCGAGCACGACGCTCTGGCCGTCGGCCACCAGGACACGGGCGAGCTTGCCGGTGGTGGTGGTCTTGCCGGTGCCGTTGACGCCGACGACCATCACGATGCCGGGCTTGCGATCCTCCGGCTCGGTCTTGACCGCGCGGTCCATGTCCGGGCCGACCAGCGTGATCAGTTCCTCACGCAGCAGGGTGCGCAGCTCGTCGGGGGTGCGGGTGCCGAGCACCTTCACGCGCTCGCGCAGGCGCTCGACCAGTTCCTGGGTGGGCTGCACGCCGACGTCGGCGGTGAGCAGCGTGTCCTCGATCTCCTCCCAGGTGTCCTCGTCGAGGTGCTCGCGCGACAGCAGGGTCAGCAGGCCCTTACCGAGAGCGTTCTGCGAGCGGGAGAGCCGGGCCCGCAGCCGGACCAGGCGGCCCGCGGTGGGCTCCGGGATCTCGATCCCGGGAGCCTCGGCGGGCGGCTCCTCGACGACGACCGGAGCCGAGCCGTCCGGGAGATCCACCTCCTCTATCGTGCGCCGCGGTTCCTCCCGCGGCGTCTCGGCCTCGTCGCCGACGTGCGGCTCGGCCGGTGGGGCGGTGATGTCGGGCGCTGCGGGCGGGGGCGGGGGCAGCTGCTTCTTGCGCCGGCTGCCGACGATGAGCCCGCCGAGCGCGCCGAGCACGACCACGGCGATGACTACAGCAAGGATGACGATGTCCATAACGCGTCCAGTATCAGTCATGGGGCCCCGGGTCACGCGGCTTGTGCCGCCCTCCCGTCGCCAGGGCCGCCGGAACTCCACACCCCTGGATGTCTGACGCCCCGTCAGCTAACGTCCTCCGGACACCCGCCCGGTGAAGGGAGACGTCCCATGCCCGTCTCGGTCGTACGCTTCAACCTCGTCGCTCCCGGGGCCGCCCCCGCCGAGCTCGGCGCCCGCTACCGGGCGGCCCTGGAGATGGCCTCGTACGCCGACGACCGGGGCGTGACCACCGTGCAGACCGAGGAGCACCACGGGGCCGGCAACAACTGGCTGCCGTCGCCGTTCGCCTTCGCGGGGGCCGTCTTCGGCGCGACCCGGCGTGTCGCGGTCACGGTCTCGGCGGTCATCGGCCCGCTGCACGACCCGCTGCGGCTCGCCGAGGAGATCGCCGTGCTGGACCTGCTGAGCGGCGGCCGGCTGGTGACGGTCGCCGGGATCGGGTACCGGCCCGAGGAGTACGACCTGTTCGGCGTGGACTTCGCCCGGCGCGGGCGGCTCCAGGACGAGCTCCTGGAGACACTGCTGAAGGCGTGGACGGGCGAGCCCTTCGCCTTCCGGGGCCGCACGGTCCGCATCACCCCGCGTCCGTACACCGAACCGCACCCCCTGCTCCTGGTCGGTGGCTCCTCCAAGGCGGCCGCCCGCCGGGCCGCCCGGCTCGGCCTGCCGTTCTTCCCCAGCGCGCATCTGCCGGAGCTGGAGGCGTACTACAAGGAGCGGCTCACCGAGTACGGCACCGACGGCTGGGTGATGATGCCCGCCGCCGAGACACCGCTGCTGCATGTCGCCGAGGACCCGGACCGGGCCTGGGCCCAGTACGGGGAGCACTTCCTGCACGAGGCGCGGACGTACGCCTCCTGGCAGTCGGGCGGGGTGCGCTCGGCAGTGAAATCAACGGCGACGACGGTCGGGGATCTGCGCGCGGAGGGCGTGTACCGGATCCTCACGCCGGACGCGTGCGTGGCGCTGGGCCTGGACTCCTACGTGCTGCATCCGCTCGCGGGCGGGATGCCGCTCGACGAGGGGTGGCGCAGTCTGCACCTGTTCTGCGAGCAGGTGCTGCCGCGGCTGGCGGCCTGACGTGCCCGATATCCGCTGGAACGGCGTCCGCAGTCGGTGATGCACTGCATGCATGACCTTGGCGGTGGATGTGTTCGTGCGCGACGCGAACGGCGAGTGGCGGGTCCTCGACGTCCCGGAAGGGTGCGACGACTCGGCCGGCTTCGAGGCCTGGCGCCGGACGGTGTGGGGTTCGGAGGCGGTGCGCTCGCTGGGCGCCCGTCATCTTCCGGTCCTGGCCGAGGACGACCTGTTCGTCTAGCCCGGCGAGGTGCCCGGCTTCCTGCGGGAGGTGGCACTGCTGCGGGCGAACCTCGATCTGATCGCCGCCACCACCGAGCGGCCGCGCGGCATCGCGGAGCGCCGGCACCAGCTCGAGTCACGGCTGCGGAACATCGAGGCGACCGCTCTGCGCGCCCTGGACAGTGGTGCCGGCGTCCTGATCTGGTGAACGACGGACCGCCGCCCCGGCTCGGGCAGTGGCCGAACCGGGGCGGCGGCGGGTTACGGGGAGAGGGGCAGCGGGGACTTTGGCCCTCCTCCCCGAGTGTGCGGGACGGGCTCAGCCCATCTCCTCCAGCGCCTTGCCCTTCGTCTCCTTGACGAACTTCAGGACGAACGGGATGGAGAGCGCGGCGAAGACCGTGTAGATCACGTAGGTCGCGGAGAGGTTCCAGTCGGCCAGCGACGGGAAGCTCGCGGTGATCGCCCAGTTGGCGATCCACTGCGCGGCGGCGGCCACGCCCAGGGCGGCGGCGCGGATCTTGTTCGGGAACATCTCGCCGAGGAAGACCCAGACGACCACACCCCAGGACAGGGCGAAGAAGAGGACGAAGACGTGCGCGGCGATCAGGGCGATCCAGCCCTGCGTGGCGGGCAGCTTGCCGTCGACCAGGTGGTGCGAGAACGCCCAGGCCTCCAGCGCCAGGCCGACGACCATGCCGACCGAGCCGATGATCGCGAGCGGCCGGCGGCCGATGCGGTCGACGAAGATCATCGCGATGACGGTGCCGACGATGTTGATGATCGACGTGGTGAAGGAGTAGAAGAACGAGTCCGTCGGGTCGACGCCGACCGACTGCCACAGCGTCGAGGAGTAGTAGAACGCGACGTTGATGCCGACGAACTGCTGGAAGACCGACAGGCCTATGCCGATCCAGACGATCGGCTTGAAGAAGAAGCTGCCGCCGAGCAGGTCCTTGAAGCTGGACTTGTGCTCGCTCTTCATGGCGTGCTCGATCTCGGTGACACGGGCGTCCAGGTCGACGTCCTTGCCCTCGACCTCGGTGAGGATCTCCCGGGCGCGCTCGTGCTTGCCGACGGAGATGAGGAAGCGCGGGGACTCCGGGATGACGAAGGAGAGCAGCCCGTAGAGGACGGCCGGGACGACCATGACGCCGAGCATGACCTGCCAGGCCTCCAGCCCCATCAGCTTGCCGCGCTGGTCGCCGTCGGCGGCGTTCAGCACACCCCAGTTGACCAGCTGCGACACGGCGATGCCGATGACGATCGCGGCCTGCTGGAAGGAGCCGAGACGGCCGCGGTAGGCGGGCGGGGCGACCTCGGCGATGTAGGCCGGGCCGATCACGGAGGCCATGCCGATGGCGAAGCCGCCGACGACGCGCCAGAAGGCGAGGTCCCACAGCGCGAAGGGCAGGGCCGAGCCGACGGCGCTGACCGTGAAGAGGACGGCGGCGATCTGCATGCACCGGATGCGGCCGATGCGGTCGGCGATGCGGCCGGCGGTCGCGGCGCCGACGGCGCAGCCGATGAGGGCGATGGCGATGACCTGGGCGAGGGCTGCGGAGCCGACGTCGTAGCGGTCCCGGATGGCCTCGACGGCGCCGTTGATCACGGAACTGTCGTAGCCGAAGAGGAAACCACCCATCGCGGCTGCCGCCGCGATGAAGATGACATGCCCGAGATGCTCGGGATGAGCCGCCCTGGCTCCGGACTTGGGTGCCTGCGCTGTGCTGGTCACGTGTACTCCTCGGGCCACCGGCAACGCTGCCGGAGCGAATCAGCCTTCGAGGTGCCACCGGAAGGTACCTGAAGGTAAAAGGAACGTTGCCGAGACTATGCCTTCAAGTTTCGAAGTCAATAGGTCAGTAGCTGTGAATCTGAGGCAGGAGTGTGTCGGTGATGTGTTCAAGTATTGAAGTCACGGAGAGCCGCAGGTGAGACCGGTGTAGAGCACACCCATCTAGCGGAGACGCTGGCTGATGACCTTCGACACACCGTCGCCCTGCATGGAGACGCCGTACAGCGCGTCGGCGACCTCCATCGTGCGCTTCTGGTGGGTGATCACGATCAGCTGGGAGGCTTCCTGGAGCTCCTGCATGATCCGGATGAGCCGCTGGAGGTTGGTGTCGTCGAGGGCGGCCTCGACCTCGTCCATGACGTAGAACGGGCTGGGCCGTGCCTTGAAGATCGACACGAGCAGTGCCACGGCGGTCAGCGACCGCTCCCCGCCGGAGAGCAGCGACAGCCGCTTGACCTTCTTGCCCGGCGGCCGGGCCTCGACGTCCACGCCCGTGGTGAGCATGTTGTCGGGGTCGGTCAGGATCAGCCGCCCCTCACCCCCCGGGAACAGCCGGCTGAAGACGCCCTCGAACTCCCGGGCCGTGTCCCGGTAGGCCTCGGTGAAGACCTGCTCGACACGCTCGTCGACCTCCTTCACCACCTGGAGGAGGTCCGCCCGCGTCTTCTTGAGGTCCTCCAGCTGCTCGCTGAGGAACTGGTGGCGTTCCTCCAGCGCCGCGAACTCCTCCAGGGCGAGCGGGTTCACCTTGCCGAGCTGCTGGTAGGCGCGCTCTGCCGACTTCAGGCGTTTCTCCTGCTCGGCCCGGACGAACGGCCTGGGCCGGTTGCGCGGGTGCTCCGGGTCCTCCGGCAGCTCCTCGCCCTCGGCGGGGGGCGAGGGCGGCACGAGCTGATGCGGTCCGTACTCCACCACCAGCCCCGCCGGTTCGACACCCAGCTCCTCCAGCGCCTTGGTCTCCAGCTGCTCGATCCGCAGCCGCTTCTCGGCGCCGAGTACCTCGCCGCGGTGGACCGAATCCGTCAACTTGTCGAGTTCGGCCTTGAGATCGCGTCCCTCCGTGCGGGCGCGGGCGAGTTCCTGTTCGCGGTGGGCCTTGGCGGCCTCGGCGGCGGTGCGCTCCTCGTCGGCGCGGGTGAGGGAGACCTCGACGTGCGCGAGCAGCTGCCGGGCACCCGAGCCGACGGCCTCGGCGACCGCCGCCTCGTGCCGCAGCCGGGCCCGCCGCTGCTCGGCACGCGCACGTGCCTCGCGTTCCGCGCGGGCGGCCCGGTCCAGGGAGTCGGCCCGTCCGGCCAGGCCCTTGACCCGTTCCTCGTGCGTACGGACCTGGAGACGGGCCTCCATCTCCGTCTGCCGCGCGTTGGCACCGTCGGCGGCGAGCCGGTCCCGTACGGAGGTGTCGGGCTCCTCCTCGATCGGCATCTCCTCGGCGACGGCGAGCCGCTCGGCGAGTTCCTCGACCTCCTGCAGCGCCTTGTCGAGGGCCTCCTGGGCCCGGGCCGCGGCGGCGGTGGAGCGCTCGGCCTCCCCCGCCGCGCCGCGCGCCTGCCCGGCGAGCCGGCCGAGCTGCTGCGCCACGGCGGACTTCTCCCGGTCGGCGGCCCGGCGCCGCTCCCCCAGCTCCTCGACCAGCGCGGCGCACTCCCTGCGGCGTTCCACCGCCGCCTGCTGGGCCTCGGTCAGCGCCTCGCAGCGGACGGCCAGATCTTCCAGCTCTGCGGCTGCCTCGTCCACGGAGGCCTGTACTTCGAGGAGGCTGGGGGCGCCTGCGGAGCCGCCGTGGGCGAAGTGGGCGCCGAGGAGGTCGCCTTCGGCCGTTACGGCGGTGAGGTGGGGGTGGGCGTAGACGAGGTCTTCGGCGTCTTCGAGGGTGCTGACTACGACGATGCCGTGGAGCAGCCGTCGGACGGCCGGCATGAGGTCGGAGGGGCCACGGACCAGGTCGGCGGCGAAGGTGTGTCGTGCGTCTGCGGGTTCGTCGTGGCTGGTCGCGCAGTTCCCCGCGCCCCTAGGGAGAGGATCTCCGGCCAGGAGCAGAGTCGCCCGGCCTCCGTCCTGTTTGCGGAGAAGTCTGATCGCGTCGGCTGCCGAGGCCGGGGTCGTCACGGCGATCGCGTCCGCCGCAGCTCCGAAGGCCGCTGCCAGGGCGGCTTCGTAGCCCGGGGTCACCGTCAGGAGTTCCGCCGCCGGGCCGAGAAGGCCGGAGAGGCGGTCTTTCGCCGCGAGCAGTATCCCCGTGCCGTCCTTGCGGCGCAGGCCGAGTGCCAGGGCCTCGTGGCGGGCCTGGGTCGCGGCGCGCTTGCGTTCGGCCGCCGTGGTCGCCTCGCGGGCTGCCGTGAGGGCGGCCTCGGCCTCGGCGAGCTGCTGCTTCGCGGCCTCGTGCTGCTCGGCGAGTTCCACGTCGCCGGCGTCCAGGCCGTCGACCTCGGCCTTGAGGGCCTCGTACTCCTCCTGGGCGGCGACGGCACGTTCCTGCGCCTCGTCGCGGGCGGCGGCCAGGCGTTCGATCTCGGCCTGGGCGGAGGCGGCGCGGGAGCGGGCCGCGTTGACCTGGCCGCTGAGCCGGGCCAGGCCCTCGCGCCGGTCGGCGATGGCGCGGGCGGCGTCCTTCAGGCGCCGTTCCTCCTGTGCCAGGGCGCTCTCCAGCTCGGCGCGGTGGGCGACCGTGTCTTCGAGGGCGCGTTCGGCCGCCTCCAGGGCCGCTTCCAGCTCGGCCTCCTGCTCGCGGATGCGGGCGGCCTCGCGCTCCATGTCCTCCGGGTCGCGGCCGCGCCGTTCCTCGGGGGGCGCGGAGGTGGCGCTCTTCACGCGGGCGTCGGCCAGCGAGATCGTGCCGCGCACCCGCTCGGCGAGCTGGGAGAGCTCGTACCAGGTCTGCTGGGCGCGCTGGAGGCGCGGCGTGAGCTGCCGTACCTCGTCCTCCAGGAGGGCCTCCCGCTGGAGCGCCTTGCGCAGCTCCTGCTCGGCGGCCTCCTTGCGTTCCTTCAGCGCGGCCTCGTCGGCGACCTCGGCCTTGAGGGCTTCCCTCAGCCGTACGAGGTCGTCGGCCAGCAGGCGCAGCCGGGCGTCGCGCAGGTCGGCCTGGATGACGGCGGCGCGGCGCGCGACGGCGGCCTGGCGGCCGAGGGGCTTGAGCTGGCGTCTCAGTTCGTCGGTGAGGTCCTGCACGCGCGCGAGGTTGGCCTGCATCGCGTCCAGCTTGCGCAGCGCCTTCTCCTTGCGCTTGCGGTGCTTGAGGACGCCGGCGGCCTCCTCGATGAAGGCCCGGCGGCCCATCGGGTCGGCGTGCAGCACGGAGTCGAGCTGGCCCTGCCCGACGATGACGTGCATCTCGCGGCCGATGCCGGAGTCGGAGAGCAGCTCCTGGATGTCGAGCAGACGGCAGGTGTCGCCGTTGATCTGGTACTCGCTGCCGCCGTTGCGGAACATGATCCGCGTGATGGTGACCTCGGCGTACTCGATGGGCAGGGCCCCGTCGGAGTTGTCGATGGTCAGGGACACCTCGGCCCGGCCCAGCGGGGGGCGGCCGGTGGTGCCGGCGAAGATGACGTCCTCCATCTTGCCGCCGCGCAGCGACTTGGCGCCCTGCTCGCCCATGACCCAGCTGAGCGCGTCCACGACGTTGGACTTGCCCGAGCCGTTCGGCCCGACGACGCACGTGATACCCGGCTCGAACCGGAGTGTGGTCGCCGATGCGAACGACTTGAACCCGCGGAGGGTCAGGGCCTTGAGGT
The DNA here is from genome assembly GCF_040613735.1 of Streptomyces sp. NPDC006235. NCBI lineage: Bacteria > Bacillati > Actinomycetota > Actinomycetes > Kitasatosporales > Streptomycetaceae > Streptomyces > Streptomyces sp. NPDC006235. The sequence continues at coordinate 128,263 of NZ_JBEXSR010000016.1, forward strand.
GCACGCCGCTGGACTCTACCGCCCGGGTTCGTCTCACTCCATGAACCCGCGGTTTCGCCGCTGAACGCACAGGGCACACCAGACGTTAAAGACGGTGAAAGGATGCGGGGGCAAGAAAGAAGGGACGCCTAGGGCGTCCCTTGTACTTCTGACAACTCAGCGGTTGTGACGGGCGGCCCAACCACTGCGGTGCTGTTGTGGAGCGGTGCAGTGATCAGGTGAGCGCAGGCTCCGCCTGGTGTGCGTCAACGCTCTCCATGATCCTGTCGTGAGAAGCGGCAGCCGTCAGCGCCTCGTTCTCGGCCTGGATCCGTACGAGTTCGGATTCCAGGTCCTGGACGCGCTGCTGGAGCCGTCGCATCTCGGCGAGGAGTCGAGGGTCGGAGCCGCCGACGTAACCGAGAAGCGCCTTTGCCATGATGGATGGTCCTCCACAATGAGTGACCGACCGATGCGGTGTGGGTCGTGAGGGATTCCGCACCCGCAGTCTTGGCAGGGCCTGGAGTTGTGCTGCCGTTCAGCCATGCCAAACAGCTAGGTGCGCGGGGTGCTTTCAGCGTCTCACCAAAAAGTTTGACGGTCAACACGATCACGCCCCGTATTGGCGGCAACCCGGGCGCGCACGGCCTGGAACGGCGGTGTCGGCGCTTCAGCGAGGCCTTCGGGGCGTGGCGATCATCCTTGCGGGTGCGGCCTGCCAAGGCAAGTGCTTCTCGGCAATCACCAGCATGTTTCCGTTCGGGGAGGCCCTCGGCGGCCGGTCTGCGGGCGACCCCGGGGGCCGCTCTGTGGTGTGGGGTCAGCGGACGCCGAAGCCCTCGTAGCCCCCGCGGGGTGTGTCCCAGATCTCGGTGACCCCGTCCACGCGGCCGGGCGTGTCGTCACTCTGGAGCCACTCCAGCAAGCCTTCGCAGCCCTCTCGCGCGCCCTCCGCGACCACTTGGACGCGTCCATCGCCCAAATTGAGAGCAAAACCACTCAGGCCGCCGATCTCCAGGGCCTTGGCTCGCGTGAACCAGCGGAAACCCACACCTTGGACGCGTCCACGCACCCAGGCGACCAGTCGCACATCCTCGCTCATGACTGCAACCTAACCGCCCGAACTCGCTCCGGGCACTTCCTCCACTTGCGCCATGCGGTACCGTCCCCACCCAACGAATCTCATATGAAACTCACACGATCGAGTGAGTTTGGTGTTGATCTCGAGGACGAGTCGACCGCCAGGACGAGGAAGGCCAGGACATGGGACGCCACCGACGCTCCGCCGCCGGCCGCGCCGCCACGGGTCGCGCCACGGCGATCAGGCAGGCCGACGGCTCCGTGGCAGAGCACGACCCGCTGCACTCCCCCGCGGGAGACGGCCCGGCGATGGGCATCGCGCCCTACCTGAACCCCGAGGCGTACGCCGGCACCTACGCGAAGAGCGAGGCCTACCTGTTCGCCACGGGCGCCTCCGAGCCGGGTGACGGCTACGACGCGCGGAGCGCGGACACGGCCGTCTTCGCCTCCGACGGCTTCACGCCCGACGGCGGTGCCCGGCGCCCCGGCTCCCACCGCCGCCGGAAGAAGCCCGCACGGCCCATGCGCACCGGGCTGCTCGGCGTGTCCGCGGCGGTCGCGCTCGGCACGGTCGCGGTCGCGACGGGCGCGGTGCCCGGTCTCGAGAACTACCAGCTCGGTGGTGGCGGCGGCGCCGACAAGGTGCAGGCCGGGGACACCCCGACGAACAGCCCGATCGAGCAGGGCGGCACCACCGGCAGCGCCGACGACCGGGACGGCGCGCCCACGAGCCGGGACACCGAGCGCTCCCTGTCGCCGTCGCCGTCCGCCTCGAAGTCGTCGGCCGCGCCGACGAAGACGCCGGCGAAGACGAAGACGCCGCAGAAGCCGGAGAAGACGCAGGAGAAGACCCCGGAGAAGAAGCAGCCGGCGGCCACCCCCCGCGAGAAGCCGGACAACACCCCCTCCCGTACGGCCACGAAGGCGCCGCAGCCCCCCAGCGCGTCCGCCGCCCTCTCCGGGGAGTCCGCCGCCGCGGCCCAGGTGCTCAAGCTGGTGAACGAGGAGCGGGCCAAGGTGGGGTGCAGCGCGGTCGCGGCGAACAGCGCGCTGACCGAGCTGGCGCAGAACTACAGCGAGGACATGGCCGCGCGGGGCTTCTTCGACCACACCGACCCGGACGGCAGGACGCCGTGGGACCGGGCCGAGAAGGCCGGGATATCCAACCTCGGCGGGGAGAACATAGCCCGCGGCCAGGCCGACGCCGCGGCCGTGATGGACGCCTGGATGAACAGCCCCGGCCACCGCGCCAACATCCTGAACTGCGACTTCAAGACGCTGGGCGTCGGTGTCGAGTTCGGGTCGGGCGGCCCGTGGTGGACCCAGAACTTCGGATACTGACCCCCTGCAGGTGGCGCTAACCTTCAGTTAGCGCCGCCTGTGGGTTAGCGCTGTGCTGGCGTAGGCTGGGCATATGACCACCACCCAGGAGCCCACGGCGGGGCTGGACGACCTCCCGTACAACGTGTTCGCCAAGGCCTGCCCCTCGCGCGGCACGCTGGAGCACGTCACGGGCCGCTGGGGCGCACTGACGCTGGGCGCCCTGTACGAGGGTTCGCTCCGCTTCAACGAGCTGCGTCGCCGCATCGACGGCGTCAGCGAGAAGATGCTCTCCCAGACACTGCACGCGCTTGAGCGCGACGGCCTGGTGCACCGCGAGGCGCAGCCGACCAACCCGCCCCGCGTGGACTACGAACTGACACCGCTGGGACGCGGCGTGGCCGAGCGGCTGCTCGCCCTGATCCACTTCGTGGAGGGCAGCATGGACGAGGTCATCGCCGCGCGCGGGCGGTACGACTCCGCTAGGGCGTGATCCGCGGGGGCCTCTGGCACTTCGGGCAGTAGTAGCTCGAACGGTTCATCCAGGGGCGCCGGCGTATCGGGGTGCCACAGCGCCGGCAGGGCAGGCTCTCGCGTCCGTAGGCATCGAGGGACCGGTCGAAGTAGCCCGACTCGCCGTTGACGTTGACGTACAGGCTGTCGAAGCTGGTGCCGCCCACCGCGAGGGCCGCGTTCATGACGTCCCGCACATGGCCCAGGAGCAACAGGCTGCGCGGGCGCGTGAAGGTCGCGGTCGGGCGCTCGTAGTGGATGCGGGCGCGCCACAGGGCCTCGTCCGCGTAGATGTTGCCGACGCCGCTGATCAGCGACTGGTCGAGCAGGGCCCGCTTGATCGTGGACCGCTTGCGGCGCAGCGCGCGGTGGAAGGCCTCGTCGTCGAAGAGCGGGTCGAGCGGGTCACGGGCGATGTGCGCGATGACGTCGGGCAGGCCGTCGGGGGTGTTGTCGTGCAGTGACAGGCCGCCGAAGGTGCGCTGGTCGACGAAGCGGAGTTCGGTGTCCAGGGCGTCGGTGAAGCGGACGCGGATGCGCAGGTGCTTCTCGTCCGGGGCCGTGTGCGGCTGGACCAGCAGCTGGCCGCTCATGCCGAGGTGGGCCAGGATCGACTGGTCCGTGTCCTCCAGAGGCAGCCACAGGTACTTGCCGCGGCGGCTCGGGACGCCGATGCGGTGGCCCTTCAGACGGTGCGCGAAGTCGTCGGCGCCCGCGAGGTGGCGGCGCACCGCGCGCGGGTGCAGCACCTCGGCCTCGGCGACGGTCCGGTGGGCGACCCACCGCTCCAGACCGCGCCGGACGACCTCGACCTCGGGCAACTCGGGCATGGGGTCCCCCGTCACAAACCTGTGGATGACCCGAGCGCCCGCCCCTGGCAGGGGCGGGCGCTCGGGTCGCGCCGTGCTGTGCCGGCCGCCCGGCTGAAGTGCCGGGCGGTGGCTGTCAGCCGTCGACGCTGCCGTCGACGACCGTGTGGGCGGCCTGAGCCGCCGCCGTCTGCGTCGCCTCGGCGGCCTTCGCCGCCTTGGCGCGCTCGTCCGCCGCGGCCCGGATGGACCGCCACGCGGACTCGGCGGCCTGCTGCTCCGCCTCCTTCTTGCTGCGGCCGGTGCCGGTGCCGTACGAGACGCCTCCGACGCGGGCGGCAGCAGTGAAGGTCTTCTCGTGGTCGGGGCCGGTCTCCGTGACCAGGTACTCGGGCACGCCGAGCCCCTCGGTCGCGGTGAGCTCCTGGAGACTGGTCTTCCAGTCCAGGCCGGCTCCGAGGTTCGAGGATTTCTCGATCAGGGGGTCGAACAGGCGGTGCACCAGCTCCGCCGCCGAGTCCAGCCCCTGGTCGAGGTAGACCGCGCCGATCACCGCTTCGAGGGTGTCGGCGAGGATGGACGCCTTGTCCCGGCCACCCGTGCCCTCTTCACCCCGGCCGAGCCGGATGAAGGAGCCCAGGTCGAGCTCGCGCCCCACCTCCGCAAGCGCACGCGAGTTCACCACCGCGGCCCGCAGCTTGGCCAGCTGGCCTTCAGGCAGGTCGGGGTGGGTGCGGTACAGCGTGTCCGTGACGACCAGGCCGAGCACGGAGTCCCCGAGGAACTCCAGACGCTCGTTGGTCGGCAGACCGCCGTTCTCGTATGCGTACGACCGGTGGGTCAGTGCTCGCACCAGAAGGGCGGACTCGACCTTGTAGCCGAGCCGCCCTTCCAGAAGCGTGTGGGACGAGGCCTGGTTGTCCGCCGTTGCGTTCCCGCTCACGCGGGAAGACTTGTTCTTAGGCGTGGACACAGTGCCTCTCACCAGCCGCTCAGACCTCGAGGACCTGGCGCTTGTTGTAAGTGCCGCAAGAGGGGCACGCGATGTGCTGCTGCTTGGGCTCGTGGCAGCGCTCGCACGCAACCAGGGTGGGGACCGCAGCCTTCCACTGCGACCGGCGGTGGCGCGTGTTGCTGCGCGACATCTTCCGCTTCGGAACAGCCACGGCTACTTCTCCTGCTTCTCGTCGACGCCCGGTTCGGCGCCGCTCATCTCGTCCTTCTCGCCGTCCGACATGGTGTCGGCGAGTCCCTGCAATGCCGCCCAACGGATGTCGACGGCGTCATGGTGGTGGTCCGGGTCGTCCGCCAGCCGTGCGCCGCACTCGGCACACAGACCAGGGCAGTCTTCCTGGCACACCGGCTGCATCGGCAGTGCGAGCACCACCGCATCACGCAGCACGGACTCGAGGTCGAACAGGCCGTCCTCGAGGAAGAGCCTGTCCTCGTCGTCCTCGGCGTCGTCGCCCGGCTCCGCGATCACGCGGCCCCGGTCGTCGGCGTCAGGGTACGAGAACATCTCCTGGAACTCCGCTTCGACGTCGAGCTGAAGCGGCTCCAGACACCTTACGCACTCCCCCTCGGCGGCGGCACGGGCGGTGCCTGTGACGAGCACCCCTTCCATGACCGACTCCAGGCGGAGTTCGAGCTCCACCGGGGCGCCTTCCGGCACTCCGATGACTCCCTTGATACCGAGGTCCTGGGGAGCGTCGACCGTGCGGGTCAGGCGCTGTAGCGCACCGGGCCGCCGACCCAGCTCGTGCGTGTCGAACACGAGGGGGTTGCGGTGGTCGAGGCGGGCGTTCAGGGCCATTCCTGCTTTCGTCTGCTGAGCTGAGGGGGACGCTGCCCTTCGGTGTTCCCGGGCAGCGGTGATCGCGGACGTACGCGCGACCGAAGAGCCAGGATACTGGACCTTTGCCCGTCGGCCCAATCCGGTGCTCAGCCGTTGCCGCGGCCCTGCTCGTAGGCCCGGAGCTGCTCGGCGCTGATCATGCCCGTGTCGAAGAGGCTGGTCTCGTCCAGGGCGTATCCCTGGTGGGCCTGATGTCCGGGCTGTGGCTGCTGCCCTTGCTGGGCCTGCTGCGCCTGCTGGGCCTGGTTCGGGTCGTACGCAGCCTGCTGGGGGTCGTAGCCCTGGTAGGCGTAGGGATCGGCCTGCTGGTAGCCGTATGGGTCCTGCTGGGCCGCGTACGGCTGCTGCGGGTAGCCGCCGCCGTAGGGGTCGGGCTGCTGCTGGTAGGCGTACGCCGGCTGCGGCTGTCCGTAGTCCTGCTGCTGGGCGGGCTGCTCGGCCGGGGGCTTCTCGTCCGCGAGGGCGGCCAGGCCGGCGAGGTAGTCGGCGTCGCTGGAGTGCTGGACGGTGCTGGTGTCGTCGGCGAGTGAGCCGAGGTCGTCGGTGGCGATCCGGCCGTGCAGCTTCTGCCGGCCGCGGCCGACGGCGTCCAGGGTCTTGGCGAGGACCGCCTCGAAGGCGCCGAGCTTGACGTCGACGTACTCGTCGGCGCTGCGGCGCTGGGTCTCCGGGTCGTGGCTGCGCTCGGGGGCGTCCTCGTCCTCGTAGCCCTGCTCGTCGGTGCCGGGGCCGGTGCCGAGGAGCTTCTCGCGGCCGCGGCCCACGGAGCCGAGGGTCTTGGTGAGGACGACCTCGAAGTTGGCGAGCTTGGAGTCGACGTACTCGTCGGCCTCGGCGCGGATCTCCTCGGCCTCCTGGCGGGCCTCGGCGAGGATCCGGTCGGCCTCGGCCTGGGAACGGCGGGCGACCTCGGTGTCGGAGATCAGCGAGCCGCGCTCGGCGTGCGCGGCCTGGATGATCCGCTCGGCCTCCTGGCGGGCCTGTTCGACCATCTGCTCGCGGTCGCCGATCAGCTCCTGGGCCTGGGCGAGGGAGCCGGGCAGCGCCGCGCGCACCTCTTCCAGCATGGAGAGCAGTTCGGCGCGGTTGACCACGCACGAGGCCGACATGGGCATGGACCGGGCGCCGGAGACCGCGGCGACGATCTCGTCGAGCTTCTTCTGCACGTCCACCGTGTGCTCGCCACTCTCTACAGATGCGTTGGAGACGGACGGGACGACTGTACGGGCATGGTGTCCCCGGGGAACACCGGGTGACGGCCTGTCAGGGTCCGGCGGGGTGCCGAGGGCGGGCTCAGTCCTGCTCCAGGCGCTCGCCGAGGGCCTGGAGGACCTCCGCGGGGACCAGGTGTGAGACGTCGCCGCCCCAGGTCGCGACCTCCTTGACCAGGGAGGACGACAGGAAGCTGTAGGTGGGGTTGGTGGGGATGAAGAGGGTCTCCACGCCCGAGAGGCCGTTGTTCATCTGGGCCATCTGCAGCTCGTAGTCGAAGTCGCTGACCGCGCGCAGGCCCTTGACGATGGCGGGGATGTCGCGCTGCTTGCAGAAGTCGACGAGCAGGCCGTGGAAGGCCTCGACGCGGACGTTGCCGTACTCGGCGGTGACCCGGCGGATCAGGTCGATCCGCTCGTCGATCTCGAACAGGCCCTTCTTCGACTGGTTGATCATCACCGCGACGTAGACCTCGTCGTACAGCCTGGAGGCGCGGGAGATGATGTCGAGGTGTCCGTTGGTGATCGGGTCGAACGACCCGGGACATACGGCGCGGCGCACTTGTGATCCCTCGCTCTCCGGTCCGGTCATCGTGCGTCTTCGCACGTAGAGGCGGCGCGACCGTACCAAAACGTTCCCTCGCCGTAGCGACGGGCCCGGAGGGCTTCGAAGCCCTCGGGCCACCGGAATTCACCGCCTCTGGTGCTGCGCTCCACGGTGACGAGGGCTTCTTCGGTGAGCCAGCCTTCCGTGCGGAGTGTGAGCAGGATCTCGCGAAGATCGTCGTCCGTGACGGCGTACGGCGGGTCGAGGAAGACCAGGTCGTAGGGGTCGCCGGGGGGTGGTGTGCGGATGATCTGTTCCGCTTTGCCGGATCTGACCTCGGCGCCGGGGAGGCCGAGGGACTTCACGTTGTCGCGGACCGTGCGGGCCGCTCGCGCGTCGGCCTCGACGAGGAGGGCGTGACCGGCGCCGCGGGAGAGGGCTTCCAGGCCCACGGCCCCTGATCCCGCGTAGAGGTCGAGGACGCGTTCGCCTTCCAGGGGGCCGCCGAGGAGGGATTGCCAGGTGGAGAAGAGGCCCTCTCGGGCGCGGTCCGATGTGGGGCGGGTTCCTGTTCCTGGCGGGACGGCCAGGCGGCGTCCGCCGGCTGTACCGGCGATCACGCGGGTCATCTGTGGTCCTTGGGTGTGGGCGGCTTCAGGTTCATTGTGGCTGGTCGCGCAGTTCCCCGCGCCCCTTGGGGGCAATACCTGTCACCCCTTTTCCAGGTACTGCTCTCTTTCCTCGTCCAAGAGAGCGTCCAGAGCCGTCCGGAGTGCGGGGAGGTGGGTCAACTCCGGGTCGGCGGCCACTACAGCCGCCGCCTCCTCTCTCGCCTCGGCGATGATCTCCTCGTCCTCGATGACCGCGAGCATCCTCAGGCTGGTGCGGGCGCCCGACTGGGCCTGGCCGAGGACGTCGCCCTCCCGGCGTTGTTCGAGGTCGATGCGGGAGAGTTCGAAGCCGTCGAGGGTCGCGGCGACGGCGTTCAGGCGCTGGCGGGCCGGGCTCGCCTCGGGCATCTCGCTGACCAGGAGGCACAGGCCGGGGGCCGAGCCACGGCCCACGCGGCCGCGCAGCTGGTGGAGCTGGGAGACGCCGAAGCGGTCGGCGTCCATGATCACCATGACCGTGGCGTTGGGGACGTTGACGCCGACCTCGATGACCGTCGTGGCCACCAGGACGTCGGTCTCGCCGGCGGCGAAGCGGCGCATGACGGCGTCCTTGTCATCGGGGTGCATACGGCCATGCAGGACCTCGACGCGGAGGCCCTGGAGAGGACCCTTGGCGAGCTGGTCGGCCACGTCCAGGACGGCGAGGGGCGGGCGCTTCTCCGCGGCGTCCTCGGGGGACCCGGGGGCCTCGGGGGCCTCGGAGGACTTCTTCTTGCCGGCCTTCTTCGGGTCGTCCTCCTCGTCGCCGATGCGGGGGCAGACCACGTACGCCTGATGGCCGTTGCCCACTTCCTCGCGGACGCGTTCCCAGGCGCGGGACAGGAAGTGGGGCTTGTCGGCGGCCGGGACGACATGGCTGGCGATGGGCGAGCGGCCCGCCGGGAGCTGGTCCAGGACGGAGGTCTCCAGGTCGCCGAAGACCGTCATGGCGACCGTGCGCGGGATCGGCGTGGCCGTCATGACCAGGAGGTGCGGGGGCTGTTTGCCCTTGCCGCGCAGGGCGTCGCGCTGCTCGACGCCGAAGCGGTGCTGTTCGTCGACCACGACCAGGCCCAGGTCGTGGAACTGCACCTTGTCCTCGATCAGTGCGTGTGTACCGATGACGATGCCGGCCTCGCCGGTGGTGAGGTCGAGCAGGGCCTGGCGGCGGGCTGCCGCGCCCATGGAGCCGGTGAGCAGCACCACCTTGGTGCCCTGGTCGGCCCCACCCAGCATGCCGCCCTCGGCCAGCTCGCCCATCATCTCGACGATCGACCGGTGGTGCTGCTGGGCGAGCACTTCGGTGGGCGCGAGCATGGCGGCCTGCCCGCCGGCGTCGACCACGGCGAGCATGGCGCGCAGGGCCACCATTGTCTTTCCCGATCCGACCTCTCCTTGCAGAAGCCGGTGCATCGGATGCTCCGTCGCCAGGTCCTCGAAGATCTCCCGGGAGACGCGCTGCTGGCCCTCGGTGAGGGTGAAGGGGAGGCGGGCGTCGAAGGCTGTGAGGAGGCCGTCGGGGCTGGGTTTGCGGGCGACCGCGGGGAGCTGGGCGTCGGCGTGGCGGCGGCGGGCGAGGGCGACCTGGAGGACGAAGGCCTCGTCCCATTTGAGGCGGGCGCGGGCGTCCTCGATGTCCGCCTTGGTGTGCGGGCGGTGGATCTTCAGGAGGGCCTCGGGGAGCGGGACCAGCCCGCGGCCCCGGCGCAGGGATTCCGGCAGCGGGTCGACGGCATCCTGGGCGGTGGGCAGGACCGTCTGGAGCGCCTTGCCGATCTTCCAGGATTCCAGTTTGGCGGTGGCCGGGTAGATCGGGATCAGGGCGCCGGCCCATGTCTCGACGGACTCCTCCGGATCGCCGCGGAGCAACTCATAGGCTGGGTGGGCCAGTTGGAGACGGCGGTTGAAGACGGAGACCTTGCCCGCGAACATCGCGCGGGTGCCCGGCAGGAGCTCCTTGTGGGGCTTGTGAACGCCGTTGCCGAAGAAGACCAGTTGGAGGCGGCCGCTGCCGTCCGTGATCGTGACCTCCAGGCGCTGGCCCTTGCCGCGCGGGGCCCTGGCGGAGGCGAAGGTGTGCAGGCGGGCGTCGGCGACCTGGGCGACCACCGTGACGTGCTCGTCCATGGGGAGGTCGGCGAGGTGGGTGAGCTGGCCTCGCTCCTCGTATCGGCGCGGATAGTGGTGGAGCAGGTCGCCGACGGTGCGCAGGCCGAGGTGCTCGGCCATCACCTTCGCGGTGGCGGGGCCGAGCACCGACTTCAGTGGTTGTCGCAGCGGTTCGTGAAGTGCGGGCACGAGATCCATTGCACACCACACCACTGACAATGCCGTAGAGGCCGTGGCGCACGTGGCCGTATACGTCCCGGAAACCCCTGGTCAGGCGGCTGGTTCGGGCCTTAGGATGACGCGCTCCCGGCCTCCTTTCCGCGGTCACCGCCCCACCGGGACCGCCCGACCCCGCGCCGTCGCGAGTCCCCCACCGGCGCCGTGAAGATGGACTCCCAGACCTCACAGGCATCCCAGGCATCCCATCCGCCACAGTCACCTCATACCTTCCAGGTCGACCTGCGTGGTCTGGTGGACCTGCTCTCCCACCACCTCTACTCCAGTCCGAAGGTGTATCTGCGCGAGCTGTTGCAGAACGCCGTGGACGCCATCACCGCCAGGCGCGCGGCGGAACCCGACGCTCCGGCCCGGGTCCGGCTGTCCGCGGACGGCCGCACCCTGCGCGTCGAGGACACCGGGATCGGTCTCACCGAGGCGGACGTGCACGACCTGCTCGCCACGATCGGGCGCAGTTCCAAGCGCGCCGAGGGCCTTCAGGAGGCGCGTTCCGAGTTCCTCGGGCAGTTCGGCATCGGGCTGCTGGCCTGTTTCGTCGTCGCCGAGCGGATCCGGGTGGTCAGCCGCAGCGCCCGTACGCCCGGGGCGCCGCCGGTGGAGTGGACGGCGTCCGACGACGGCTCGTACACCGTGCGGACGCTGCCGGACGCCGAGCACCCCGAGCCGGGCACCACCGTGCATCTGGTGGCCCGGGCGGGGGCGGCCGAGTGGCTCACGCCCGAGCGGGTCGAGGCGCTGGCCCGGGACTTCGGGTCGCTGCTGCCGTACGACGTCCGGGTCGGCGACAAGCCGGTCACCGACCTCCCTGCGCCCTGGGACCGGTCGTATCCGGGCCCGGCCGCCCGCCGCGTCGCCCTCGCCCGGCACTGCCACGAGCTGTTCGGCTTCACCCCGCTGGACACGATCGACCTGTCCGTGCCGCTGGCCGGCGTCCGCGGGGTGGCGTACGTGCTGCCGTCGGCGGTCAGCCCGGCCCAGCGCGCGGGGCACCGCGTCCATCTCAAGGGCATGCTGCTGACCGAGCGGGCCGAACAGCTGCTGCCCGACTGGGCGTTCTTCGTGCGCTGCGTCCTGGACACGGACAGTCTGCGGCCGACGGCGTCGCGTGAGGCGCTGTACGAAGACGAGACGCTGGCCGCCGTACGGGATGCGCTGGGCGAGCGGATCCGGGCCTGGCTGACCGGTCTGGCCGCCGGCGATCCGGAGCGGCTGGCCGCGTTCCTCGCGGTGCACCACCTGGGCGTGAAGTCCCTGGCCCGGCACGACCGGGAGATGCTGCGCACGATGCTGCCGTGGCTGCCCTTCGAGACGACCGACGGGCGGCTGTCGCTGGAGGAGTTCGCGCAGCGGCACCCGGTGGTGCACTTCACGCGGACCGTCGAGGAGTACCGGCAGGTCGCGCCGATCGCGTCCGCGCAGGGCATCGGCGTGATCAACGGCGGCTACACGTACGACAGCGAGCTGGTGGAGGCGCTGCCCTCGGTGCGGCCGGGGACCGTGGTCGCCGAGCTGGACGCGGAGACGGTGACCGCGCACCTGGACGCGGTCGACCCGGCCGAGGAGCTGGCCCTGTCCGGCTTCCTGGCGGCGGCGCGGGCCCGGCTCGACCCGCTGGGCTGCGACGTGGTGCTGCGGGCCTTCCACCCGCTCTCCGTGCCCGCGCTGCACCTCGACGACCGGGACGCCCGGCACGAACAGGCCCGGGCGGACGCCGAGGCGCAGGCCGACGATCTGTGGGCGGGGATCCTCGGCTCCCTGCGCGGCAGCGCTCCCCGCGCGCGTCTGGTGCTCAACCATCTCAACCCGCTGGTGAGGCGGATCAGTTCGCTGCCTCACCCGGAGCTGATCGGCACCGCCACGGAGTCGCTGTACGGGCAGGCGCTGCTGATGGCGCAGCGGCGGCTCAGGCCCGCCGACTCGGCGCTGCTCAACCGGGCGTTCATCGGCCTCCTGGAGTGGGCCACGCACAGCGAGGACGGTCAGCCATGAGTGAGATCACGGACTTCGACGCCCTGCGCCGGGCGATGGCGGAGAACGCCGAGCAGCCGGAGGGCCCGGCCCGCAACGCGCGCGCGGAGGAGCTGCTGGCGGCGGCCGAGAAACTGAACGTCCCGCTCGCCGTGATCGAGGCGCTCGGGCACCAGCTGAAGGTCTACAACTACAGCTCCGAGAAGGGGAAGATGTTCGTCCCCTTCGCGCGTCTGCTGCGCATGTGGGACAAGCGGCCCGAGGACTTCGACGAGTACGAGACCCACTCGCTGCACTGGGTCTTCAAGTGGGTGTCGTCCGGCATGCTCGACCAGCCGCACATCCCGCTCGCGTCGATCGAGAAGTGGCTCGGCGAGATGGAGCACCGCTACCGGCTCGCCGGGCACTCCGAGCGGGCCGTGCGCAGCGCCGAGCACAGCGTGGCCGCGCATGTCGGGGACCTGGCGCGGGCCGAGCGGGCGTATGCCGCATGGCTGGCCGCCGACCGGGACAGCATGGCCGACTGCCACGCCTGCGAACTGCACGGGCAGGGCTGGTGGCAGGCGGAGCAGGGCCGGGACGCCGAGGCCCTGGAGCTGTGGCGGCCGGTGCTGGAGGGCGAGTACGCCTGCGCCCACGAGCCGCACACGGCCCTCGCCTCGTCCCTGGTGCCGCTGCTGCGGCTGGGCCGCCTGGACGAGGCCCGGGCGAACCATCTGCGGGGCTTCCGGCTCGTACGGGCCATGGAGAGCATGCGCGGCGCGTACGCGGAGCACGTGGAGTTCTGCGCGCTGACCGGCAACGAGGCGCGCGGTCTGGAGCTGCTCGCGGAGCGGCCGGCGTACTTCACGGACGACGGGCAGCCGCAGAGCAAGCTGGAGTTCATGAGCGTGGTGGCCCTGCTCATGGACCGTCTGATCGGGCTGGGACTGGGTGACCGGCAGGTGCCCGGTCCGGCCGGCCGCGAGTGGACCGCGCGTGAACTGGCCGCGCACGCGCGTGCGGAGGCCCTCGCGCTGGCGGCCCGCTTCGACGAGCGCAACGGCACGACGTACGTCTCCGAGCGGGCACGCGCGCGGATGGAGCGGCGCCCGCTGGTGGAGCGGCTGCCGCTGGGGGTGCGGTCGGTACGGCCGGTGCCCGTGCCCGCTCCCCCGGTGGTCACGGCCGCCGCGACCGGGCAGCCGGATCTGCCCGCCCTGCTGGCCGAGGCCCGCCGGCTGTCGGACACCCTGCGGCCGGGTGCCGTGGAGGCGTGGGCGGCGGTCGCCGAGGCCGCGCAGGGCGTGGAGCTGGACCCGCGGGACCGCGCCGAGATCGCCGACCACGAGGCGATGGGCCGCGGCCCGGAGGGCACCGCGCTCTTCGAACGGGCCGCGGAGCTGTACGCGGCGGCGGGCGACCCCGGTGAGGCCCTGGCGGCACGCGCGCGTGCGGCGTACGTACGTGCTCTCGCGGGTGACGTGGACGCGGCGCTCGCGGCCGTGTCAGGGTCCTACGACGAGATCCTCGCGCTGTACGCCGCCGGCGACACCGGGATACGCCAGACGGCGTCCGTCCTGATGGCACGGGCCCGGATCCTGCTGCGCCGGGCGCACGAGGCCGGGGAAGGTCTCGCAGAGGGTGGCGCCGAGCGCGACGGCCCGGAGGCGGTTCTCGACGAGGCCGAAGCCGCTGTCCGGGAGGTTCTGGCACTGGTCGACGGGCGGACCGGTCAGGACGTGCGGCTGGCCGCGCGGGGCGCCGAGGCGCAGGCGATGCTCGCCGAGCTGGCCGGACTGGGCGGGGACCTGGGGACGGCCGCGGGGCTGTTCGCGCGGGGCGCGGCGGCGTTCGTCGCGGCGGGACTGCCGTGGTACGCGGTGGAGTACGAGGCCCGGCTGGCCTCCCTGGCCCACCACCTCGGCGACATGGCGGAGGCGGAACGGGCATTGCGGGCGGCCCTGGAGCACGGCGGAGCCCATCTGGAGGCGCCCGGCCGGGCCCAGCTGCACCTCCAGCTCGCCGAGTTGACCGGCGGCCGGGGCGAGGTCGTCGAGGCCGCCCGGCACGCACTGGAGGCCGCGCACTGGGCCGACGAGGGGGGCGAGGGCGCGACACTGGGCGCCTGGGCCCGGCAGCAGCTCGGCGGGTTCCTGCTGCGGCAGGGACGGTGGGCCGAGGCCGCGGAGGTCCTGGAGTCGGCGCTGCCCGACCTGACCGCCGAGACGCACGGCGACGGGGCGGTCGTGCAGACGCAGTGGTGGCTCGGCGACTGCCTGAGCGAACTCGGCGAGCACCGCGCCGCCGCCGAACGGCGTCTCCAGGCCGCCGAGATCGCCCGGCACTGGCCCGAACAGCACGACCACGCGACCCTCGCCCACCTGGCCGGGGAGTCCCTCGGGCAGGCCGGACTCGCCGACGAGGCGGACCGGGCCTACGCACGCGCGGGCGGCCTGTGGCGCGAACTCGGCAACGTCCACGGGCTGGTCCGGGCCCTGCGCGCCCGCGCCTGGCTGGCGTTGCGCACGCAGGACGGCCCCGCAGCGGCCCGCCTGCTCATGGCGGACGCGGTCCGGGAGTGCGAGGCAGCGCGGGACGAGGCGGAAGACGAGGAGTCCCGGCAGCGGTTCGTCGCCGAACTCGGCCACACCCACCGCCAGTTCGGCGACCTGCTGGCCCGGTCCGCCGAGGGCGGCGCGGAGGGCTCGCTCCCGGCCGTGTTCGAGGAGGCGCTGTCCCAACTGCTGCGGTCGGCCGAGGTGTTCGCCACCCTCGGGGACGGCGCCCTGCACAGCCGTACCGGCGCCGAACTCACCGCGGGATGGCTGGAGATCGAGCTGGGCCGTCTCACCGACGCGAGGGCACGCGCGCGTGCGGTGCTGGCGGCATACGACGGTTACGGCGGCGCGGCACCCGAGGGGATGAACGACGACGATGACGGCGAGGCGGTGGGGGCCCGGCGGGCAGAGGCCGAGCACCTGCTCCGCGTCGCGGCGGAGGATCCGGACTGAGTCACCCGGCACCCGCCCTGATCGGCCTACTCCACGCCGATGAGGAGCACGGCCCCCTGCCGTCCGCCCCGGTACACGACCGTGTCGACGGCGAGGTACCCCTCGCGGACCCGGCCCTCCAGATGCTCGGCGATGGTGTCGGGAGCCTCGTCGCCGAGCACCAGGGTGACCATCTCGCCCCCGGCCGCGAGCATGCGGTCCAGGACGGTCCGGGCGGTGGCCGTGACGTCCGAGCCGATCACGGCCACATCACCGTCGATGAGGCCGAGGACGTCGCCGGCCTGGCAGATGCCGGCCATCGTCCAGGCCTGGCGTTCGGCGACGGTGACCTCGGCGTAGCGGGTCGCGCCGGCCGCCGAGGTCATCGACACCACGTCCTCGTCGAAACGGCGCTCCGGCTCGTGCACGGCCAGCGCCGCGATGCCCTGGACCGCCGAGCGGGTCGGGATGAGGGCCACCCGGATCCCCTCGGTACGGGCCTGCTCGGCCGCCGCGGCGGCGGTGTGACGCAGCTCGGCGTCATTGGGCAGCAGCACGACCTCGCGCGCGTGGGCCCGTCGTACGGCCTGCACGAGCTCGCCGCTCGCGGGCGGCTCCCCGGGGCGTGCCAGCACGGTGGTGGCCCCGGCCTCGGCGTACAGCCCGGCCAGGCCCTCGCCGGGCACCACGGCCACGACGGCACGCTGGGCGCGCTCACGGGGAGGCCGCTCGGCGCCGGTGGTGTGCACGTCGCCGGCGGCGAAGTGCGTGATGCGGATGCGGTAGGGCCGCCCGGCCTCGATACCGGCCTCGACCGCGGCGCCCGCGTCGTCGACATGGACGTGGACGTTCCACAGCCCGTCGCCGCCGACCACGACGAGCGAGTCGCCGAGCGCGTCGAGCCGCTCCCGCAGCCGCGCCACGGCGGTGTCCTCGGCCTCCAGGAGGTAGATCACCTCGAAGGCGGGACCGTCCTGGCCGGCCACGGCGGCGGTGTCGGCGCACTCGCCGGGCGGGCTCGCGTCCCCGCCCTCCCACGACGCACCCGCCGTCACCGTCGCCGCCCGGTCCCGCGGCCTCTCCCCCGTGAACGTCTCCACCAGCGCCCCGAGCACCGCCACCAGCCCCCGGCCGCCGGCGTCGACCACCCCGGCGCGTTCCAGGACGGGCAGCTGGCCGGGGGTCGCGGCCAGGGCCGCGCGCGCTCCCTCGTAGGCCGCCCTGGCCACGGTCCCGCAGTCGCCCTCGGCGCCGCAGGACGCGTCGGCCGCGTCGGCGGCGGCCGAGGCGACCGTGAGGACGGTGCCCTCGACGGGGTGGGCCACGGCCTGCCGGGCGGAGTCGGCCGCGTGCCGCAAGGCCAGCCGCAGGCCCTGGCCGTCGGCGTGCGCGGTCTCGCCGTCGCCGTGCGCGGTCTCGCCTCCGGCGAGCCCGGTCTCCTGGTCGGCCAGCACCTGGGACATGCCGCGCAGCAGCTGGGCGAGGATCGTCCCGGAGTTCCCACGGGCCCCGATGAGCGCCCCGTGCGCCATCGCCCGGACCGCGTCGGCCAGCGTCGGCCCCTCGGGGCCCGACCTCGCCGCGTGCCCGGCGAACACGGCCTCGACCGCCGCGACGGCGGACTCCAGGGTCAGATACAGATTGGTGCCGGTGTCCCCGTCCGCCACGGGGTAGACGTTGATCGCGTCGATCTCTTCACGCGCCCGCCCCAGCGTCTCGAGTGCGAGACCGCACCAGGTGCGCACCGCGAGAGCATCGAAGAATGTCTGCGGCACCTGCGCCACCGCGCCTCCCTGAGCTGCTGGACGTGGCACGCAGCGTAGACCCCGGGGCCCTGTCCACCGGAAGTGGGCCGGGAAGGGGCGCGGGCCGACCATGGTAGTTTCACTACACGGGCGCAGTCGTTGTATGCTGCTCCGGTTGCCCGATCGAATCGGGCCATTCCCCTGGCAGCGCCACTCAGATCCTCTGATCCGGATCCCGGCATGCCGGGATCAACCGTAAGTGCATCTGAAGTCTTTGGAGTGACCCGTGGCTGCCAACTGCGACGTCTGCGGCAAGGGGCCGGGCTTCGGCAACAACATCTCGCACTCGCACCGCCGTACGTCCCGTCGCTGGAACCCGAACATCCAGCGTGTGCGTACCGTGGTGGGCGGGACGCCGAAGCGCGTGAACGCTTGCACCTCGTGCATCAAGGCCGGCAAGGTCTCGCGCTGACGCTCAGCTAGCGCGCGGCCACTGCTGGTTCGCTTACAGAGCCGGTCCACCTCAGGTGGACCGGCTCTTTGCCGTGTCCTGATGTTCAAGGCCGTGTCCTGATGGTCAAGAACGCGGTGTCTTGATCTTCAGGAACCGGCCCGGAACCGCCAGCCATGATCCACCGGCCCGATGCCCCCGCCGAGCGCGAACCCGGCCGCGATCGCGCCGGTGACGTACTCCTTGGCCGCCGCCACCGCCTCCGGCACCGAGTCCCCCTTCGCCAGCTGCGACGCGATCGCGGAGGCCAGCGTGCAGCCCGTGCCGTGGGTGTGCCGGTTGTCGTGGCGCGGCGCCCGCAGCCAGTGCTCCTCGGAGCCGTCGGTGAGCAGGTCCACGGCGTCCCCGGACAGGTGACCGCCCTTGATCAGCACCCACCGCGGCCCGTAGCCGAGCACGGCCGCCGCGGCCCGCCGCAGCTGCTCCTCCGACTCGACGCGCACGCCTGTCAGCTGGGCCACCTCGTCGAGGTTCGGCGTGGCGACCGTGGCCACCGGCAACAGCTTCGTACGGACGGAGTCCAGTGCGGACGCGGCGAGCAGGGAGTCGCCGTGCTTGGAGACGCCCACCGGGTCGACGACCGCCGGGGCATCCGTGCCCGCGATCAACTCGGCCACGGTCTCCACGAGTTCGGCGGAGGCCAGCATCCCGGTCTTGACCGCCTGGACGCCGATGTCGTCGACGACACTGCGGTACTGGGCCCGCACGGCCTCCACGGGCAGCTCCCAAGCGCCCTGCACGCCGAGGGAGTTCTGCGCGGTCACCGCCGTCAGGACGCTCATGCCGTGCACGCCGAGGGCGAGCATCGCCTTCAGGTCGGCCTGGATGCCGGCCCCGCCGCCCGAGTCGGAGCCCGCCACCGTGAGGACGTTGGGCCTCATGAGTCCATGTCCCCGAAGTGGTCCCAGCCGCCCTTGCTGGTCCACGGCGCCCCGTCGACCGTCACCTGGGGCAGAGCCGAGGGGTTGAGGACCTCGCCGATGACCTTCCAGCGGGCGGGCAGTTTCACGTCCGGCGGGAAGGTCGCCACGATCGCGTGGTCCTCTCCCCCGGTCAGCACCCACTGCATCGGATCGACGCCGACGGCCTGCCCGATGTCGTTCATCTGGGAGGGGATGTCGATCGCCCCGGAGCGGATGTCGATCCGCACCTTGCTGGCCTCGGCGATGTGCCCCAGGTCCGCGATCAGCCCGTCGCTGACGTCGCACATGGCGGTCGCCCCGAGCCCGGCGGCGGCCGGACCCGCGTGGTAGGGCGGCTCGGGACGCCGGTGGGCCTCCACGAAGGCGCGCGGCGAACGGAACCCGCGCGACAGCACCGCGTACCCGGCCGCCGACCAGCCCAGCCAGCCCGTCACCGCGACGAGGTCGCCGGGCTGTGCGCCCGCCCGCGTCACCGGCTCCTGGTTGCGCAGATCGCCGAGCGCGGTGATCGACACCATGATCGAGTCGCCGCGTACGACGTCGCCGCCGACCACGGCGGCACCGGCCACCTGGCATTCGTCGCGCAGTCCGTCCATCAGCTCGCTCGCCCACGTCACCGGCAGCTCGGCCGGAACGACCAGACCGAGCAGCAGCGCGGTCGGTACGGCGCCCATGGCGGCGATGTCGGCGAGGTTCTGCGCCGCCGCCTTGCGGCCCACGTCGTAGGCCGTCGACCAGTCCCGGCGGAAGTGCCGGCCCTCCACCAGGATGTCCGTACTGGCCACGACCCGGCGGTCGGGCGCGGCCACCACGGCGGCGTCGTCGCCGGGGCCGACCCGCACCGCCGGGGTGGTGGTCAGACGGGAGGTGAGCTCCCTGATGAGCCCGAACTCACCGAGCTCACCAACAGTGCCCTTCATTGCCCTTTCTCCCCTTCTGTCCCTGTCCGTACCCGGTCGCGAGGCCTCTCGGTCCTCGCTACGGTCGAAGTGACCGTCACGTTCTGCCGGACCCGCACCCCGGCGCGCAAGACCCGGTCCCCGCAGGTCTCCCCGCGGCGAGCGGCGACGCGATACCGTGGCGTTCCTTTTCCCCACATGATCCTCGTGGCCGCCCTGGAGGTTCCGTGGTACAGGCGTACATCCTGATCCAGACGGAGGTCGGCAAGGCGTCGACCGTCGCAGAGACGATCAGCAAGATTCCTGGGGTCATCCAGGCCGAGGACGTCACAGGACCCTACGACGTGATCGTGCGGGCCCAGGCCGACACCGTCGACGACCTCGGACGCATGGTGGTCGCCAAGGTCCAGCAAGTGGACGGCATCACCCGCACTCTGACCTGCCCGGTCGTCCATCTGTAGCCCCCGTCTACCCTGTGCCGGTGAACTCTTTCCGTCACCGGCACCGTTCTGTGTTCCGTGTCTTCTTCCGCCTGCCCGCTCTCGCGCTGTTGATCACTGCCGCGGGCTGCTCCTCGGCAGACGACAGCGCGTCGGCGGCGGTTCCCAGTCCGGACGCGAAGGTCACGGAACTGTGCCGGAACCTGGACAAGGTACTGCCCGCGAAGGTGGACGGGGAGCGTCGCGAGGATCCCGAGCCCGCGTCGGCGCTGACGGCGGGCTGGGGCAGCCCGGCGATCATACTTCGCTGCGGTGTGCCGCAGCCGCCCGAGATGGTCGATCCGAAGGTGGCGTCCGGACAGGATCCGGACGCGGTCGCCGGCGGTGTGAACGGGGTCGACTGGCTGATGGAGAAGCAGGACGACGGGGGGTACCGGTTCACCTCGGCGAACCGTGAGGCCTACGTCGAGGTGGCCGTCCCGGAGGGCGTGGACAGCTCGGGGGCTCTCATCGATCTGGCTCCGGCTGTGAAAAAGGCGATCCCCGAGGGGATCGCCTCCTGAGAGCCTCTCGCGTCGGTCAGCGCAGGCCCGTGGAGCGGCGAAGCGCCGCCTGCACCAGCAGGTCCACCAGCTCCGGGTAGCTCACCCCGCTCGCCTGCCACATCTGCGGGTACATCGAGATGGGCGTGAAGCCGGGCATCGTGTTGATCTCGTTGATCACGAACTCGCCGTCCTCGGTGAGGAAGAAGTCCGCGCGGACCAGCCCCTCGCAGGACGCCGCCTCGAAGGCGTCGACCGCCAGGCGCTGCACCCGAGCCGTCTCCTCCGGCGTCAGGGGCGCCGGGACGATCCCCGGCGTCGAGTCGATGTACTTGGCCTCGAAGTCGTAGTACGCGTGCGCCTCGGGAGAGGGGATCTCGGCGGGGGCGGAGGCCCGGGGGCCGTCCTCGAACTCCAGGACGCCGCACTCGATCTCGCGGCCCCGCAGCGCGGCCTCCACGAGGATCTTCGGGTCGTGCCGCTGGGCCTCGGCGATCGCCTCGTCCAGGCCGGAGAGGTCGTCGACCTTGGTGATGCCGATCGACGAACCGGCGCGCGCGGGCTTCACGAACAGCGGCCAGCCGTGCTCGCCGGCGAAGTCGACGATCTTCTTGCGGGCGCCCGGCTCGTCCTGCTGCCACTCGCGGGGCCTGATCACCAGGTACGGGCCCACCTTCAGCCCGAACGAGGTGAACACCCGCTTCATGTACTCCTTGTCCTGGCCGACGGCCGAGGCGAGCACACCGGAACCGACGTACGGGACGCCGGAGAGCTCCAGGAGGCCCTGGAGGGTGCCGTCCTCGCCGTAGGGGCCGTGCAGCACCGGGAAGACCACGTCGACCTCGCCGAGCGCCTTGGGGACCGATCCCGGCTCGCTGTAGACGACTTCGCGGCTGGCCGGGTCGACCGGGAGGATGACTCCGCCCTCGGCGGACTCGGCGAGCAGGTCGACGCTCGGCTGGCGCCGGTCGACGATCGCCATCCGCTCCGGTTCGTCCGCCGTGAGCGCCCAACGGCCGTCCTGGGTGATGCCGATCGGCAGGACGTCGTACTTCGTCCGGTCGATGGCCTTGAGGACGGCGCCGGCCGTGACCACGGAGATCCCGTGTTCGGAGCTGCGCCCGCCGAACACAACGGCCACACGCGGCTTGCGAGGCGGCTGCTCGGGGCTCTGGGGGAGGTTCTCGGTGCTCATATCGCGTTGAGAGTACCCGTTGGTAGGGCCGGGATACAGCGCCCGCGAATCCGCGTCGCTCAGCGTCGTTCCGGCTTCGCGCTGCGCGACATCAGCTCCTTGAGGGCCACCACCGGAGGCTTGCCCTCGTGCACGATGCCGACGACCGTCTCGGTGATGGGCATGTCGACGCCGTGCCGCCGGGCCAGATCCAGCACCGACTCGCAGGACTTGACGCCCTCGGCGGTCTGCTTGGTGACCGCGATGGTCTCCTGGAGGGTCATGCCCTTGCCGAGGTTGGTGCCGAAGGTGTGGTTGCGGGACAGCGGCGAGGAGCAGGTGGCCACCAGGTCGCCCAGGCCCGCGAGTCCGGAGAAGGTCAGCGGGTCGGCGCCGAGCGCCATGCCGAGCCGGGTGGTCTCGGCGAGGCCGCGGGTGATGAGCGAGCCCTTGGCGTTGTCGCCGAGGCCCATGCCGTCCGCGATGCCGACGGCCAAGCCGATGACGTTCTTGACCGCACCGCCGAGTTCACAGCCGACGACGTCGGTGTTGGTGTACGGGCGGAAGTACGGCGTGTGGCAGGCGGCCTGGAGCCGCTGGGCGACCGCCTCGTCGGTGCAGGCGACCACGGCGGCGGCCGGCATCCGCGCGGCGATCTCGCGGGCCAGGTTGGGTCCGGTCACCACCGCGATGCGGTCCGGGCCGACCTTGGCGACGTCGTCGATGACCTCGCTCATCCGCATCGCGGAGCCGAGTTCGACGCCCTTCATCAGCGACACGAGGACCGTGCCGGGGGCCAGCAGCGGCGCCCAGTCGGCGAGGTTGCCGCGCAGGGTCTGCGAGGGGACCGACAGGACCGTGAAGTCGGCGTCCGCGGCGGCTTGTGCGGGGTCCGTGGTGGCCCGGACGTTCTCCGGGAGCTCGACGCCCGGGAAGTAGTCGGGGTTGGTGCGGGTGGAGTTGATCGCCTCCACGACCTGAGGGCGGCGCCCCCACAGGGTGACCTCGCACCCGGCGTCGGCGAGCACCATGCCGAAGGCCGTGCCCCACGAACCGGCGCTCAGGACCGCCGCCTTGACCGGCTTGCTCACTTGCCCAGCCCCTCTTCCGTTGCCGACTGTGCCGAGGGCGCCGACTGCACCGGCGACGCCGCCTGCTGCCCGCCCCGCTGTGTCTGCGCCTGGGTGCGGCGCCGCTGTTCGATCCGCTCCCGGCGCGGGTCGTAGGGCGTCTCGGGCGCCTTCTCGCCGCGGATCTCCTCCAGCTGGCGGGTGATGGCCGCCATGATGACCTCGGTGGCCTCCTTCAGGACGTCCGCGGTCATCTCCCGGTCGTAGAACCGTGTGAGGTCCACCGGCGGCCCGGCGAGCACGTGGTGCGTCTTGCGCGGCAGGAGGTGCGGCTTCTTCGCGTACGGCGGCAGCAACTCGTTGCAGCCCCACTGGGCGACGGGAATCACCGGGCACTTGGTCTGCAGGGCGACGCGCGCGGCCCCGGTCTTGCCGGTCATCGGCCAGCCCGCCGGGTCGCGGGTGAGGGTGCCCTCGGGATAGAAGGCGACGCATTCCCCGCGGTCCACGGCGTCGATGGCGGCCCGGAAGGCGCTCAGCGCGTCCGTGCTCTCGCGGTAGACGGGGATCTGCCCGGTGCCGCGCATCGCGGCACCGACGAATCCCTTCTTGAAAAGCCCGCTCTTCGCGAGGAATCGCGGGACGCGCCCGGTGTTGTATTGAAAGTGCGCGTAAGCGAAGGGGTCGATGTGCGAATTGTGGTTCACCGCGGTGATAAATCCACCCTCGGCCGGAATGTGCTCCATTCCGCGCCAGTCCCGCCTGAGCAGAACCACCAGCGGCGGTTTGCAGATCACCGCGGCGAAGCGGTACCAGAAGCCGATTCTGCGGCGGGGCACGCGGACACCTTCCTCTAGGGCCTGAAGCGGGGGCCTCGGGGGGCCGCACAAGTGTCGCCCCAGGCCGCCGGTCTGTCGAGAACACCGTACGCCCCGACACGCCGGGCACCGGCGGCCCCGGGTGACAATGACCGCGACAAGAGAGGGACGGGACATCTGTGCAGTGGACCTTGGTCGTACCCCTGAAGCCCCTGGCCCAGGCCAAGAGCAGACTCGCGGACACCGCGGACGACGGGCTGCGGCCGGACCTGGCGCTGGCCTTCGCCCAGGACACGGTGGCGGCCGCGCTGGCCTGCCCGGCGGTGCGGGATGTGGCAGTCGTCACGGACGACGCCCGGGCCGGCCGCGAGCTGGCCGCACTGGGCGCGGCGATCATCCCCGACGAGCCGGGAAGCGGCCTCAACGCCGCCCTCGCACACGCGGCGGGGGCCGTCCGCTCCGCACGTCCCGAAAGTCCGGTGGCCGCGCTGAACGCCGATCTGCCGGCGCTGCGCCCGCCGGAATTGGCGCGGGTACTCGACGCCGCCGCTGAATTCCCGCGCGCTTTTCTCCCGGATGCGGCCGCAATCGGTACGACTCTGCTGGCCGCCACCCCGGGCCGGCCATTGTTCCCGGCTTTCGGTATCGATTCCCGGGCCAGGCACCGCGCGTCCGGGGCCGTGGAACTGTCCCTCACCGCCGTGGATTCCGTACGCCAGGACGTGGACACCGGCACCGACCTGCGCACCGCGCTGGCCCTGGGGGTCGGCCCTCATACGGCCGCGGCCGCCGCGCGGTTGCTGATACCCGGGCAGTAGGCTGCGGCCATGCAGGCGACCGCGTACACGTACGACCCCGAAAGCCGCAGCGGGCAGGTGCTCCTGGACGACGGCACCCCGGTGCCCTTCGACGCGGCGGCGTTCGACGCGGGCGGCTTGAGGCTGCTGCGTCCGGGACAGCGGGTGCGGATCGAGGTGGAGGGCGCGAAGGAGGACCTGCGGATCACCCTGGTGACCCTCCAGACCCTCTGAACCCCCTGAACCCCCCTGCCCACTCGCTGAACACACCGCGGGCCGGACTCCGTACGGAGTCCGGCCCGGCGCGTGAGTGCCCCAGCGCCCTTACTTCTTGCGGGCGGTGGTCTTCTTCGCGGTGGTCTTGCGCGCCGTCGACTTCTTGGCGGGCGCCTTCTTGGCGGTCGCCTTCTTCGCCGGTGCCTTCTTGGCGGTGGTCTTCTTCGCGGCGGTGGTCTTGGCCGTCGTGGTCTTGGCCGGGGCCTTCTTCGCCGTGGTCTTCTTCGTGGCCGCCGTCTTGGTGGTGGCCTTCTTCGCAGGAGCCTTCTTCGCCGTGGTCTTCTTCGCGGCGGCCGTCTTGGCGGTCGCCTTCTTCGCGGCGGCCTTCTTGACCGTCGCGCCGGCGCCGCCGGTCAGGCTGCCCTTCGGAGCCTTCTTGACGGAGACCTCGCCACCACGCGGCAGCTTCTTCGAGCCGCTGACCAGGTCCTTGAAGCCCTGGCCCGCACGGAAGCGCGGAACGGAGGTCTTCTTGACCCGAACCCGCTCGCCCGTCTGGGGGTTACGGGCGTAGCGGGCCGGACGGTCGACCTTCTCGAAGGAACCGAAACCGGTGACGGAAACCCTCTCACCAGCGACGACCGCGCGGACGATGGCGTCCAGTACATGGTCGACAGCATCGGCGGCCTGCTGTCGGCCGCCCATCTTGTCGGCAATCGCTTCTACGAGCTGCGCCTTGTTCACGTCTTCCCCTTCGGAGACATCGCCAGAACGAAAGTGTTCAAGCTTTTTCGCACGTTAGGCAGATATATACCGCAAATCAAACACGAAACGGGCTTATCACCCTTGTGCCGCAACGAACTCGGCGGTGTTGTCCGGTTCAGCGTTCCTCGTCGGGGAGACGTCCCTCGTCGAGGTCCGCGGTGAACCGATCCAGCCGCCTTGCCGCGTCGGCGAGATCGTGCTTGGCCGCGGCCGTAATGACCAGCAGCTTCCGGGTCAGCGCCATCCGTACGCCCTCCGGGACTTGCAGTGCGCGCACTTTTGCGTGCGCTTCCTTGAGTTGGTCCGCGACTGCCGCATAGAGCTCGAGTTGGCCGTCGTGTTCCATGCACAGATTGTGCCATCTGGGGCGAGTTGTCGCCTGCGCAGGGGACAACTACCGCCTCAAACGGCCTTCCGGGCACACACGGAGGTCACGGCTGTACCACTCGCGTACCCCAACAACCACCGGCATAACGTGGGAAGTTGAGTGGCCGCCTCAGCGGGGGCAGGGCCGTTCGGGTGCAGAAACGGCTGTACCCCCGATCGGGCTGATCGGGGGTACAGAGGGGTGTTGCGGTGGCCGAAAGTCGCCTTGTTCAGAGGCGGTGGACCGTGCTCCAGGTCAGACCGGGAGCGTCCGCGGCTTGAACGACGGTCGCTTCGCCTCGTACGCGGCGATGTCCGCCTCGTTCTGCAGGGTGATCGAGATGTCGTCGAGGCCGTTCAGCAGCCGCCAGCGGGCGTTCTCGTCCAGCTCGAAGGAGGCGGTGATGCCCTCGGCGCGGACCTCGCGGGCGACCAGGTCGACGGTGATCTCGGCCTGCGGGTCCTTCTCGGTGAGCTCCCACAGCGCGTCCACGATCTTCTGCTCCAGGACGACCGTGAGCAGGCCGTTCTTGAGCGAGTTGCCGCGGAAGATGTCGGCGAAGCGGGAGGAGATCACGGCCTTGAAGCCGAAGTTCTGCAGCGCCCAGACGGCGTGCTCGCGCGAGGAGCCGGTGCCGAAGTCCGGGCCGGCGACCAGGACGGTCGCGCCCTGGCGCTCGGGCTGGTTGAGCACGAACGACGCGTCCTTGCGCCAGGCCTCGAACAGCCCGTCCTCGAACCCGTCGCGCGTGACCTTCTTGAGCCAGTGGGCGGGGATGATCTGGTCGGTGTCGACGTTGCTGCGGCGCAGCGGCACGGCCCGGCCGGTGTGGGTGGTGAAGGCTTCCATGATTCTCAGACTCCAGCGGGCGTACGGGTGTCGGCGGCGGCCAGGTCGGCCGGGGAGGCCAGGTGGCCAAGGACGGCGGTGGCGGCCGCGACCTGCGGCGACACCAGGTGCGTCCGGCCGCCCTTGCCCTGCCGGCCCTCGAAGTTGCGGTTGGAGGTGGACGCGGAGCGCTCACCCGGGGCCAGCTGGTCGGGGTTCATGCCCAGACACATCGAGCAGCCCGCGTGCCGCCACTCGGCGCCGGCGTCCTTGAAGACGACGTCCAGACCCTCGGAGACGGCCTGGAGACCGACCCGCGCGGAGCCCGGCACGACCAGCATCCGTACGCCGTCGGCGACTTTGCGGCCCTTGATCAGCTCGGCCGCGGCGCGCAGATCCTCGATGCGGCCGTTGGTGCAGGAGCCTACGAAGACGGTGTCCACCTTGATGGAGCGCAGCGGCTGACCGGCCTCCAACCCCATGTACTCCAGGGCCTTTTCGGCGGCGTAGCGCTCCGATGCGTCTTCGTACGAAGCAGGGTCGGGGACGGACGCCGAAAGCGGCGCGCCCTGGCCGGGGTTGGTGCCCCAGGTGACGAACGGCGACAGCTCGGCGGCCTCGATGACGACCTCGGCGTCGAACTCGGCGTCCTCGTCGGTCCTGAGCGTCTTCCAGTACTCGACGGCCGCGTCCCAGTCAGCGCCCTCGGGGGCGTGCGAGCGGCCCTTGAGGTACGCGAAGGTGGTCTCGTCCGGGGCGATCATGCCCGCGCGGGCGCCGGCCTCGATCGACATGTTGCAGATGGTCATGCGCGCTTCCATCGAGAGCTTCTCGATGGCCTCGCCGCGGTACTCCAGGACGTAGCCCTGGCCGCCGCCGGTGCCGATCTTCGCGATGATCGCCAGGATCAGGTCCTTGGCGGTGACGCCCTCGGGCAGTTCGCCGTTGACCGTGATCGCCATGGTCTTCGGGCGGGACATCGGCAGCGTCTGGGTGGCCAGCACGTGCTCCACCTGGGAGGTGCCGATGCCGAACGCCAGCGCGCCGAAGGCGCCGTGCGTGGAGGTGTGGGAGTCGCCGCAGACGACGGTCATGCCGGGCTGAGTCAGGCCCAGCTGCGGGCCGACCACGTGCACGACGCCCTGCTCGACGTCGCCCAGCGGGTGCAGCCGCACGCCGAAGTCGGCGGCGTTCTTGCGCAGCGTCTCCAGCTGGATCCGGGAGACCGGGTCCGCGATCGGCTTGTCGATGTCGAGGGTGGGGGTGTTGTGGTCCTCGGTCGCGATGGTGAGGTCGAGGCGACGGACCTTGCGGCCGCTCTTGCGCAGGCCGTCGAAGGCCTGCGGGCTGGTCACCTCGTGCAGCAGGTGCAGATCGATGAAGAGAAGGTCGGGCTCGCCCTCCGCGCGCCGGACGACATGGTCGTCCCAGACTTTCTCCGCGAGTGTCCTACCCATCGCTGTTCCCTCCGGCCGACGACGATCCGCCGACCCAACTAGAGATCTTGAGGAGGCGGGCCCGCGCCCCTGCGTTTCCGGGCAACCGCCGCCAGGCCCGTACGTCACGGGCCGCTGTGACTTCGTGTCTTCCAGAGTGGCGGGTTCCACGAGAATTTGAACTTGCGTTTCACAGAGTGAGACGCGAGTATCGTTTCATGGACAACAGTAGCGGCGTCGGCGTTCTGGACAAGGCGGCCCTCGTCCTGAGCGCTCTGGAGTCCGGTCCGGCCACCCTCGCGGGCCTGGTCGGTGCCACCGGACTGGCACGACCCACGGCCCACCGCCTGGCCGTGGCGCTGGAACACCACCGCATGGTGGCGCGCGACATGCAGGGCCGTTTCATTCTCGGTCCTCGTCTGGCAGAACTGGCCGCGGCCGCGGGTGAGGACCGTCTCCTCGCCACCGCAGGCCCGGTGCTCACCCACCTCCGTGACGTCACGGGCGAGAGCGCGCAGCTCTACCGCCGCCAGGGCGACATGCGCATCTGCGTGGCGGCGGCGGAGCGCCTGTCCGGACTGCGGGACACCGTCCCGGTCGGTTCGACGCTCACGATGAAGGCCGGCTCCTCGGCGCAGATCCTGCTGGCCTGGGAGGAGCCGGAGCGGCTGCACCGCGGCCTGCAGGGCGCGCGCTTCACGGCGACGGCCCTGTCGGGCGTACGTCGCCGGGGCTGGGCCCAGTCGATCGGCGAGCGCGAGCCGGGAGTCGCGTCGGTCTCCGCGCCGGTGCGGGGCCCTTCCAACCGTGTGGTCGCCGCGGTGTCGGTGTCCGGGCCGATCGAGCGGTTGACTCGGCACCCGGGCAGGATGCATGCGCAGGCTGTGATCGATGCGGCGGGGCGCCTCTCCGAGGCGTTGCGGCGCACCGGCTGAACCAACGGGTGTTCTCGGGGAGGGTCGGCCTCAACGCCGCGGCAGGCTTTCCCCGACCAGGCGCCGTGACAGGGGCGGTTTCGTCGTCGAGTGCCGGTCAGTAGTGGTTGCTCGCGCAGTTCCCCGCGCCCCTAAAAGCCAAGAAGGGCCCTCCACCGAAGTGGAGGGCCCTTCTCGCACGTACCCCCGACCGGATTCGAACCGGCGCTACCGCCTTGAGAGGGCGGCGTGCTAGGCCGCTACACAACGGGGGCGTGGACTCTGCGTTTCCGCAGGTCCGAGCTGGTCTACCTGGACTCGAACCAAGACTAACTGAACCAGAATCAGTCGTGCTGCCAATTACACCATAGACCAATGTGGTTTAGACCAGTCAGTACCCCCGACCGGATTCGAACCGGCGCTACCGCCTTGAGAGGGCGGCGTGCTAGGCCGCTACACAACGGGGGCCCTAGCAGTCCCGAGATGATCGTCGATCTTTCGGAACCGTACCCCCGACCGGATTCGAACCGGCGCTACTGCCTTGAGAGGGCAGCGTGCTAGGCCGCTACACAACGGGGGCTTGCGGATCGGAATCCGCTGGTGCAGATGAGCTCTGCGAGCTGGCCTACCTGGACTCGAACCAAGACTAACTGAACCAGAATCAGTCGTGCTGCCAATTACACCATAGGCCACTGGAACGCAAGCCCCCTGGGGGGATCTTGTTCTAGTACTGCGCCTGGGGTTCCTGCCTTCCGGCCCGCTCCCCGCGGCGCAGGAAGAACATTACCCGAAGGTGGACGGGGCTCCAAAACGAGTATCCGCGCCGAGCAGCGACGGCAGTTCGGCGAGGGAGGCGATGCGGTGCGGCCCGACCGGCGGGTCGATCGTGGCGTACGCGCCCCCGCGGTCGATCCACACCGACAGCAGCCCGGCGTCGGCGGCGCCCCGCCCGTCGATCTCCGGGTGGTCCCCGACATAGGCGACCTGGTGCGGTGGCAGGGCGAGGGCCTCGCAGGCCGCGAGGAACGCCCCGGCCTCGGGTTTGGAGACGCCGAGCTCGGCCGCGCACAGGATGCTCTCGAAGCGGTCGTGGACGCCGAGGACGCGCAGTTTGCGGTCCTGGACGGGGAGGCTTGAGTTGGACAGCACGGCGTGCCGGTGGCTGGCGGCGAGGGCGTCGAGGACGGGCAGGACGTCCGGGAAGAGGGCCCAGACCGCCTCGTAGTGGGCGCGGTACCGCTTGAACCACGCGTCGGCCTCGTCGTCGGTGAGGTTCTGGCCGACGAACACCCGGACGCGGTCGCGCCGCTGGTCCTCGAACGTGGCCTCACCGGCCGCGAAGCGCGCCCATTGCAGGTCGGTGATCTCCCGCCAGCGGGTGAGGGCCTGCTCGACGGTGTCGTACTCGTCGAGCAGCCCCTCGGCCGCCAGGTGGGCACGCATGCCGAGGCGGTCGGCGGTGGTGTAGTCGAAGAGGGTGTCGTCGACGTCCCAGACCACGGCGAGGATGCTCATGGTCGGACCGTACCCGCTGCGCGGCCTTCTCAGCCCAGGGCGAACCGGGGCCCGGCCCCCCGCGGTGACGTGGGTACGGAAGGCGGAAGGCGGCGTCCGAACCGGACGCCGCCCTCGCCGTGCGGGTACCGCGCGTTACGCGGCCAGCTTCGCCAGCGCCGCGTCGATGCGCGTCAGGGTCTTCTCCTTGCCCAGGACTTCCAGCGACTCGAAGAGCGGCAGGCCGACCGTGCGGCCGGTGACGGCGACGCGGACCGGGGCCTGGGCCTTGCCGAGCTTGAGGCCGTGGGCCTCGCCGGCGGCCAGCACGGCCTCCTTCAGCGACTCGGCGGAGGTCCAGTCGGCGGCCTCCAGCTTCTCGCGGGCCGTGCGCAGCAGGGCGTCCGAGCCCTCCTTCATGGCCTTGTTCCAGGAGGCCTCGTCCTCCACCGGCTCCGACAGGAACAGGAAGTCGACGTTGTCGGTGATCTCGGAGAGCACCTTGAGGCGGGTCTGGGCGTGCGGTGCGATGGCCTGCCACTTGGCCTCGTCGAAGGCCTCCGGTGCCCAGGGGGCGAACGGCGCCTGGAGCCACGGGCGGCAGCGCTCGGTGAAGTCCTTCACGTCGAGCATGCGGATGTGGTCGCCGTTGATCGCCTCGCACTTCTTGAGGTCGAAGCGGGCCGGGTTGGGGTTGACGTCCGCGATGTCGAAGGCCGCGATCATCTCGTCGATCGTGAAGACGTCCTGGTCGGCCGAGAGGGACCAGCCGAGCAGCGAGAGGTAGTTGAGCAGGCCCTCGGGGAGGAAGCCGCGCTCCCGGTAGAGGTTGAGGGACGACTGCGGGTCGCGCTTGGAGAGCTTCTTGTTGCCCTCGCCCATCACGTACGGCAGGTGGCCGAAGGCGGGGATCCGCTTGGCGATGCCCAGCTCGATCAGCGCCTTGTACAGGGCGATCTGGCGCGGGGTGGAGGAGAGCAGGTCCTCGCCGCGCAGGACGTGGGTGATCTCCATCAGGGCGTCGTCGACCGGGTTGACCAGCGTGTAGAGCGGGGCGCCGTTGGCGCGGACGATGCCGTAGTCCGGGACGTTCTCCGGGGTGAAGGTCAGCTCGCCGCGGACCAGGTCGGTGAAGGTGATCGTCTCGTCGGGCATGCGGAAGCGGACGATCGGCTCCCTGCCCTGGGCCTGGTACTCCTCGACCTGGGCGCCGGTCAGCTCACGGCAGTGGCCGTCGTAGCCGGAGGGCTTGCCGGCGGCGCGGGCGGCCTCGCGGCGGGTGTCCAGCTCCTCCTGGGAGCAGTAGCAGCGGTAGGCGTGGCCGGCGTCCAGGAGCTTGGCCGCGACGTCCTTGTACAGGTCCATGCGCTGCGACTGGCGGTACGGCGCGTGCGGGCCGCCGACCTCGGGGCCCTCGTCCCAGTCGAAGCCCAGCCAGCGCATCGAGTCGAGCAGCTGGGTGTACGACTCCTCCGAGTCGCGGGCCGCGTCGGTGTCCTCGATGCGGAAGACCAGGGTGCCCTGGTGATGCTTGGCGAACGCCCAGTTGAACAGGGCGGTGCGCACCAGGCCCACGTGGGGGTTACCGGTGGGCGACGGGCAGAAACGGACGCGTACGGGAGTGCCGGGTGCGCTAGCCACGCTTGACAACCTTGTTGGTGAGAGTGCCGATGCCTTCGATGGTGACGGCGACCTCGTCGCCGACGTTGAGGGGGCCGACCCCAGCCGGGGTGCCCGTGAGGATCACGTCGCCGGGGAGCAGCGTCATGGCCTCGGAGATGTTGACGATCAGGTCCTCGATGGAGTGGATCATCTCGCTGGTGCGGCCCAGCTGGCGCTGCTGGCCGTTGACCGTGAGCTGGATGGTGAGGTCGGCCGGGTCCAGGTCGGTCTCCACCCAGGGGCCGAGCGGGCAGGACGTGTCGAAGCCCTTGGCCCGGGCCCACTGCTTCTCGCGCTTCTGGACGTCACGGGCGGTGATGTCGTTGGCGCAGGTGTAGCCGAAGATCACGTCCTTGACGCGCTCGCGCGGGACCTCGCGGCACATCCGGCCGATGACCACGGCCAGCTCGGCCTCGTGGTGCACCTCCGCGGAGAAGGAGGGGTACTGGATCTCGTCGCCGGGGCCGATCACCGAGGTGGACGGCTTGAAGAAGGCGAAGGGGGCCTGTGGGACCTCGTTGCCCAGTTCCTTCGCGTGCTCGGCGTAGTTGCGGCCGAAGGCCACGACCTTGTTGGGGAGCACCGGCGGCAGCAGCCTGACCTTGCCGACCGGCACCTTCGTGCCGGAGAGCTCGAAGTCCGCGAACGGGATGCCCTTGATGATGTCCAGGACGAGCTCGTCCTGCTTCTCGCCCTCGATGGCGCCGAAGGCGACGTTCCCGTCGATGGAGAATCTGGCGATGCGCACGGGATGCTTGGCCCCTTGACTGAAGCGGCTGGAGTTGACGCTCCAGGCTAACGCGGGGAGGGGTCCGCGCCGCGCGCATTGAGCAGGGGCGCCACCGTCGCCGGCGGCGCCCCTCGATGTTCTCGTCCCGCCGCCTTGAGCATCCGGCGGCCGGTGCGCGTAATACCCGGTGTCACTCCGCGGCAGCGGCGGCCGCGACGGGGACCTCGGTGAGGATGGTGCGTTTGGGGTTGGCGGTCTGGGTGGGGAGTTCGACGCGGTGCTCCTGCTGTTCCGGCGTCTGCAGTTCGTCGGCGTCGTCCAGGTGCGCCAGCGTCGTGCGTCGCGGGTTGGCGATCTTGTGGAACATCGTCGTCGTCTTCACTGTTTACTTGACCCTGTTCTGTGACGGGCGCGGGGAGGGCACGTAGGACCCTCGCCCAGGCGCGGGTTGTCGGTTTTGCCAACTCTGTAAAGCGTCAGGCTAAACATGGGATTCCCGGCGTAATCGCGAGGAGACCGTGATCAGCATGTGAGTTTCCTCACGACTCAGGCGGCGAATCGGTCAATTCGGGCTCGCACTCCACCCCATCGAAACGGACATTGGCTCACTGAAGCACTCATTCCGCTGCTGATCATGGCGACTGGGACACCCGTTGCGCCTCGGCGACTCGCGGGCATACGTCCGAAATAGGTGAACTCACTTTCTACGTCCGGTGATTCGGCACTCACGTGGTGTCACCTATGTCACGGCATGGCCTACGAGCCTTGTTGGAGATCCTGTGCTGTGCTGGAATGCCACGGACCGCCGCAGGATCGAGCCGGCGCACAGGGGGCGCACAGACGCGCCGAGTGGCGGCCAGAAGGGGGAGCCAGCGCCGGTCACTCAAGACCACCACGGGGGCGTACTCAGGGCGTCCCCAGAACGCCGACACCGTGCCCCGCCGTTCACACGATGGGGCGCCTGGTCCAGAGGTTGCGACGCTAGTGCAGGGACGTTTCAAGAGGGATGGCAGCGCTTCGGCGGAGCCGGAGCCGCACGGCGGGACCGACCGAGGTCCCTCGGCCCAGCACGCCCAGAACCAGGGCCCGGCGGGTGACGGCGGGGAGCGCCCCGGGCGCCCCGGTGCGTCGGCCCCCACGGGGCCCGCGAGCCCGGCTCCGGCCCTGAAGCCGCCGGCGGGCCCGGCAGGCCCCGGCCCGCGAATAGCCCTGCGCAACTGGCGCATCTCCACCCGTCTGGTGTCGCTGCTCGCGCTCCCGGTGGTCGCGGCCACCTCGCTCGGCGCGCTGCGCATCAACCAGTCCATGGACGACATCCAGCAGCTCGACAATATGAAGCTGCTGACGGACATGACCAAGCAGGCCACCGAGCTGTCCGCCGCCCTCCAGGAGGAGCGCGACCAGTCGGCCGGCCCGCTGGCGCACGGCGGCAAGGCCACCGACTTCACGGTCAAGGGCCTGCGGGAGAAGACCGACCGGGCGAGGAAGAACTTCCTCGACAGCTCCGAGCAGATCGACAGCGCCAGCAAGGACGGCAAC
The DNA here is from genome assembly GCF_040613735.1 of Streptomyces sp. NPDC006235. Classification (NCBI taxonomy): domain Bacteria; kingdom Bacillati; phylum Actinomycetota; class Actinomycetes; order Kitasatosporales; family Streptomycetaceae; genus Streptomyces; species Streptomyces sp. NPDC006235. The sequence continues at coordinate 162,383 of NZ_JBEXSR010000016.1, forward strand.
CTCAAGGGCGTCCGCGAGTACCTCATCCAGCTCGCCGGCGAGCTGGGCGACCTGGAGCAGATCCGCAAGGGCGCCTACGCCTCCGAGGACAACTCCACGCAGACGATCGAGGCGTACCACCGTCTGATCGAGAACCTGATCGACCTCTCCCAGGACATGGCCGAGGCGACCAGCAACCCGGACATGATCCAGCGCACCCGGGCCCTGGCGGCGTTCAGCTCCGCCAAGGAGTACTCCTCGATCCAGCGGGCGGCCCTCGCGGCGGCACTGCCCGCGAGCAACACCACGACCGGCAAGCTCTCGCCGAACGACCGGCTCTACGCCGAGTCGGCCCTGGAGAGCCAGAAGTCCGAGATCCGCAGCTTCAAGAGCATCTACGGCGAGGACTCCGCCGCCGAGCTGCTCAAGCCCATCGAGGACGGCGGCAACTCCACGATCAAGGCCACCGACACCTACGCGGGTCGGGCCCTGGTCTCCGCGAGCGGACTCGCCCAGCAGGACAAGCGGTCCTACCGCGACTGGCTGGACGACAGCTCCACCAAGATCCAGCAGATGAAGAACATCGAGCACACGCTGCTCGAGGAGATGGAACAGAAGGCCCGCGAGCTGCGCAGCGCCACCGAGCGCGACGCGATCATCTCCGGTGCGCTGATCCTCATCGTGCTCGGTGTGTCGCTGGTCGGCGCGTTCGTCGTGGCCCGCTCCATGATCCGCTCGCTGCGCCGTCTGGAGGAGACCGCGACCAGGGTCGCCTCCGACCGGCTGCCCGAGCTGGTCAAGCAGCTGTCCGAGTCCGACCCGCAGGACGTCGACACGTCCGTGGAGTCGGTCGGTGTGCACTCCCGGGACGAGATCGGCCGGGTGGCCGCGGCCTTCGACGACGTGCACCGCGAGGCGGTCCGCCTCGCCGCCGAGCAGGCCCTGCTGCGGGGCAACGTCAACGCGATGTTCACCAACCTCTCGCGCCGCTCCCAGGGCCTCATCCAGCGCCAGCTGTCGCTCATCTCCGAACTGGAGTCCCGCGAGGCCGACCCGGACCAGCTGTCCTCGCTGTTCAAGCTCGACCACCTCGCCACGCGCATGCGCCGTAACGGTGAGAACCTCCTCGTCCTCGCCGGTGAGGAGCCCGGCCGCCGCTGGACCCGCCCGGTCCCGCTGGTCGACGTGCTCCGCGCCGCCGCGTCCGAGGTGGAGCAGTACGAGCGCATCGAGCTGGCCTCCGTGCCGACCACCGAAGTGGCCGGCCGGGTCGTCAACGACCTCGTGCACCTGCTCGCCGAGCTGCTGGAGAACGCGACCTCGTTCTCCTCGCCGCAGACCAAGGTCAAGGTCACCGGTCACGCCCTGCCCGACGGCCGGGTGCTGATCGAGATCCACGACACCGGTATCGGTCTGTCGCCGGAGGACCTCGCCGCGATCAACGAGCGGCTCGCCTCTCCCCCGACGGTGGACGTCTCCGTCTCCCGCCGCATGGGTCTGTTCGTGGTCGGCCGGCTGTCCCAGCGGCACGGCATCCGCATCCAGCTGCGCCCGTCCGACTCCGGTGGCACGACCGCGCTGGTCATGCTGCCCGTCGATGTCGCCCAAGGCGGCAGGAAGCCCCAGCCCAAGCAGGGTGGTCAGCCCCGCTGGTCGCCGATCTGGCGCCGGAGGGGATGGCCGGGCAGTACAACTCCGCGTTCGCCCTGGTCAAGCAGCTGGCGCTGGCCGTCGGGCC